>JAUNVT010000068.1:14331-17345 GCA_030540655.1 Rhodobacterales bacterium
CGGTGATTGATCAAAGCGTGAGACGGGCACTATCGGGCGCTCGCAACATGACGGCACCGTGCTTCGACAGGTGTCAGTGCCATATTGACAGAGGCCAATGGCACCCGCATCTCGTTTCCTTCGCCAACTGGCAGCTGGCTTTGAGAGTTGCAGACACGCACATGTGGCACGGCCCGAATTGCATTTTCTTTCCCGTTGCCCGAGCACACTATCCCAATGCTTTCGCAGAGGTGTATTGCTCCGCTCTTCACATCAGCCTATGGAGGAGCAAGGAAATCAACTTTTCAAAGACATTTCTGAGAGAATAAGATTTTGAACACTATTGATATATTGTTGGGCCGCAGTATTGCACAGCAACGGCAGCTGCTTTGCATGTCGCAGGATGACCTTGCACAGAGGCTGCACATTTCAACACATACGATTGACGCTTTTGAGCAAGGCATGCGCCGCGCCACCGCCAAACAGCTTTTCGAGATAGCTGACGCGCTCAACGTGCAGATTGGCGTGCTTTTTTCCCAGGACGATTCGTTCGAGCGAAAAGAGTGCGATCCGTCGCTTCCACCAGAAGCCCAGGCCATTGCAGGCCACTACGGATCTCTTTCGAAATCGCACCGGTCTGCAATTTTTGCTTTTATTGTCGCATCCAACCGTAATGACCAGTAGGCTCTGGTTCACTTGCTCCTGTACGCGAGTTCGGCCGGTCTGTCCGGTCACATATTCTCAGGTGCAGGCAGACCATCAAGCAAACGCTCCACATCTGGCGCGGAGTGTTTTTTGAGCGGGGAAAAAAGGTAGCGACGTGGCCGTCATCGATCTGAGTAAAGTTCCGTTTCCCGAGAACCGCCTTCGATCATTCCTTGATCAGGTTTGCGAAGCACACGAACTTGATTTTGCAGCCTATGCAGGGATCGATCCTGTAGAGCAAACCGTGCATGGCTTCGTCAACTATCCGAACGAGTGGCAAAACCGGTACGTCGAACAGGGGTTTCAGCACAAGGATCCGACGCTCCTGATGGCAAGCCGCAGTATCGCCCCGGTGGACTGGCAGCGGCTGCGCCATGAGACGTCCTTTCAGACCGTCTTTCGCGCTGCGCATGACTTCGGCATCGCAGAGCAGGGGCTGACCATTCCTGTGCGTGGCCCTTTTGGAGATATCGGGCTATTCAGCGTAACGCGCAGCTGTTCCAGCCGGGAATGGAGCCTGCTCAAACGTGAAATTCTTGGTGATCTGCAACACGCTGCCGTGAATTTGCATGATCACGTCATGAAGGTGAGTTTGCATACCCGAAAATCTGCTCATCAATCGCTGTCAGCGCGTGAGGTCGAGGTCCTGCAATGGGTCGCGGCCGGTAAGACACAGCAGGATGTTGCGGATATCCTGTCCATCTCCAACAGAACTGTCGAAGTCCATCTGCGATCGGCACGGACAAAACTCGCGGCGCTCACCACCTCGCAGGCCGTGGGACGGGCGATCGGACAAGGCCTGATATATCCCAACTAGACAGGCGCATACGGGATTCCCCCAATAGCGTCAAAGCCGGAAAATATGCTCTTTATTCCCTATTTGGGGGAATGGAGATAGATATGATTGTTGTTATCGATGGTTTGAACCGGCACCGTTACACAGAGTTGCTGGACGAAATGTTTGCACTGCGGGCTCGGGTGTTCGGGAAGCGCCTTGGCTGGGAAGTTGACGTTCGCGACGGTCGCGAAATAGATAAATATGACGCGCTTGATCCGGCCTATGTGATCGGCGTGAATGATGAAAACCGGGTTGTGTCTTGCGTTCGTGCGCTTCAGACCACAGGTCCCCACATGCTGTCCGATGTCTTTTCCGCCATCCTGGATGGAGAGCCACCGCTCCGAAGTGCGACCATCTGGGAATCAACCCGTTTTTGTGTCGATACCGAGGCTCTTGAGCGCGGCACCTCCCGGAACTCCATGAGCTATGCGACCAGCGAATTGATGATCGCATCCCTGGAGTACGCACGCGATTCGGGGATCTCGGATATTGTTACCGTAATTGACCCGGTAATGAACCGGGTTCTGAAGCGTTCAGACTGCGCACCCTACGATTACATCGGAAAGACCACACCAATGGGCAAGGTGTCTGCCATGGCGGCGCTTCTGGACTGCACCGACGAACGTATCGACCGGATACGCCGATTCGCCGGGATAGACGGTGACGTGTTCGTCGACGCTACACGCGAAGAAGCGTTGTCTGACAACGGCGGTGCTGCCATCGACGCGCCCTGCAGAAAGGACGCAACATTCGCGCAATCAAAGCGCGAAGAAAGCATTCAGGCGATGCTCCAGGATTACTGCTATGACCAGATCGCCGACGCGGCCACTCCGGAAGAACTGGCAGCAGCCCGCAGGCTGAACCACAGCCTTCTGGAAATTGGCCTGCTCAAGGGCAACGATGCCTTGTTCAAAATCAACTGACGGTATTTGAACGACACTCGTGAAGGTCCCTGTGAGGGTGCGTGATTCGGATTTCACGCGCCCCAGGCAGCCTGTTCGGAGAGGCTGTCATCAACGCCCGAAATCGGATTAGAATGGGAGAGGACGTCCGCGCGTCCAGACGATCAATTCCAAGCCTCGACAAGCCGACCGGAGCAGCTTTCCGATTTCAACAAAACGCTTGCCGCATGGCGCGCGGGCGCGATTGACAGACAAACCTGTGCAGAAAGCCCGTCCAGATCGTCCACCTTGCCGAAGATACGCGACGCGCCCTGTTGTGTTATCGCCCTATCCCGTTATCGAGAATGACGACTTTGATCGGCAGCTGGCATTGTGCTGAAGGACTTGCAGGCCGGGGAAGGTCAGATCATCCATGCAGCGGGCGCTGGACCTCTCTTTGGCCGGACCGAGACGTTCATCAGGAGTTACGAATCACTTAACCCGGTGCCGAATTTCTGCAAAAAATCAATGCAGGCATCTGATCGGACAGGATTCATGATAGTGTCCCACCGGATGGTGTAATACCGCCGACCTTCGGAAAGGCCCGGATT
>JAUNVT010000069.1 GCA_030540655.1 Rhodobacterales bacterium
GGCTGAATCACGCCGAGAGCAAATGATCAATGGGTCCTGACTCTAGGGTCAGGACCCATTGAATTCAGTTTCACGGCATGATTCCTTGCTGGAAAAAACGAAGCGGTGACATGTCTGATCTTTTCTGGTTGAGCGATGCGCAGATGGCGCGTCTGAAGCCTTATTTCCCGAAGTCCCACGGCAAACCCCGGGTTGATGACAGGGGCATTCTGAGTGGGATCATCTTCATCAACCGCAATGGGTTACGCTGGCGTGATGCGCCCGGGGAATACGGTCCTCACAAGACGCTCTACAACCGCTGGAAGCGTTGGAGTGAAAGGGGCATCTTCGCCCGGATCATGGTTGGCCTTGCCGCGGAACACAGCCAGAGAAGACCGTGTTGATTGACGCGACATATCTGAAAGCCCACCGAACAGCGACCAGTTTGGGCGTTGAAAAAGGGGGCGTGGACGCCTGATTGGTAGAACCAGGGGAGGAATGAACACCAAGCTACACGCGATCTGCGACAGCCAGGGACGCCCGCTCACCTTCTTCGCCACCGCAGGACAGGTCAGCGACTACATCGGTGCACGGGCATTGCCGAGCAGCCTGCCAAACGTCGACTGGCTGCTTGGGGACCATGGCCATGATGCCGACTGGCTCAGAGATGCGTTGAAAGACAAAGGGATAGAGCCCTGCATCCCAAGCCGGAAGTCCCGCAGCAACCCCGTGAAATACGACAAGCGACGCTGCAAACGGCGTAATCGCATCGAGATCATGTTCGGCAGGCTCAAGGATTGGCGGCGTGTCGCAACTCGGTATGACAGATGCCCGAAGGTCTTCCTGTCAGCCATCGCTCTCGCAGCCACCGTGATGTTCTGGCTATGAAACAACACCGGGTCCTGACCCTGGATGAAATTTTTGCTAAACATTAGCGCGCTATTTAAAACTGACGGCCGTAGAAGCCTTTTTCATCTTCGAGCCATTTCTGTTCCCGGCTGGAACGAGATTCACCTGAAGTGGGCTGAGGAACCCACGACGTTCTGTGATTTTTTCCATATTAGGTATCCGCATCGCCGGATTTTGGATTGTTGAGTGACGTTGAAAGTAGTCAACAACCATACAAGTGAACGCTACCTTACTCCAATGCACTGAGACACACTGCGAATTCAGCCTGCTGTTGGACAACTTTTCTTCCAAATCAAGTGAAGATTTTCCCAGGCTCCCCTGCTATAACCCCAGAAAACCAAAAAACGGGCATGAGCATGAGCAGTACACAGAAAATGGATGATCACCTGCGCGAGCGGATCATCAGCGAGCCGGAAGTCATCCTTGAAGATCAGGATGTCATGAGCGCACTTGTCGCCGCGAACGACCGGGCAAGGGGAAGCAATGTCGTTGATTTGCGCGGTATCGCGATGACCCGGCTGGAAGCCCGGCTGGACCGGTTGGAGGAGACGCATCGCAACGTCATCGCCGCCGCGTACGAGAATCTGGCAGGCACAAATCAAGTGCACCGTGCCATACTCCGGATGCTGGATCCCACTGAATTCGATGCTTTCCTGCATGATCTGAGCGGCGAGGTCGCGGCGATCCTGCGGGTCGATTCGGTGCGTCTTGTGCTGGAGTCGGAGCAGGAGGAAACCGATCCGTCCGTGCGCCGGCTTGGCGAGGTTCTGAAGATGGTCGCGCCGGGATTCGTCGCCAGCTATTCCAGCCATGGGCGAAACAGCGACCGGCCGGTAACATTGCGCCAGCTTGGCGGCGCGGCGGGCAGTTTGCATGACGGCGCGGCGGCCGATATCCGGTCCGAGGTCTGCCTGCGTCTCGATCTGGGTGAGGGGCGTCTTCCGGGCATGCTGGTGCTGGGATCGAAGGATGCACAGCAGTTCACGCCGCAGCAGGGCACCGACCTTCTGACCTTCTTTGCCGGCGTGTTCGAAAGGGCGATGCGCCGCTGGCTGGCATGATCTCGGCCGCCGCCGGGGCCGCTCTGGCGGATTGGCTGGACCAACAGCGCGCCCTGCACGGCGCTGCGGCCAATACCATTACCGCCTATTGTGCCGATGTCACCGGGTTTCTCGGGTTCATGACGCGGCACAAGGGCGGCACGCAGGGCCTCGGCGCGCTGGCACGGATCACCACTTCGGACATGCGGGCCTGGATGGCGCAGCAGCGCGAGGCTGATCTGGGAGCGCGCAGCCTTGCGCGGCAGCTGTCGGCAGTGAAATCCTTTTATCGCTGGCTGGCTGAGCGTGAGGGATTCGAGCCGACGGCCGTGCTGGCGACCCGCAGCCCCAGATTTCAGCGCAAACTTCCCCGTCCCCTGACGGCGGAGGCCGCGCGCGATGTCATCGACAGGGTCGAATTACAGTCCCTCACACCCTGGATCGCGGCGCGGGATCGGGCCGTGGTCATCCTGCTTTACGGGTGCGGTTTGCGCATTTCCGAGGCGCTGTCTCTGACCGGTGCCCATGCGCCCCTGCCCGCCACATTGCGTATTACCGGAAAGGGCGGCAAGGAGCGGATCGTCCCCGTCCTGCCAGCCGCGCGGGATGCTTTGGACGATTACACGCGCGCCTGCCCCTATCCAATCACCCAGGACGGCCCGCTGTTTTTCGGTGCACGGGGTGGCAAACTATCCCCGCGTCTGGTGCAGAAGCTGATGGAGCATGTTCGCGGCCAGTTGGGCTTGCCCGCCACGGCGACCCCTCACGCGCTGCGCCACAGCTTTGCCACCCATCTGCTGAACGCGGGCGGTGATCTGCGCGCCATTCAGGAGTTGCTGGGCCATGCTTCGCTGTCGACGACGCAAGCCTATATCGGCGTGGACACGGCCCGGCTGATGGAAGTTTATGCCCGCGCCCACCCCAAAGCGTGATTGCCGGGGCCCGCGCAAGCGCCTATAGAAACGCAATGACACGTCAGATGAAAGCCCTTGCCGTTCACCTCTTCACCGCGATTGGCGTCGTTTTTGCAATGCTGGCCATGCTTGCGGCGGCCGACGAGGAATGGGGCCTCATGTTTGTCTGGCTGGTCGTCGCCTTCGCCATTGACGGGGCGGACGGGCCGCTGGCGCGGAAATACGAGGTCGAAAAATATGCGCCACGCTTTGACGGCGTGCTGCTGGACATGATCATCGACTTCGTCACCTACGCGTTCATACCGGCTTTTGCTCTTTTCCAATCCGGATTGTTACCGGGTTGGACGGGGTGGGCCGCGATCATTCTGATCACCTTTGCCAGCGCAATGTATTTTTGCGACAAGAACATGAAGACGACCGACAAATCCTTCTCCGGGTTTCCGGGATGCTGGAACATGCTGGTGCTGGTCCTGTTCGCGACAGAGCCGCCCTTCTGGTTCACGCTGGGTCTGGTCACCGTTCTGGCTGTGGCGATGTTCCTTCCCGTCAGATTCATTCATCCTGTGCGCACCCAGCGCTGGCGCAAGATATCGCTACCGATGATTTTCCTGTGGACGTTCTTTGCGGGCTGGGCGGCCTGGGTGGATTTCCATCCCGAAAGCTGGGCGCATTGGGGGCTGGTCGCGACATCAGTCTATTTGCTGGGCGCGGGTATCGTACAGCAGCTGGTGCCGGAACGCGGCCTGCGCTGAGGCCCCGCCTCACGATAAGCCGGTGCGCCAACTGGGGCCTGTGGACCCTCATCGCGAAGCGATGAGGGTTGCGACGAGGTTTCAGTTGGCGGCGTAGCTGCAATCAGTTTTATCATGGCGTGTGGCTATCGCTCTGAATTCCCTCCCCTCTGAATTTTTTCATTTTCGCGAAATAATTCTCCACCAGATGCCGCCATTTGCAGATCTCCGTGTCATGATCTCGCTGGATTTGCGGTTGGCTTCGGGCCGTATCGCGGCGGTTGCGCCGCGCCCGTCGAGGTCTTGCAACAGCCAGTCGGCATCACACGTCTTGTCAGCGGGCAGCGCATCAAAAGAAACGCCCTTGATCAACGGTGCGACACCTTTCATGTCATGCGCGTGCCCCGGTAGCAGCAGGAAGCGCGCCAGATTGCCGAGCGCATCCACCAACGCCACGATCCTGGTCGTCAGCCCGCCGCGCGAACGCCCGATCCGGCAGATGCGGCTCAGGCCGTTGCCATGCTTGATTCGTCACCGCAAAACGCTGCTCGTTCATTCAAGCCTCCATTTGACAAACCTCCATCTGGCAAGTTTGAATCAGAAATCAGACCCAATGGAAATCCCGATTGTCCACAGACCCTAGATAAGAAATCCCCCGGCGCCTTCGTGCCGCAGCAACCACACTTTCGTCTCTACCCCGCCCTTGGCGGAAAACCCTCCCAGACCGGTGGCGCCCATGACCCGGTGGCAGGGGATGATGATCGGGATCGGATTACCGCCGCACCCGCCGCCTATTGCCTGCGCGGGCGCGCCAAGGATCTTCGCCAGATCTCCATAGCTGCGCGTTTCGCCAAACGGGATATCAGAAATGGCCAAACAAACCGCGCGTTGAAAATCGCTGCCGGCTATGTACAAAGGCAGATCGAACTGCGTCAGATCCCCCGCGAAATACGCCTTTAACTGTGCCATTGCGCGGCGCAGCGGTGGGGTGTCGTCTTGCCTGCACGGCCCGCACCAGTCCAGCCGCGTGATCGCGCCGTCTTGCTCGGTGACGCAGACCGGCCCGAGCGGCGTGGGCAGCCACGCGGCAGGCATCAGGCCGAGTGGGCGCCGTCCGCCAGCCCCGTGACGAAGTCAAGCACCTGCGCCGGGCTGTGTCCATCGGCGATCCGGCCAACAATGGCTGATCCGACAACAGCGCCATCCGCAACGGCCGCAATGGCACGCGAGGTTTCGGGTGTGCGGATGCCGAACCCCACGACGATCGGCAGATCGGTCGCTTTCTTGATCCGCGCGACTTCGGGCGCGACATCGCCCGCCTCGGCGGCGGCGGCACCTGTGATGCCGGTGATCGACACGTAATAGACAAACCCTGAAGTATTCTGCATCACCTTGGGCAGGCGCCTGTCATCGGTGGTGGGCGTGGCCAGCCGGATGAAATTCAGCCCCGCGGCCTGCGCCGGGATGCAAAGTTCCTCATCCTCCTCGGGAGGCAGATCGACGACGATCAGGCCATCGATGCCCGCCGCGCGCGCGTCCTGCAGGAACGCGGGCACGCCGTGGCTGTAGATCGGGTTGTAATAGCCCATCAGCACGATCGGCGTCGTATCGTCATTCTTGCGAAATTCCCGCACCATCTCGAGCGTGCGCTTCAGCGTCATGCCACCCTTAAGCGCGCGCTGGCCAGCGAGCTGGATCGTCACGCCATCCGCCATCGGATCGGTAAAAGGCAGGCCCAGTTCGATGATGTCGACACCCGCGGCGGGCAGGCCGCGCACGATTTCCAGCGAGGTGTCGAAATCGGGATCGCCCGCCATGACATAGGACACGAATGCCTTTTTGCCTTCGGCTTTCAACTGGTCGAATTTGGCGTCGATACGGCTCATGGCGGTCCCCTGTCTGATCGGAAACGGTTTGGCGCAACGGCGCGGGGAAATCAATGGTCTGCTTGACGCGCGATGCCCCGGTGCCATAGATGCCGTGACTTTTCACCAAGGAGCGGCGTCATGGGTTTCAAAATGGGTATCGTCGGGCTGCCCAATGTCGGCAAGTCCACGCTGTTCAACGCGCTGACGCGCACCGCTGCCGCGCAGGCGGCCAATTTCCCCTTTTGCACGATCGAGCCGAATGTGGGTGATGTCGCCGTTCCCGATGCGCGGCTGGACAGGCTGGCGCAGATCGCAGGCAGCAAGCAGACGATCCCCACGCGCATGACATTCGTCGATATTGCCGGTCTGGTCAAAGGCGCCAGCAAGGGTGAGGGCCTCGGTAACCAGTTTCTGGCCAATATCCGCGAGGTCGACGCGATTGCCCATGTCGTCCGCTGCTTCGAGGATGACGACGTCACCCATGTCGAAAACCGCATCGATCCGGTCGGGGATGCCGAAACCATCGAAACCGAGCTGATGCTGGCCGATATCGAGAGCATCGAGAAACGGCTTCAGAACATCATCCGCAAGGTGCGCGGCGGCGACAAGGAGGCCGTCCAGCAGGAACGCCTGCTGCGCGCCGCGCTGGCCGCGCTGGAAGAAGGCAAGCCCGCCCGGACCGTGGTGGTGGATGACGAGGATCGCCGCGCCTGGAAGATGCTGCAACTTCTGACTACCAAGCCGGTGCTTTACGTGTGCAACGTGGGCGAGACGGATGCGGCCGGGGGTAACGCCCTGTCCGCCAAGGTGGGCGAGATGGCCGCCGCCGAGGGCAATTCCCACGTTGTCATCAGCGCCCGGATCGAAGAGGAGATCAGCCAGCTTGACCCGGATGAAGCCGAGATGTTCCTGACCGAAATGGGTCTGGACGAAGCCGGGCTGGACCGTCTGATCAAGGCCGGCTACGAGCTGCTGCATCTGGAGACGTATTTCACCGTCGGCCCCAAGGAGGCGCGCGCCTGGACCATCCGCGCGGGCACCACCGCCCCCAAGGCGGCCGGCGTGATCCACGGCGATTTCGAGCGTGGGTTCATCCGGGCCGAAACCATCGGCTTTGACGATTTCACCACCCTGGGCGGCGAACAGGCTGCCAAGGAAGCAGGCAAGATGCGCGCTGAGGGCAAATCCTATATCGTCAAGGATGGAGACGTCCTGCACTTCCTGTTCAACACCTGACGCCTGTCCCGAGCGGATGATCGCATGAGCCACACCTTTCCAGATGAGTTGCAGGATTTCCTGCACGCGCTGGACCGCGAGATGCACGCCCTCGGCGATTGGGGCACGCCAGCCACCTATATCCCCGAACTGGCGGCAGTGGATCCGGCGCAGTTTGCCATATCGGTCGCTTTGGCGGACGGACGCACGTTGTCGGCGGGTGCGCATGACAAACGGTTTTCCATCCAGAGCGTCAGCAAAGTGTTCACCCTTGCCGTAGCACTGGGGCGGATCGGCGATGCGCTCTGGGCGCGGGTGGGGCGCGAGCCTTCGGGGACCGCCTTCAACTCCATCACCCTTCTGGAGCAGGAGCAGGGCCGCCCGCGCAACCCCTTCATCAATGCGGGCGCCATCGTGACAACCGACGCGCTTCTGGACGGGCGCGAGCCGCGCGAGGCGCTGGCCGAACTGATCCAGTTCATCCGCGCCGCTGCCGGAGACGACGATATCCACATCGACAAACACGTGGCTGCGTCCGAGGAGGCAACTGGTCACCGCAACGCTGCGCTGGCGCATTACCTTTATTCTTTCGACAACCTGACCAGCGAGCCGGGCATGAGCCTTGGCACCTATATGCACCAGTGCGCCATTGCCATGACCACCGGTCAACTGGCGCGTTCAGGCCGGATGCTGGCCGGGCTGGACTGCGCGCCCCGGCTGATCTCGGCCCGCCGCGCGCGGCGGATCAACGCGCTGATGATGACCTGCGGGCATTACGACGGTTCTGGCGACTTTGCCTATCGCGTCGGCTTGCCAGCCAAAAGTGGCGTGGGCGGCGGTATCCTGATGATCGCGCCGGGCAAGGCCTCGATCGCGGTCTGGTCGCCGGGGCTGAACATCTACGGCAATTCGCATGCAGGGACCGAAGCCGCCCAGCGCCTCGCCAATTTCACCGGCTGGTCGGTCTTCGGCGCGTAGCCTACTTGCACTTGGGGCGCAGGCGCTTAAGGTCACGCGCGTCCCTGATTGAGGCCCCACATGTCCCAGTTCCGCAAATCCGCTGCCCTGTCGCGCATCCAGCCCGCCGCGACCATCGCCATCACGCAAAAGGCGCGCGATCTGCGCAGCAAGGGCCATGACATCATATCGCTGTCGATTGGGGAGCCCGATTTTGACACGCCGGGGCATGTAAAATCCGCCGCGGCCGAGGCTGTGGCAAAGGGCGCCACCAAATACCCGCCCATTCCCGGCATCCCCGAATTGCGCGAGGCCATTGCACAGAAGTTCGCCCGCGAGAATGGCCTGGACTACGCGCCGTCGCAAACCATCATCAGCACGGGCGGCAAGCAAGTGATTGCAAACGCCCTTCTGGCGACGCTGGATGAAGGCGACGAGGTGATCATTCCCGCCCCTTACTGGGTCAGCTATACGCAGATGGTCAGCCTCACAGGCGCGATGCCGGTAATTGTCCAGACTGCTGCAAAGGATGGGTTCATCCTGACTCCTGCCGCGCTTGAGGCGGCGATCACGCCGAACACCCGCTGGCTGATCCTGAATTCCCCATCGAACCCGACGGGCGCCGTCTATTCCGCCGACGATCTGCGCGCACTGGCCGAGGTGCTCGGACGGAACCCCCATGTCTGGGTCTTTTCCGATGACATTTATGAACATCTGATCTATGGTGACACCGACTTCGCCACCATGGCCGCTGCCGCCCCGGTGATGAAGGACCGCACGCTGACGATGAACGGCGTATCCAAGGCCTATGCGATGACAGGCTGGCGCATCGGCTATGCCGCCGGGCCGCAGCCCCTGATCGACGCGATGATCCTGGCGCAAGGACAGTTGACCAGCGGCGCATCGCAGCCCGGGCAATGGGCCGCGCTGGCGGCGCTGACCGGCTCGCAGGATGCGCTGGAAGGGCAGCGTACGGCCTTCCGCCTGCGCCGCGATCTGGTGGTTGCGCGGCTGAATGCCATCCCCGGCATGGACTGCCCCACCCCGCCGGGCGCGTTTTACGTCTTCCCCTCCTGCGCTGCTTTTCTCGGCCGCACCACACCTGCAGGCAGGCGCATCGCCACGGACGAGGATTTCTGCATTGCCCTCATGGAGGAAGGCGGCGTTGCAACAGTGCACGGGGCAGCCTTCGGGCAAAGCCCGTTTTTCCGCCTCAGCTATGCTGCATCCGAGGCGCAACTGACCGAGGCAATGAACCGCATCGCCGCCTTCTGCGCCTCATTGGCCTGACGCCTGCGGCATCACACCTGACCCCAGAATGACAAAAGGAGTCTGCAAATGAACCTTAAGGACAAGGTCTGCATCATTACCGGCGGCGCGAGCGGCATCGGCTACGGCATCGCCCGGCGCTATATCGCGGATGGCGCGCGCGTCGTCATCGCCGATCTGCGGCTGGAGGCGGCGCAGGAGGCGGCGGACAGGCTGACAGCCGAGGGCCCCGGCACTGCCATAGCGGTCGAGATGAACGTGACCGACGAGGCGATGGTGGATGCCGGCGTGCAGCAGGTGATCGACGCCTGGGGCCAGATCGATGTGCTGGTGTCAAATGCCGGCGTGCAGATCGTGCATCCGGTGGTCGATTTCCCGTTCGGGGACTGGAAGAAATTGCTGTCGATCCATCTGGACGGCGCGTTCCTGACCTCCAAGGCGGTCATGAAACATATGTACAAGGCCGGCTCAGGATCGATCATCTTCATGGGCTCGGTCCACTCCAAGGAAGCATCGCCGCTGAAATCGGCCTATGTCACCGCAAAGCACGGGCTGATGGGTCTGGCGCGCGTGATTTCCAAAGAAGGCGCGAAACACGGCGTGCGGGCGAATGTGATCTGCCCCGGTTTCGTGAAAACGCCGCTGGTGGAAAAGCAGATTCCCGAGCAGGCAAAGGATCTGGGCATTTCCGAGGAGGAGGTGGTGAACAAGGTCATGCTGGGCAACACCGTCGATCAGGAATTCACCACGATCGAGGATGTGGCGGAAATCGCGCATGTCTTTGCCGCCTTCCCGACCAATGCGCTGACGGGGCAATCGCTGGTCATCAGCCACGGCTGGTGCATGAACTGAGCAAGCCCGCGCCGCAATGAGCTGGATCGAAACCCACGGGCTGATCGTCGTGCTGGGCCTTGCGCTGGCTGCCAGCGCCGTTGTGATCGTGCAACAGCGGCGCAGCCCGCAATCGACGCTTGCCTGGCTGATGTTTCTGGTGCTGGCGCCCTACCTGGCGGTGCCGGTCTTCCTGGTCATGGGGTTTCGCAAACGCCGGCGTCCGGGCGGCGAGATTGACCGGCCCCCGACAGAAACCCCGATTCCAAAGACGCTCCAGATCGAAAGGATGCTGCTGCAATACGGGCTGCCTGCGGCGACGCAGGGCAATGATCTGGCGTTGCAGACAGGCGGGGTCGAGGCGTGGGACGCGCTGATCGGCATTGTAGAGGGCGCGCAGGTCTCGCTTGACGTGACCTTGTACGTGCTGGGCAATGACGCGGTGGGAAAGGCGTTCTGCGCGGCACTGGAGAATCGCGCCCGCGCAGGCGTGGCCGTGCGCGTCATCCTCGACAACATAGGCAGCCTGTACAGGCCGCGCGCCGCCCTGCGTGCCCTGCGCCGCGCTGGCGCCGAGGTGCGGCTGTATTCACCGCTCCTGCATCTGGCCACGGGCGGCCATCCGAACCTGCGCAACCACCGCAAGATGGTCATCGCGGATGGTATCCGGGTGTGGGCGGGGGGCCGGAACGTGGCCGCCCCTTACCTGGGGCCCGCTGCGGTGCCGGGGCGCTGGCATGATCTGTCCTATGTTCTGGCCGGACCCGCCGTGCCGGGTTTTGTCCGGATCTTTGCGTCGGACTGGGTTGCCGCGCGCGGCAACATGCCGGACCCCGCTCCGGCCCGGTCTGCGGCTGTCGGGCGCAGCAATGTGCAACTGGTGCCCGCCGGGCCGGACGTGGCGGAGGATCCGCTGCATGACGCGCTTGTCTATGCCTGCCATTCGGCGCACGACCGGCTGTGGATCGTCACCCCCTATTTCCTGCCCACCACCGATCTGTCGCAGGCGCTGAGCATCGCCGCCCGGCGCGGCGTGGATGTGCGCGTGATTATTCCGCGCAAATCGAACCAGATCACTGCCGATCTTGCGCGCAGCGCCTGGTTACGTGAGTTGGCATCGACCGGGTGCCATATCCATCTGCATCCCGAAATGGTACATGCCAAGGCCGTGCTGACCGATGGTCTGGCCTTTGCAGGGTCAGCCAATTTCGACGCACGCAGCCTCTTGCTGAATTTCGAGATCATGGCCCTGCTGTCGTCGCCTCAGGATATCGACGCCATCACCGAATGGATGACCGGCCTCTGCGCCGATGCGCCCGCGGGTCTGCCCGATGCCGGATTCCTGCGCCGTTCGATCGAGGGTCTGTTCCGCCTGACATCGCCAATCTTATGATGCCGGACCATCACCCGTGGTGTTGCGCCCCCGACCACTTGACGCCCGGGCTGCCAGATATCCATTACGCGTGCCAGCCAATAACGTGATGTGATACGCAATAAATTCAGTTGAATGACTCTCAAAGCTTCGCAATAGTGCCGCACGACGACATTTCGTTCCGCCAGACGCGTCATAATGCGCAATGGCGACCCTTGCGCGCTCCGCTTTTAGAGAAACCCCGGAAGCGCCGCGCTTTGTAATGCGACAACGAAGGACGACATCTTGGATCTTATCGACGAACGGCTTCAGCCCATTCTCACTACCGTGCTCCATCGTAACGCAGGCGAGCCGGAGTTCCACCAGGCCGCGCGCGAAGTGCTGGAAAGCCTGGGCCGCGTCATAAACAAACACGCGGAATATTCCGACGAGGCGCTGATCGAGCGCATCTGCGAGCCCGAGCGGCAGATCATTTTCCGCGTGCCGTGGATTGACGATCAGAACAAGGTGCGGATCAATCGCGGCTTTCGGGTCCAGTTCAATTCAGCCTTGGGGCCTTACAAGGGTGGGATCCGGTTTCACCCGTCGGTGAATGTCGGCATCATCAAGTTCCTCGGATTCGAGCAGACATTCAAGAACGCGCTGACCGGGATGCCCATCGGCGGCGGCAAGGGCGGATCGGATTTTGACCCCAAGGGCCGTTCGGACCGCGAGGTGATGCGGTTCTGCCAGTCCTTCATGACCGAACTGCACCGTCATATCGGCGAATATGTGGACGTGCCGGCCGGCGATATCGGCGTTGGAGCCCGCGAGATCGGCTATATGTTCGGGATGTATAAGCGCCTGAACAACCGTTATGAGGCGGGCGTCCTGACAGGCAAGGGGTTGTCCTATGGCGGCTCGCGCGCGCGCAAGGAGGCGACGGGTTTCGGCACCGTCTACTTCGTGCGCTCGATGCTGAAGCGGCACGGCACTGACTTCGATGGCAAAAGCTGCGTCGTGTCGGGGTCCGGCAACGTCGCCATCTATGCAATGGAAAAGGTCCGCTCCTTCGGCGGCAAGATCATCGCCTGCTCGGATTCGGGTGGCTATATCGTCGATGAAAAAGGAATCGATCTGGATCTGGTCAAACGGATCAAGGAGGTCGAAAGGGGCCGTATTTCAGATTATCCTGCCCGGCGCGGCAATGGCTGCCGCTATGTGGCGGGCGGCTCGATCTGGGATGTTCCCTGCCAGATCGCCCTGCCCTGCGCCACGCAAAACGAACTGAGCGAACCGGATGCGAAATCGCTGATCGAGAATGGTGTGATCGTCGTGGCCGAAGGCGCAAACATGCCCTGCACCCCCAAGGCGGTTCAGCTTTTCCGCGAGGCCAAGGTGCTGTTCGCCCCCGGCAAGGCGGCAAACGCGGGCGGCGTTGCCACATCGGCGTTGGAAATGCAGCAAAACGCCAGCCGCGACAGCTGGAGCTTTCAGAAGACCGAGGACAGACTGGCCGATATCATGCGCGGCATTCACGATGCCTGTGACTGCACAGCGGAGGAATACGGCGCCCCCGGCGATTACGTCATCGGCGCTAACATAGCCGGTTTCATCCGCGTCGCCGACGCGATGAACGCCTTGGGCATCATCTAGGCCGAACGGGCGCCCGGCATTTGGGCGTCCGGCTGCGAACTGCCCGTTGGCATGCCGAACGGACGTGCTAATCTTCGCAATGTGCCAAGTATAAAGGTGCCGCCGAAATCAGACGGAAGCCTTCTTATGAAAGCCGTTCGCCAAATTGCACTCTCCCTCGTGGTTCTGGCCGCCGGGCTTTATGTGTGGATCGCCTATGTCCCTGCCGCGCGTCCGCTGCTGGACCGGTTCGGATTACTGGATCTGCTGGGGCTTGAGCTCCCTGCCGAAACCGGGGGCAATGGTGGCGGGCTGGGCGGCGGCGCTGTCCGTGTCAATACCGCCACCGTGTCCGAGGAGGCGACATCTGACCGCATCACCGCCCTGGGTGAAGGGCGCGCGCTGAGGTCGGTCAGTCTGCGCGCCGAGGCGGCAGGGACGATCACCGGCATCACCCTTACGTCAGGCAGCTATGTGACAACAGGCGCGGTCGTTCTACGGCTTCAGGACGAAGCGGAACAGATCGCGCTGGAGCGGGCACAGATCCAGCTGGAGAACGCACGCACCGATGCCGAGCGCGCCCGCAGGCTGGAGGCGACCGGCGCCGTGGCAGAGGTCCGCCTGCGCGAATTCGAGCTGGCCCTGCGCAGCGCCGAGCTGGCCCTGCGGCAAGCGCAGTTCGATCTGGCGCAGCGTCAGGTCGTCGCGCCGATTTCCGGCTGGGTCGGCATCCTCGATCTTGAGGTGGGCGACCGGGTCAGCGCGCAGGACCTGCTGGTGACGATTACCGACCGGACCGACATCCTGATCGATTTCCGTGTGCCGGAACGGGTTGTGGGCAAGATTGCCATTGGCCAGCCACTGGAGGTTTCTCCCTTGGGCGGGCGGGACATGGCCCTGCCCGGACAGATCAGCGCGATAGATGCTGTCGTTGATCGCGCCAGCCGCACCCTGCTGGTACAGGCGCGCGTCCCCAACGAGGCCGATCTGCTGCGTGCGGGGATGGCGTTTTCGGTTGCCATGTCCTTTCCCGGTGACCGGCTTTTGTCGGTCCCGCCGCTGGCGGTGCAATGGTCGGGCGATGGCCCGTTTGTCTGGGCCGTGCGCGAGGGCAAGGCAGCGCGCGTCGCTGTCTCCATCGCGCAGCGGGACAGCGACGCAGTTCTGATATCTTCGTCCGCTCTGGGCGTCGGTGAGACCGTCATTACCGAAGGTGTGCAAACCCTGCGCGACGGGAGCAATGTCAGCCTGACAGCCGAAGGCGAGGCGCTGTCGGGCCTGCAGGGCGTCACTGGGCAGGCCGCGCTGTGAGCGCGCCCTCCTCCTTTGGAACAGCGCTGTTCGTGCGGCGGCCAATTCTTGCCTTCGTTCTGAACGCGCTGATCGTTCTGGCGGGGGTCGCGGCGTTTTTCGGCGCGGAAATCCGTGAACTGCCGAATGTGGACCAGCCTGTCGTCACGATCACCACCCGTTTTGCGGGAGCATCGCCCGAGGCGATTGATCAGGACCTGACCGGAAGGATCGAGGGCGCCGTCGGCCGGGTGTCCGGCGTGCGCAGCATCTCGTCCAACTCGCGTTTCGGCCGCAGCCGCGTCACGGTGGAATTCAACGACAGCGTCGATATCGACGTGGCGGCGACCGATGTGCGCGACGCTGTGGCGCGGATCGTCAACGATCTGCCCGATGATGCCGATCAGCCGCAAATCGTCAAGGCGGACGCCAATGCCCAGCCGGTGATGCGCATCGCGGTGACTTCGGATGCGCGGTCGCCGCAGGATCTGACCGCCATCGTGCAGGACCGTATCGAGGATCGGCTGATTTCCGTCGATGGCGTCGCCGATCTGCAGATCTACGGCGACCGTGCGCCAATCTTTCGCGTCGATATCGACCAGATGGAACTTGCCAGCCGGGGGCTGACCCTTGGCGATGTGCAGCGGGTGCTGGGGGATGTGTCCCTTGATACGCCCGCGGGCGATCTGGCCGGGGCGCGGCAATCCATCAACGTGCGCACAACTGCCAATGTCACCACCCCCGAAGCGTTCGAGGCGCTTGAGATCAAGCCCCATGTCAGGATCGGCGACATTGCCCGGGTGACACTCGGCCCCGCCCCCGGCGAGACGGTCCTGCGCGCGGACGGGCGACAGGGCGTCGGCATGGGGGTGATCCGGCAGGCAACGTCCAATACCTTGGACATTTCGACCAATGTTCGCGCTGTCGTGGCCGAGTTGAACCGGACCTTGCCCGAGGATGTGCGCGTCTTTGTCACCTCGGACGATGCGACGTTCATCTCCGGCTCGATCGAGGAGGTGCTGAAGAGCCTGGGGTTCGCGGTGGCCATCGTCGTGGCGATCATTTTCCTCTTTCTGCGCGATGTGCGGGCGACGCTGATTCCGGCGCTGACACTGCCCGTCGCGCTGATCGGCACGTTGGCGGCGATCTATCTGGTCGGGTTCTCGATCAATATCCTGACCCTTCTGGCACTGGTTCTGGCCACCGGAATGGTGGTGGATGATGCCATTGTCGTGCTGGAAAATATCGTGCGCCAGCGCAGCCTTGGCATGGGGCCGCGCGCGGCGGCGGTGCTTGGCACGTCGCAGGTATTCTTTGCCGTGGTCACCACCACCGCGACGCTGGCAGCGGTCTTTGTGCCGCTGTCCTTCCTGCCCGGTCAGGCGGGCGGGCTCTTCCGCGAATTCGGTTTTACACTGGCCATGGCGGTCCTGCTGTCCTCCATCGTCGCGCTTAGCCTGTGCCCGGTATTGGCCAGCCGCCTGCTGACCCAGCCACCAAAGGACGCCCGCGGCCCCATGATCTGGCTCGGCGCCCGCCTGATGCGTCTTTACCAGATCACACTAGGCGGCGCGCTGGCCGCGCCATTCGTCATCGTGCTGATCGCGCTTCTGGTAGCTGGCACGGCAACATTGATGGCCGGCGGCATCCGGCAGGAACTGACCCCGCCCGAGGATCGCGCCGTCGCCTTGCTCAGTATCACCGCCCCGCAGGGCGTATCGCTCGACTATACGCAATCCAAGATGCAGCAGATCGAGGACATGGTCGCGCCCCTGATGGATTCGGGCGAGATGCGCCATATCTTTGCCTTCAGCGGGTTTGGCGCCGACAATAGCGGCTTCATGGTGTTTACGCTCGCCAACTGGCAGGACCGCGCCCGCAGCCAGCAGGAGATCGTCAAACAGATCAACTCGAACCTGGACGATATTATCGGCGTGCGTGCATTTGCCATCCAGCCGAATTCGCTGGGGATCAGGGGCGCGGGGCGCGGGCTGGCCTTTGCGATCACCGGCAACAGCTATGACCAGCTGTCGGAGGTGGCCGAACAGATGGTCGACCGGCTGCGCGAGATTCCAGGCATGGGGCAGGTTCAGCTGGAATACGAGCGCACGCAGCCCCAGCTTTTCGTGCAGGTTGACCGCGCCCTTGCCGCCGATCTGGGGGTGGATATCACCGGGCTGGCGCAGGCCTTGCAGGCGGTTCTGGACGGGCGCAAGGTGGCTTCGGTCTTTGTCGGGGATCAAAGCCGCGATGTGCAGATGCTTTCTACCTTTGATCCGATAGACGATCCGGGCGATTTGCAAAACGTCTTTGTCCGCGCCGGAAGCGGCCAGATGATCCCGATGGCCAGCTTTGTGACGCTGACCGAAAGCGCGGTCGCGCCCGAGCTCGACCGCGAGGGGCAGAACCGCTCGGTCAGGCTGACGGCTGGCCTGACGCCCGATCTGTCGCTGGGCAGCGCGCTGGCGCAGGTCCGCCTCATCGGAGAGGATATTCTGGCAGATGAGAACCGCATCGTGCCCCTGGCCGAGGCCGCGACGCTGGACCAGACGAATTCGGGCATGCTGCTGACCTTCGGCTTTGCGATCCTGATCGTGTTTCTTGTTCTGGCCGCTCAATTCGAAAGCTTCATTTCGGCGATTGTCGTCATGGCGACCGTACCCCTGGGATTGGCCTGCGCGGTATTTGCCTTGGCGCTGACCGGGCAGAGCCTGAATATATACAGCCAGATCGGGCTGGTCATGCTGATCGGCATCATGGCCAAGAACGGCATCCTGATCGTCGAATTTGCCAATCAATTGCGCGACAAGGGCGCGAATGTGCATGATGCGATCATGGATGCCTCCCTGATCCGCCTGCGCCCCGTGATGATGACCATGACCTCGACCGTACTGGGCGGCGTGCCGCTGGTCCTGTCATCCGGCGCGGGCGCCGAGGCGCGCGAGGCGCTGGGCTGGATCATTGTCGGGGGTCTGGGATTGGCAACGCTGTCGACGCTTTACCTGACCCCGGTCGCCTACCTGTTGCTGGCCCGTTTCAGCACTCCCAAAGCCGCAGAAGAAGAACGCCTGCAACAGGAATTACAGGCAGCCGGAGCGCGGAACCTGTAGTCCCCGCTCCCTTTGCGAAGTAGAGATTAGCCCGATGGGAGCGTAAGTACGTCTTGAAATAAAGACGGCAATTTCATTGCCTGTGAATGACAAAAACCGAACTATCGAAAGCTCCGCGTGACCTCAGTTTCTACTTGGTGTATAATTGGAAATGGGTTGAGTGAATTCAGCAGGCTGTGCTTCTGTTCGGTTGCGAAACAAAAC
>JAUNVT010000070.1 GCA_030540655.1 Rhodobacterales bacterium
CCACCTGAGCCATCAGGGGCGGCCAGCATGACAGCCATCCCCGCTCCCGTGCCGATGCCAAGGATCGCATCAAACGACCGATCCGCAAAGGCACACGTCGAAACGCAAGACAAAGGTAGGGCCCCATGACCCGCACGGTTTTCAGACATGGCCAGACATTCAGCCCTCATGCCCAAGGCATATATCTCCAAGATCTGGGCTGAGGAGAAGGACAGATTCAACCTCAAGCCGATACAGATGCACCGGCCATGTCAGAATGGGATTTCGTCATCGAAATCCCGCGAAGGCGCGCTGCTACCCGACGATCCGCCCGAGGAGGATCCGCCGCGATCATCCGGGCGGTCATACTCTCGATCGAAGCCACCACCGCTACCGCCAGGATATCCACCCGAACCGCCGTCGCCCTCACCGCGCCCGTCAAGCATGGTAAGTGTCGATGTATAGGGACGGAGCACCACTTCGGTGGAATAGCGATCCTGACCGGATTGGTCCTGCCATTTGCGCGTTTCCAATTGGCCTTCTATGTAAACTTTCGAGCCTTTGCGCAGATATTGTTCAGCTACGCGTGCCAGTGGCTCTGAGAAGATGGCGACGGAGTGCCATTCCGTGCGCTCACGCCGCTCGCCGGTGGTCTTATCCTTCCACGTCTCGGATGTCGCGATGCGCAGGTTGCATACCTTGCCGCCGTTCTGAAAGGTGCGCACCTCGGGATCGCGGCCCAGATTGCCAATGATGATGACTTTGTTAACCGATCCGGCCATGTGCGTTCTCCTGATGAGGCGTGGATTTGCCTCCGTCTTACATCATCTGAAAGGCGCCAATGCCAGCCCAAAATGAAGACGCAGTTGCGCGGAAGGGCGCTGAAAGCTGGAATTGTCCGGCGGAATAGTCTACGCGGGTAGTATTGAGGCAGGCCCGGATAGTCATATGAAGCGTTTTTATACGGCGTTGAGCATCGCGGCGGCGTTTTTGCCGTGGCAGGAGGCGCAAGCACAAACCCTTTCCACCAAGAGTCGTAACGTTCTGTTCAAGTCGCAGACCAGCGTTCTGGATACAAGGGCGGCATCACAATACAACGCGTCGGTGCGGCTGTTGCCCGACAGCATCAATACGCCGACCAAATGGGGCGGCACGCAAGGCTACACCGGCAGCTATCGCGGTGAATTTCTTAATCTGGCCAGAGATGCAGCACGAAAACATTCGGTGCCCGAGGATCTGTTCCTGCGGCTTGTCCAGCAAGAAAGCGGATGGCGGCCAAATGCGCTGTCGCATAAGGGCGCAATCGGTCTGGCGCAGCTGATGCCGGATACCGCCGCCATCTTGCGGGTGGATCCGCATGACCCCCGACAGAATCTGGAAGGTGGCGCGCGCTATTTGGCTATGCAATACCGCACCTTCGGGTCGTGGCGTCTGGCGCTGGCAGCTTATAATGCAGGTCCCGCCGCAGTCAGGAAATACGGTGACGTGCCGCCTTATCAGGAAACCACAAATTATGTTCGGGTGATCTGGGGCAGCTGACGCGGGTCGTTGTGCAAGGCCGACTTGCGGCGTGATGAACCTGCGACCGCGACAGTTCAGGGCAGTGTGATATGCTGCCAATTCCGCATCCGGGCGCGAAACCACGTGCGCTGGCGCTTGGCGAACTGGCGCGTGGCGATTATGGCCGCCTCTTGCGCGACGCCGAGCGAGGTTTCACCCCGCAGATGCGCGGCCAGCTCTGGCGCGCCGATCGCCCTCGCGCTGGGGTGACCACCGTCCAGAAGGGTCATGTTCGCACGCACCTCGTCCAATGCTCCAGCCTTCAGCATCGCGGCCAGACGCCGCGCGATACGCGCGTTCAGCCAGCCGGGATCGACGTCCAGCAGCAACGCCTGACAATCCTCCAGCGCCAGCAGCGGTGGCGGCGTTGCGTCCTGCCAATCGGTGAGGCCGCGGCCGGTAACGCGCTGCACCTCCCACGCGCGCTGAACGCGTATGGGATTGCGCAGATCGATGCGTTTGGCGGTGGCGGTATCAAGCGCCGCGATCATGGCGGGCAGCGCACCTTGCCTTCGCATCGCGTCCGCCTCCGCGCGGATTGCGGCGGGAGTAGGGGGAATGTCCGCCAGCCCCTCGGTCAGGGCGGTGAAATAAAGGCCCGTGCCGCCAACGATGATGGGGCGCGCAGCGTCGTTCAGCAGCGGCCCGACGTCCCGCAGCCAGTGACCGACAGAATAGGCATCCGCCTGTGGCACGTGGCCATAAAGCCGGTGGGGCGCGCGCGCTTCCTCCTCGGGCCCGGGGCGGGCGGTCAGGACGCGCCACCCTTCATAGACCTGCATGGAATCTGCATTGATGATCACGCCGCCCAAACGTTCGGCGATCTCCAGTGCGAGCGCGGATTTGCCGGAGGCAGTTGGCCCCGCGATAAGGACAGGCGTCTGAGCGGATATGGTCAGGGTTTCCAGCATCGCATTCTTTTAGCGTGTTGCGACGCCGGGCGCGAGAGCGTGCGAGGTGCCTTGGTGCCCCTCTGTGGTTTAAACGATTGAACTTTGCCCCCGATTGCGACATTTTGCGCGCCAGACATCTAGGAGCACGGCCATGACGGACAGTGACACCCCCCGGACGACCTTTCGGCGCGTGATGCTCAAAATCTCGGGAGAGGCGCTGATGGGGGACATGGCCTACGGCCTTCATCCCCCCACCGTAGAGCGTATCGCACGCGAGGTGAAGGTGGTCCACGATCTGGGCGTTGAGATCTGCATGGTGATCGGCGGGGGAAACATCTTTCGCGGCCTATCGGGATCGGCGCAAGGGATGGAGCGGACGACCGCTGATTACATGGGAATGCTGGCCACCGTGATGAATGCGCTGGCAATGCAAAGCGCGCTGGAAAAGCTGGGCGTGTTCTGCCGGGTCATTTCGGCCATCCGCATGGACGAGGTGGCCGAGCCCTATATCCGCCGCCGCGCTGTCCGACATCTGGAGAAGAAGCGCGTGTGCATTTTCGCCGCCGGCACCGGCAACCCCTATTTCACTACCGACACTGCCGCGACGTTGCGCGCCAACGAGATGGCCTGCGAGGCGATTCTGAAAGGCACCAAGGTCGATGGCATTTATGACAAGGATCCGGTGATAAATCCGGATGCCGTACGTTATGACCGCATCAGCTTCGATGAGGTGCTGGCAAAACATCTGAAGGTAATGGACGCGAGCGCCATCGCATTGGCGCGCGACAACAGCCTCCCGATCATCGTGTTTTCTCTGGACGAGCCGGGCGGGTTCCGCGGCATTCTGGCCGGGGAAGGCACCTATACAACAGTGCATGCCTGACGCGGAAATACCGCGCAGCGACAGACCGCAGAGGATATGACTATGGCCGACGACATTGAAATTGATACCCCCGATCTGGAACGGCGTATGGAGGGCGCGATTTCCTCGCTTCGGACGGAATTTGCGTCGCTGCGCACCGGCAGGGCCAGTGCATCGCTGCTGGAACCCATTATGGTCGATGCATACGGCCAGATGACGCCGATCAATCAGGTTGGCACCGTCAACGTTCCCGAACCGCGTATGGTCACGATCAACGTCTGGGACAGGGGGCTGGTCAACAAGGTTGAAAAAGCCATCCGGAACAGTGGATTGGGGATCAACCCTCAGATGAATGGCACGATCATCATGCTGCCCATCCCGGAACTTAACGAAGAGCGGCGCCGCGATCTGACCAAGGTCGCCTCGCAATATGCCGAACATGCCCGCGTTGCGATACGGAACGTGCGCCGTGATGGAATGGACCAGATCAAGAAGGCCAAGAATGACGGCATGTCGGAGGATGATCAGAAGTTCTGGGAAACCGAGGTTCAGGATCTGACCAACCGTTTCATCGCCCGCATTGACGAGTCGCTGGAGACAAAGCAGGCGGAGATCATGCAGGTTTGATGTTCAGTCGCAAGGGCATAGGCGGCGCTGCGCCGGACGTGCCCGGATTTTCGGCGCATAAAGGGCCGCGCCACGTCGCCGTGATAATGGACGGTAACGGCCGCTGGGCCAAGGCGCGCGGTCGGCCGAGGCTTTTTGGGCATCACGCTGGCGCGAAACGGGTGCGCGAGATTGTCAATGCATGCCCGGATCTGGGCGTGAAGTATCTGACGATCTTTGCCTTTTCGACCGAAAACTGGAAACGCACCCAGACCGAAGTGGCGGGCCTGATGAGCCTGTTTCGCCGCTATATCACCAAGGAAGCGCGGGCGCTGCGGGATGAGGGCGTGCGCGTGCGCTTCATCGGGGATCGCATGCGTCTGGACGCCAAGCTGGTCGCCTTGATGGACGACCTTGAGTGTTTCACCGAGGGAAATGATCGCGTTCACCTCACCGTTGCCCTGAATTACGGCAGCCGCGATGAAGTCAGCCGGGCGATCAAACATCTGGCGGAAGATGTTGCGTCGGGCAACCTCGATCCGGCAGACGTGAATGAAGAAACGCTCACAAGGTATCTGGACACAAAGGTTTTACCTGATCCTGATCTGGTCATCCGCACGTCCGGCGAGGCGCGGATTTCAAACTTTCTGCTGTGGCAATCGGCTTACGCGGAATACGAATTTGTCGATACGCTCTGGCCCGATTTCACCGAGCATATATTTGCCCGGATCGTATCCTGCTATGGCGCGCGCGACCGCCGATTTGGAGGAGCCAAACCATGAGTCTGCCCGCGCCCTGGAGGGATCTGAATACACGATTTTTCTCTGCCGTTGTCATGATGATCGCGGGGCTTTTCGTGCTTTGGGCGGGGGGGATGATTTTTGCCGCCGCAGTCTGGATCATCGGCGGCGCGATGGTGTGGGAGTTGTCGCGCATGCTGGGTGGCAGCGCCTGGGCGCCGGGAATGGGTGTCATCGCGGGGTTGGCGCTGGCGGTGGCCTGGGTGCTGCCGCTGTGGCTCGCACTGCCGGGGCTGGTACTTGTAGCGGTATTCGGTGCGTGGCAACTGTCACAGAGGCGGGTGCTCTTCGGCGCTTATGCTACGGGCGTTCTGCTGGCCTGTCATACCGCAGCACTCCTGCGGACCGACGCAGGCCTGGCATGGATCCTTTGGGTTATATGCGTCGTCGTTGCGGTTGATGTGGCAGGATATTTTGCAGGGCGCGCAATTGGCGGTCCGAAATTCTGGCCCGCGATCAGCCCGAAAAAAACATGGTCGGGAACCGTCGCCGGATGGTTTGCGGGGGCGGTCATGGGGCTGGGCTTCGGTCTTTATCTGGGTGTTGGCACGGAACTCATGATACTTTCAGCCCTTGTCGCCGTTACCGGGCAGGCCGGCGATATATGGGAAAGCTGGATCAAGCGGCGGGTCGGGGTCAAGGACAGCTCCGACCTCATTCCCGGCCATGGCGGCGTACTGGACCGGTTTGACGCGATGCTGGGCGCGATGTTGCTAGTGGGTGCATTGTGGATCTTCAGGATCTTGCCGGGGATCCTATGAGACGGGTCACCATATTGGGGGCGACGGGGTCCATCGGGCAAAGCACGCTTGATCTTATAGCGCGCGCGCCCGACGAGTTTCAGGTGGTTGCGCTTACCGGCGGGCGCAACATTGTGCAACTGGCCAAGGATGCGCGCCGGTTCGGTGCCGAAATGGCAGTAACCGCCTGCGCTGATTTGCTGGATGAGCTGCGATCCGCACTGGCAGGCAGCGGGATTGCGGCAGGCGCGGGCGCGGGCGCGCTAATCGAGGCGGCGCAGCGGCCGGCAGACTGGATCATGTCGGCCATTGTCGGGGTTGCGGGCCTCACCCCGGGGCTTGCCGCGCTGGAGCAGGGTACGACACTGGCGCTTGCGAACAAGGAATCGCTGGTCGCCGCGGGCCCGTTGTTATTGGCCACGGCAGCCCGTCATGGCGCTCGGATTCTGCCGGTGGACAGTGAGCATTCCGCGATCTTTCAGGCGCTGACAGGTGAGGATCGGGCGGCGGTGGAGCGGGTGATCATCACCGCCTCCGGGGGGGCGTTCCGCGATCGTCCGCTCGGCGATCTGGCGCATGTGGGCGTGGGCGAGGCATCCACGCATCCCAACTGGGACATGGGCCAGCGTATCACGATTGACAGCGCCTCGATGTTTAACAAGGCGCTGGAAGTCATCGAAGCAAAAGAGTTCTTCGACCTTGACCCTTCCCAGATCGAGGTGCTCGTGCATCCGCAAAGCAGCGTCCATGCGCTGGTCGGGTTTCGGGACGGGGGACTGATGGCGCATGTGGGGCCGCCTGATATGCGCCACGCCATCGGTTATGCGCTGAACTGGCCTCACCGGCGTGATCTGCCAGTGGCGCGGCTGGATCTGGCTGCCATAGGCCGACTGGACTTTACCGCGCCCGACCCCGCGCGCTATCCGGCATTGAAACTTGCATGGCAGGTAATGGAGGCCGGTGGTCATGCGGGAGCCATTTTCAATGCCGCCAAAGAAAGGGCATTGGATCATTTCATCGCCGGTCGTATCGGGTTTCTTCAGATGAGCGCGCTGGTCGCACGCGCGCTCGATCACGGTCTTGTGGATGCGCCCGGCGGCGAGATGACGCTTGAAACCGTGCGCCGCTGCGACCACGTTACACGGCAACAACTGGACCGGCTGATCGTCTCCTGAAGCCGCAATGCGGTGCCGAACCACGTAGAATAGGACATTTCTTGGATATTTTCGGGCTTCTTCCGCAATTCGGCAGCGCTCTTGGCATGCTTGCCGCCTTCGTCGTCGCGCTGTCGGTCATCGTGGCGGTTCACGAATACGGGCATTACATCGTCGCCCGGTGGTCCGGTATCAAGGCAGATGTATTCTCGCTGGGTTTCGGTCCGGTGCTATTCAGCCGCGTCGATCGCCGTGGCACGCGCTGGCAGGTGGCGGCGCTGCCCTTCGGCGGGTATGTAAAATTCATGGGCGACGCAGATGCGGCCAGCGGCAAGGACAGCGCCGCCATTGCTGCAACCGCGCCCGATAAATTGCGCGAGACCATGCACGGCGCGCCTCTGTGGGCCCGCACCGCAACAGTCGCAGCGGGGCCGGTGTTCAATTTCATCCTGTCGATTGTAATCTTTACTGCTGTAATTCTGGCGCAAGGCAAGCTGGCCGAACCGCTTCAGGTGGGGGCGTTGAAACCCCTTCCCGGACAAGGGATTACCCTTCAGCCGGGCGATACTGTGCTGGATATAGCGGGCACACACATGCCGGGTTACGAGGATGGGGCCGCGTTCGATGCCTTCACTGCCGCGTTGCCGGACCGGCAGGTGATGGAATATAGTGTTCTGCGGGATGGCGAGCGTCTTACAGTCATGGGGCCGCATCCGCTGCCGCCCATCGTCACGTCGCTGGTGCCGCAATCGGCGGCATATCGCGCGGGAATCAAGGTTGGCGATGTTATTCTGGGCGTCAACGGTGCGGCGATCACGTCGTTTTCTCAATTGAAAGATATTGTGGAATCCTCAAACGGGGCAACGTTGAAGCTGGATGTCTGGAGGGATGGCGCGGAGCGGTCCCTGAACCTAACGCCCCGCCGCGTGGACGAGCCGCAGCAGGACGGAGGATTTTCCACCGACTGGCGGATCGGCATCGCCGGTGGTTGGGCGTTCGAGCCGGGTACCGTGCACGCCAGCCCGGTGGAGGCGCTGGAAGCCGGGGTGAAGCAGACCTATGCCGTCGCAGCCGGGTCGGTTTCGGGGCTGTATTACATGATTACAGGCGCCATCAGCAGCTGTAACATGTCCGGACCCATCGGCATCGCCCAGGCATCGGGTGCAATGGCCAGTCAGGGGGCCGAGAACTTCATCTGGTTCATCGCAGTCCTCTCCACTGCCGTCGGCTTGCTGAACCTCTTTCCGATTCCGGTTCTGGATGGGGGGCATCTTGTGTTCTTCGCCTACGAGGCGTTGTTCCGCAAACCACCAAGTGAAGGAGCGCTGAGGGTCATGATGTCTTTTGGCCTCGCGGTCATACTGAGCCTGATGCTGTTTGCCTTGTTCAACGATATCTGGTGCCCGTGAAATGGGCTGAACACCGGCAGCGCAACAAGGCCCTAGCACAGCTATTTATTTCATCCCCTTCAGCGGTGCGCCGCTTTGGCCGATGGCTCCGGTGTGCTGCCGGGCAACAACCCGGCCTGCGCTGCCACCCGGTCAAATACGCGTTTTGACAAGGTCCGTTCGAGACGTTACTGAACATGGATACTGGCTTGTCTGACTGGGTTGAAAACATGAACCATCCGAAAATCCTGCGCGCGTCGCGTGATCGCACTTCGGCATACCCGCGGGCAAAAGCCGGATTTGGCACGGCTTGTCTGGTGTCGCTTGCGTTTGCCATTGCGCCGCTGCCTGCGTTGGCACAATCCTACCAGTTTACCGATGTCGCCATAGCGGGCAACCAGCGGATCGAATCCGGCACTATCCTGACATATGCCGGTATCACGCGCGGTCAGCCCGTCTCCGCCGCCGAACTGAACGAGGCCTATCAGCGGATTTTGGGCAGTGGCCTGTTCGAGGACGTGTCGATCAACCCGCGTGGAAACACGCTTGAGATCAAGGTCATAGAATATCCGACCATCTCGAAGATTGCTTTCGAGGGTAATTCCAAAATCAAGGATGATGCGCTTTCGGCCATCATTGAAAGTTCATCTCGGCAGGTATTCAACCCTTCGATGGTGGAGCGGGACGCGGCAGCCATCGTTGCCGCTTACTCCGAAAGCGGCCGCAGCGCCGCACGCGTCAGTCCCAAAGTGATCCGCCGCAGCGATAACCGCGTGGATCTTGTGTTCGAGATTTTCGAAGGCAAGAAGATCGAGGTTCAGCGCGTCAGCTTTGTCGGCAACCGCGCCTATTCGGACGGTCGCCTTCGCCGTGTTGTGGGGTCCAAGCAGGCGGGTATTTTCCGCGCCCTTGTCAACCGTGACACATTTGTCGAGGATCGGATCGAATTCGACAAGCAGATGCTGGCGGATTTCTATTCGGCGCGCGGCTTTGTCGATTTCCGCGTTACCGGCGTGAATGCCGAGCTTGCCCGCGAGCGCGATACCTATTTCATCACCTTCAATATCCAGGAAGGTCAGCAATTCCGCGTTGGCAATGTCACCACCGTCAGCGAATTACCTGACGTCAATGCAGCCGAATATCAGGCTGCGCTAAAGCTTCGCCCCGGTCAGATTTATTCTCCCGCGGCGGTCGAAAATTCGATCGCGCGGCTGGAGCGGCTGGGCGTTCGCAACGGCGTGGATTTTCTGCGGGTTGAGCCGCGCATCACCCGCAACGACCGCGATTTGACGCTGGACGTCCAGTTCGCCCTTGTGCGCGGTCCCCGGGTCTTCGTTGAACGGATTGATATCGAAGGCAACACCACGACGCTCGACCAGGTGATCCGTCGCCAGTTCGATACTGTCGAGGGCGACCCCTTTAATCCACGCGAAATACGGGCGGCGGCCGAGCGTATCCGCGCGCTTGATTTCTTTGAGACGGCCGAGGTCGAGGCGCGTGAGGGATCGCGTCCCGATCAGGTGATCGTTGACGTTGATGTTGAGGAAAAGAGCACCGGCTCGCTGTCCTTTGGCGCATCTTATTCGACGAACTCTGGCATCGGATTCTCCGTCGGCTTTGCCGAGCGTAACTTTCTGGGCCGTGGCCAGCGGTTGTCAGCCCAAATCGCGGCCAGTGCCGACAGGGCGAATTACAATATCAGCTTCGTCGAGCCGTCTTTTCTTAGCCGTGACGTAGCCTTTGGCCTCGATTTCGCCTTGGTTGAAACGAGCGGTGATTTTGCGCTCTATAACACGACCATCGGCGCCTTCCGGCCCAGCCTGACATTTCCTGTCAGCGAAAATGGCCGCCTGCGGGTCGAGTACTCCGCCGGTTACAAGGATATGAACAAATATCTCGGCACCAGCGGCATACTTGCGTCCGAAGCCGCGCGCGGCGGGGAATACGAAAGCGGGGTTGGCTACAACTATACCTATGACACGCGCCGCACGGGCCTGAACCCGAATGCCGGGGTGTTGCTGTCCTTCGGGCAGAACTACTACGGGCTGGGTGGGGATCTGACATATATTCAGACATCGGCACGCGCCATCGCGCAGACAAGGATTCTGAACGAGGAAGTGACATTGCGGGCCACGCTTGAAGGCGGTGCCCTGAACTTTACGGGGAGCGAGAGCAGCCGTGCCGTTGATCGTTTTTCCGGCCAGATCATTCGCGGGTTCGAACCGAACGGTATCGGCCCGCTGGAGGGGTCCGAACAACTGGGCGGCAATTATTTCGCGGCGTTGAAGCTGGACGCGGAATTTCCGCTGGGCCTGCCTGAAGAATACGGGCTAAGCGGGGGCGCGTTTCTCGATGTCGGCAGCATCTGGGATGTCGATACAAGTGCAGCAACAGGCCCATTGTCATCAATCGGTTTCAAACCACGCTCGGCGGCTGGTCTTTCGCTGATCTGGCAATCGCCCTTCGGTCCCTTGCGCTTCAATTTCTCGCAGGACCTTATGAAAGAGCCGGGCGACAGGACGCAATCGTTTGACGTGTCCATCGCCTCGACATTCTGATGCGCGCAGCCGGGGCAGGGCCGGTGCTGGTCGGCGCACTCTTTGGAGTGATGACGGCCGCCGGAGCGTCAGGGCTTGTCTACGGACCATCTGCCGGATTGGCGCAGGATGTGGGCGTTGTGCAAAGTGAAATTCTGACGCTGGACCCTGACCGTCTTTTTGCGGGCACTATGGCTGGCCGCCGCCTGACGGCGGAATACGAGGCTGAGCGCGACCGGCTGATCGCAAGCAACCGCGAGCTGGAGGCTGAGCTGCGCGCTGAAGAGCAGGCTTTGACCGATGCGCGCAAAGATCTGACCCCGAAGGAATTTCGCCTTCGAGCTGATGCGTTCGACGCCAAGGTTCGCTCGATCAGGCTGGAAAATGACGGCAAGGCCCGCGAACTGGAGCGCAACCGGGAGGTTGCCCCGCTGTCGGTCATGCGCATGGCGGAGGCGACCCTGATCCAGCTTATGCGCGAAACCGGGGGAAAGATCATTCTTGATAACCGCCAGGTTCTGATGCGCTCGGACACGATCGATATCACCGATATGGTCGTGACACGTCTGGACGAAGCAATCGGTGACGGGGCCAATATTGAAGATGAGGTGCGCGGCGATTCGCAAGGTAATGCGGTGACGGGGTCCGGCGATTCGCAAACGCCAGAATGACCGCGCCTTGCTTCGCGCGGTCTGGATTGCTACTGGATCACGCGACAGAGCCAATAAGCATGCTTTTTTGATTAAGAGTCCGGAATGATAGGCGCCGACGCGGCGCGTGAAAGGATATCGATGACACAGCCGCTCAGAACCGCCGACATCCACATGATCCAACGGCTGATTCCGCATCGCTATCCCTTTTTGCTCGTCGACAGGGTGCGCGAGATCGACGGGTATCAGACTGCGGTGGGCGTCAAGAATGTCACGATGAACGAGCCGCATTTTCAGGGTCATTTTCCGGCGAAGCCCATCATGCCGGGTGTCACCATCATAGAAGCAATGGCGCAAACAGCCGCCGTCATGGTGGGCACGGCGCTGGATATGCAGGACCAGAATATGATGGTCTATTTCATGGCGATCGAAAGCTGCAAATTCCGGCGCATGGTCATCCCCGGTGACGTGCTGGAAATGCGGATGAAAACCGAGCGTGGGAAGCCGGGGGCCAAAGTCTGGAAATTCTCAGGTATTGCCACGGTGGATGACGAGTTGGCCTGCGAAGCGTCCTTTACCGCAATGATGGATCTGGGTGGGGCGACGGCGGGATGAACGCAGGCGGTATCCATCCCGGCGCCATCATTGAGGATGGGGCGCAGATCGGCGCAGGGTGCGTGATAGGTCCGTTTTGTCACATTGGCCCCGATGTGAGGCTTGCCGATGGTGTAACGCTGAAAAGTCATGTCGTGGTCAAGGGCGATACATCGATCGGCGCGGGCAGCACGATCTATTCCTTTGCTTGCGTCGGGGAAATTCCGCAGGATCTGAAGTTTCAGGGTGAAAGAACGCGGTTGGTAATCGGCGCGCGCACGCGGATCCGCGAAAATGTGACGATCAACACAGGTACCGCAGGCGGGGGCGGCGTGACGCGCGTCGGCGATGATTGCCTGTTGATGGCGGGCTGTCACATCGCGCATGATGTGCAGGTCGGCGACCGGGTGATCGTGGTGAACAATGCGGCCCTTGCCGGACATTGCGTGGTCGAGGATGACGTGATCATTGGCGGGCTGTCCGGCGTGCATCAATTTGTGCGGATCGGTCGTGGCGCGATCATCGGCGCGGTCACGATGGTGACGCATGACGTTATCCCTTATGGGCTGGTGCAGGCACCCCGCGGTGTGCTCGACGGGCTGAATCTGGTAGGGTTGAAACGGCGCGGGGTGGCGCGGGCGGATATCACGGCGCTGCGGGCAGCGTTCCAGATGCTCGCCCAAGGTGAGGGCACATTTCAGGAGCGGGCGCGCCGCCTTGGAGGAGAAACGGAAAGCGCCTATGTTGCGCATATCGTTGATTTTGTTACCAGTTCCAGCGAACGGTCGTTCTTGACGCCTGGGCAAGGCTGAGCCTGTGACGGGGCGACTGGCGATCCTCGCATGTGGTGGAGCTTTGCCTGTCATGTTGGCGCGCGCGCATCCCCAAGCGCTCCATTTCACTCTGCGCGGCGTGCCGAGCGAATTGGCCGCCAGCGCGCAGGAATTCCCGCTGGAACGAATTGGAGCGCTGTTCGACGCAATGAAGGCGGGAGGCGTCACGCGCATGGTGTTCGCCGGGACGCTGACACGTCCGCGCCTCAATCCGGCGGAATTCGATGCCGAGATGATGCGCCTTGCGCCGGGTCTGATGGCGGCCATTCCCCAGGGCGACGATGCGCTGCTGCGCTTTGTAATCACCATGTTTGAGGAGCAGGGATTTGAGGTTCTCGGGGCGCATGATCTTCTACCCGGCCTGACTGCCGAGCCGGGATTGACCGCGGGCCCACGACCAACACAGGCAGATCTGTGTGATGCCGCACGCGCGGCAGATATCCTGAGGGCGGTATCTGCACTGGATATCGGACAAGGCTGCGTTGTGGCAGGCGGTCAGTGTCTGGGAATAGAGACGGTTCAAGGCACCGATTCGCTGCTGGCCTATGTCGCTCAGGCGCCCGAATCCCTCCGGCGGGGTCAGCGTGGCGTCTATGTGAAGGCACCGAAACTGGGGCAGGATTTGCGCATCGACATGCCGACGGTGGGACCAGATACTGTAGCAGCCGTGGCGGATGCGGCGCTGGCCGGGCTGGTGGTGGCGGAATGCAAGGTGGTGCTGATGCGACGCGACGAGATGTTGGCGCTGGCGCAGGAACGGGGGATATTCGTCATTTCCCAAGAGCTTGTATGAAGGTGTTCGTTCTTGCCGGCGAGGCCTCGGGCGACCGGCTTGGTGGGGCGCTGATGGCGGGGCTTAAACTTTTGGCAGATGTCAGATTTGAGGGCATTGGCGGTCCCTTGATGCAGGCTGAAGGGCTTGTAAGCATCTTTCCTATGGATGAGCTCAGCGTTATGGGCATTACGGAGGTCTTGCCGAAATACCTTCATCTGAAACGCCGGATTCGCCAGACCGCGGACGCGGTGCTGGCGAGCGGCGCCGATGTCCTTGTCACCATCGACAGTCCGGACTTCTCGCTCCGCGTGGCGGCGCTGGTCAAAGCCCAAAGCAATATCCGCACGGTGCATTACGTTGCGCCGTCGGTCTGGGCGTGGCGCGCGGGTCGGGCGGCAAAGATGGCCAAGGTAATTGATCATGTCTTGGCACTCCTGCCTTTTGAGCCACCTTATATGGAGGCCGCGGGGATGGACTGCGACTTTGTCGGCCATCCGGTTGTGGCCGAGCCGCAGGCGAGCGCCGCGCAGATTGTGGAGTTTCGGACGCAGCACGGTCTGGCCGATGCGCCTGTCCTGCTGGTGCTGCCCGGTTCGCGTAAAGGGGAAGTGGCGCGGCTCGGCCCGATTTTTGGCCAGGCATTGGCGCCGGTCTTGGCGCAGCGTCCTGATCTGCGTCTGGTGGTGCCGACAACCGGCCATGTGGCGACCTTGCTACGCGGGATCGTGGCAGATTGGCCCGCACAGCCGATTCTCATTGATCCATCGGACATGAAGAGCAGTCTATACAAACATGAAAAGATGTGCGCATTTGGCGCGGCAACGGGCGCGCTGGCGGCATCCGGAACGGTCTCTCTGGAACTGGCAGCCAGCGAAACGCCAATGGTAATAGCCTATGATGTCAGCTGGATGAGCCGCCAGATCATCGCTGCCATGCTGAAGATCGACACATTGACGCTGGTCAATCTTGTCAGCGAAACGCGTTCCATACCTGAGTGCAATGGCAAGCATTGCAAGCCCCAGGAAATCACTGCCGCGTTATTGAAAATTCTGTCGGCGCCCGAGTCGCAGCGTGAGGCAATGCGCCTGACGATGGAGCGGCTGGGAAAAGGCGGCGAATCGCCGGGGCTGCGCGCGGCGAGGGCCGTGCTGAAGGGGCTGGGTCGCTAAGGCGGTATCAGTATCCACGCCAGATCCAGCCGCCGCCCAGGATACGCGTGCTACCTGCGTCATAAAAAACGCAAGCCTGTCCCGGTGATACGCCCTCTTCCGGCGTTAGCAACTCGATTTCGGCTGTCGTCGCCGACAGGGGGCGGATGACAGCCTCCCGCGGGGGGCGCGTGGAACGGACCTTGACCAAGACATGCCGTTCGGAGGTGGCGTCAAACGTGTCGTTGCCCAACCAGTTGATTTCGCGCACCGGAATAATTGCGGTGCTCAGCATTTCCTTGGGTCCGACAATGACCTGCCGCGCCTCTACATCGAGCTTTACAACATAAAGTGGCGTCTCCAACCCGCCGATCCCCAGCCCGCGGCGCTGGCCGACAGTATAATGCAACACGCCGTCATGGCGCCCGAGAATGCGACCTTCGGGATCGACAATATCACCCGGCTCGGCCGCACCTGGGCGCAATTTTTCAATGACGGACGCATAATTGCCATTGGGCACAAAGCAGATATCCTGACTATCGGGTTTGTCAGCCACGCTCAGCCCGTATTTTGCAGCCAGCGCGCGCGTCGCGTCCTTGGACGGCAGGTGCCCCAAGGGGAACCGCAGATATTCCAGCTGCTCTGCCGTGGTGGAGAAAAGAAAATAGGATTGATCGCGATTTGCATCCACGGCGGAATGAAGTTCGGGGCCTTGCGCGCCAATCTTGCGCTGGATGTAATGGCCCGTGGCCATGCAATCGGCGTCCAGATCGCGCGCGGTTTGAAGCAGATCCTTGAACTTCACCCGTTCATTGCAGCGAATGCACGGAACCGGCGTTGCACCCGCAAGATAGCTGTCGGCGAATTCGTCGATTACCGCTTCCTTGAAGACGCTCTCGTAATCCAGCACATAATGTGGAAATCCCATTTCCTCGGCGACGCGTCGCGCATCGTGAATGTCCAGCCCGGCGCAGCACGCGCCTTTTTTGGCCAATGCCGCGCCATGATCATAGAGCTGCAAGGTGACGCCTACGACGTCATAACCTTCCTCCGCCAGTTGGGCCGCTACGACCGAACTATCCACGCCACCCGACATGGCGACCACAACGCGCGTCTGCGCCTCGGGCTTGGCAAAGCCGAGCGAATTGAGCCGGGGTGCTGTATCAAGAGCCATGAGCCTGTCCAATTACGTGAGTTTGTCCGTGATATAGGTGGCCCGTCCGGAAAACGCAAAATGCTTTAGGCAAATGCTTGGTATTTCGTCTGAACGGTTTCAGCCGACGTTAAGGCTGAAGACGTCATCCTGACCCCGGTATTTAACGAGGATCTGGATGATGTATTTGAAAAAAGTTGAAGGCCCCCGCGCGGTGACGCTGCCAGACGGACAAATCATGACGCGGGCCGATTTGCCCCCAAGCGATACCACGCGATGGGTTGCATCGCGCAAGTTGGCGGTGGTGCGCGGGGTGCTTTACGGGCTGATAACCCAAGGTGATGCTTGCGTGCGATACGGGCTGAGCGATGAGGAATTTGCCGAATGGGTGCGTGCTGTATCCTTGCACGGCGAACAAGCCTTGAAGGTGACCGCGTTGAAAAACTATAGACAACCTTGAGTTGTATTCCTCGTTCGTTCGCTTATAGTAACATGTAATTAACCAATTAACGCCAAGACTGGTAAAAACTGATCCTAGTTGCGGAGAGAAGCGAATGCGTATCCTTTTGGTAGAAGACGACCCCACTACATCGAAGAGCATCGAGTTGATGCTGACTCATGCCAATCTCAACGTCTATACGACCGAGTTTGGCGAGGAGGGGATCGATCTGGCCAAGCTTTATGATTACGATCTGATCCTCCTGGATCTGGGATTGCCAGATATGACCGGTCATGACGTTCTGCGTCAATTACGTCTTGCACGGATTGAAACACCGATCCTGATCCTGTCAGGAGCGGACGATACCGAAAGCAAGATCAAGGGATTTGGGTTCGGCGCGGACGACTACCTGACAAAGCCGTTTCATCGCGAAGAATTGGTGGCACGAATTCATGCGATCATTCGTCGGTCCAAAGGCCATTCCCAGTCGATTATCCGAACTGGTCTCATCAACGTCAACCTCGATGCCAAGACGGTAGAGGTCAACAGCAAAGCGGTGCATCTGACCGGTAAGGAATATCAGATGCTGGAATTGCTGAGCCTGCGCAAAGGCACAACACTGACCAAGGAGATGTTTCTGAACCATCTTTATGGTGGCATGGATGAGCCGGAACTCAAGATCATCGACGTCTTTATTTGCAAGCTGCGTAAGAAGCTCAGCGAGGCAACGGGCGGCGATAGTCATATTGAGACGGTATGGGGCCGTGGCTACGTTCTGCGCGATCCGGATCCTTCAGAAATGGAAGGGCGGCGTCTGGTGGTGGGCGCATGATCGGGCCCAATGCCAGGTGATCATTCGCCTTCCTCAACAGGCTGCTGACAAAGCTTGGCTGGCCGTTATTCCTGCCGCCGTGGGTTAAAGGCGGATCGCTCGCGGACAAGACTGCCGGCCCGCCATTGCTCTGACTGTCAGGCGCCGGGGGGGGCTTCGGCACCCGGGCGAGGAGATTGCACGCCGCCGAGGGCCATTGTGAAGGGCGCACCGCCCTTGTCGGGGCCGCGGTAAGTTGCCCGTGGTCATGCCGCCCAGGGGCCAGAGCCTGCCGAAGGGGCTCGCGATCTTCTTCCTGCTTCGTCGAGGCACGGGGGCACCCGGGATGATGCAAAGGGCG
>JAUNVT010000291.1 GCA_030540655.1 Rhodobacterales bacterium
CAATCGCAACCCGGGAATGGGCGGAAGAAGTCAGCTCGTAGGGCGGTTGGTATTACCACCGTGGAATCTGCCCGTGCTGCGCTGAACAATGCAGTGGGGCGGCTGGAGGCGATTTCCCGCGTCCATCGGCAACTGGCGCAGAAAGGCCCGGAATACGAGGTGGATCTGGACGCGTTTCTTGACTCTTTTTGTGCCGACGTCCTGCAAAGCATCGGCGCCATCGTCGAGGTCCGGGCGAATGATGTGAGGCTGCGCGCGGATGTGGCCTCTCAGATTTGCATCTTCCTGAATGAACTGGCGATGAATTCGGTCAAGCATGGCGGACGGGATGGCAAGCCAGTCATCCTGACTGTAGACGTCACAGCCATGCCGGGTAATCAGCTTCGCTTTGTCATCAGCGACAACGGGTCCGGCCTGCCGCCTGATTTCGACCTCGACCACGCCAGCGGCCTGGGGATGATCATCGTCACCTCGACGGTCGGCAAACTCGGCGGAACGATCCGAACGACCGAATCTGTCGGCGCCGGTTTTGAAATCATGCTTCCGCTGAAGCCGGCCGGCGCTACTTCCGGCGCCTGATTGCGACATCCCCTGTCTCGGCCGCTGAACTGCCGAGCAAGCGTGCATATTCAGCTTCCGCGACGCCGTAAGACCCTTTGGCCTCGATTTCCAATCCTTCACGATCCAGAATTGTAATCTCGCCGCGGGCGGCGCGGATCAATCCCTTGCCTTCCAGAAGATGGGTTCCGACTGTCACCCCCGCGCGGCGCACGCCCAGCATCACAGACAGGAACTCGTGCGTCAGCCTGATCCTGTCGTCGCGGACCCGGTCGTGACACATCAAGAGCCAGCGGGCGAGCCGCTCTTCCAGTTTGGCTTGTCCGTTGGAAAGTGCGGTCTGGCCCATCTGGATCATCAATGTATGGACAAACCGCAACAGGTGTTGGTGCAGCGTGACGCTTTGCCCCAGCAGTTCGCGCAACTTCTCGCCAGCGATCGTCACTCCTGATCCTGGAACCTGCACGCGCGTTTCGTGCGGCGTGCCATGCACACCCAGCAGGACCGATACTCCCGACATGCCGTCCCGACCGAAAAGTCCCGCCTCGATACTGCGACCTCCAGCCCCCAGCGCGATAATCGAGCCTACGCCGGAAACGGGAAAGACGACATGTTCCGTCGGCCGATCCGGTTTTTCGATAACCATCCCGTTCGTCAGCGACACGGGCGTCAGATGCGGCTCAATCAGTTCCAGATCGGCCCGCGAAAGCGTGGCAAGAAGATTGTTCTGTCCATCCGGACATAAAATATGCTTCACGTTGCGGTGCTCCTGCAGCAGGGCAAGAGCACATAGCGCGCGGTCTCTCAGTCAATCGCGCCCGGAATGTGGCGATTGATGCGCCAAGCCTATCACAGTTTCTGAAAAGGTTTTGGAAATAATATTAAGCGTACGGTAGCGTACGCCTTGGCTGCCTGCCTGCGGGGATTGTACTTAGAACATTCATGACCGCACCGCCGCCCGCAGCACAGGTTGGTAAACTTCAGATACTTCGCGACCACCGCCCCTGTTCACTCGATCAAAGGCGAAGAAGAATGCTGTATTTGTTTCAAGGTAACACACGGTATTTCGCACATCTGCAAAGGGAAACCAGCCGTGGAAGGTCCATTGGGAAGGCTATCAAGGAATAGATTTCGGCTCCCCAAACGCTGGTGAGGCAGTTCTGGATTGATCCAGCCCCTGTTTCACCGGACACCTGTGCGGTTTCGGTTCTGACCTTGATGAACTTGCGGGGCGAGCGCCATTTCGGGCCGCTGTGTGGATGGTTTTCGTTATAATAATCGATCCGGTACAGGCGCTGCCATTGTCTGACGATTGTCTGACAGCACCTCGACCGGCTCTGGCGCGCGGTAGGTGCGAAGTGCTTCTCTACGGCCTCCGGAAGCATCTCGCGCACGTCCGAGCCACTGATCCCGGCATTGGCGAGGGCGCCCCAGGAGATGATCCGGCGATCACGGGCATCGATCAGGAAGGCGGCGCGGATGACATCCCCAGTCCAGCAGGTGAACTCCACCCATCGCTGCTCCACCGAAGATTCGGGGGCACCATCATCTTGCCGTCATGGGGGCGTTCGGGTCGCTCGAAGCCGGAACGCTCCAGAAGCAGGCCGTTGTTTCTCATGAGGCGGAAGACGCGCTTGTGGGTGACAGGCGGTCAATCCACCACGCGCAGATCCCGGGTCCGCACGGCGGTGATCGGGGCGGCAGCCATAGGTCGGACGCTTCGCCACCAGCCGCTTGATGCGTGGCAGGACCGCCGCGT
>JAUNVT010000292.1 GCA_030540655.1 Rhodobacterales bacterium
AACGCGTGAACCGCGAAATCAGGCGACGCACCGAGGTCATCGGGATCTTCCCGAACGATGATGCCGTCATCCGGCTCTTCGGAGCGATCATGCTCGAGACCAGCGACGAATGGACGCTCGCGCGGCGATACATGAGCCTTGAAACCCTCGCGCGCGTGAACGACACTCCCAACGTCAGGTTGCCAGCTGTGGCGTCCTGATCAAATCCGGGCCTTTCCGAAGGTCGGCGGTATTACACCATCCGGTGGGACACTATCTACGAATACATCCGCAAGATATGGACTTCAGAGCCAGATCGATTCATTCTGAAACCTGAAACCGATCCACCAGATGCCGGGACTGACCAGCGAATTCCGTGCCCCGACAGGAACAAAGTTTCGATAGATATGGTCGCGAAGTCATCGTGACGGCCGGAACCCTTGGGATGACGCTGGAATTACTGACGACCCTTGCCGCCATCACTCTCGCTCCATCGGTCGCTGCCCGGGATGGCGAGCCGACAAATGAGGCTGTTTGCGTTTCTCTGGAGGATGTTTAACGACAGGCGAAACAGGCTGTTGAACAGGGAAATTTGCAGGACGAATAGAGCTGCCAGTCGCAGCACGTAGCCGATGGCTCGCCAATCTACAGGGAAGCAAGATCCTGCCCTTGAACGCACTGCCGATCAGCTATGCGGGTTGGATGAAAGGGACTGGCTTCCAGAAGCTTGTCTCAATGGGCATGCTGCGCGAGGTAACGTTATGGACATCATCGCCGGTTGAACCTTGGAAAAATGGATCATGGACACGGCGCCGTTGCCTGAGGGCAAGGGGCCGGCGGCAACCTACTTCCGTGAATACGAAGCGTTCCGGGACGAAAACCGGATAGTGTTCCCGGGGCCGTTTTCGCAGGCACCGTTTGAACTCTGCACATGCACGGCAGCGCCGACGACGCCATCGCCCAACTGGCCAATTGTGAGATCAACAGCAACATCTGATCTGCAATAAGCGCAGGCGGCACCTCACGCTGTCCGCAACTTTCACCAAACGACATATCGTGCCGGGCCAATCCGGAATACGGCTTTCATGTTCAAAGGTAGCAACGGTCACTTGTCACTTTGTCGGTTTACCGGATATCCGTACCTCCGGTCGGGACATATCGATATACGATCCATGGGCCGAAACACCCGGGAGATGAAAATGAGCCAGTCCAAGCCGCTTGTCCACAGACGAGCCTTCGCCACGGCGATGGCAATTCTCTTCGTCACGGTTCTCACCCTTGCTGCCTGGCAACTGGTCTTCGTCATGATGCTCACCTTTGCCGCGATTCTTCTGGCGATCTTGCTGCGGCACAGCGCGCAACTGGTGGTGAAATACACGCCGCTGAAGATCGGCGCCGCAATGCTGCTGGTCATCCTTCTTTTTCTTGCGCTCGTGGCGGTTTTTTTCTGGTTCGCCGGACCGCGCATCGGGTCGGAGGCGGGGCAGGTTTGGCAGGCGCTGCCTGACGCCTGGGACGAGGTAGTGAATGCCCTTGAGGCCGAAAGCTGGGGCAGTTACCTGCTAAACGGCGAGATGTTCGGAAATGATGGTCCTGACATCAATCTGGTCGGGATGCTCCAGGGGACTGTTTCCACGACGTTCGGAATTGTTGTGAACCTCGTGATCGTTGTCACGGTCGCCATATACCTTGCCCTTGATCCGCGCCTGTACCGCGCAGGTGTCCAACACCTGTTTCCAAAGCGCCATCGCGAGCGCAGCGGCGAAGTTCTGGAGGCTCTGGGGCGAGGGTTGTGGAATTGGATGCTGGGGCAGGCGATTGACATGTTTGCGGTCGGCATTCTGATCGCGCTGGGGCTTTGGCTACTCGGGGCACCGTTGCCAATTTCCCTCGGCGTGATCGCGGGGGTCACGAACTTCATCCCTTATGTCGGCCCCTTCATCGGCGCCGCCCCCGCAATCATCATCGCTTTCTCCGGCAGCCCCGAACTGGCGCTCTGGACGGCGGGAATCTTCCTGATCGTGCAACAACTCGACGCGCATGTGCTGATGCCCATCATCCAAAAGCGCGCCACGTCGATGCCCCCCGCGCTTACCATTCTGATTGTCGTGGTGGCGGGCAGCTTCTTCGGTCTTCTGGGCGTGCTCCTCGCTACGCCGTTCTTGCTCGTCATTCTCACGCTGGTCCAGATGCTCTATGTCGAAGGTGGGCTTAAGGATTACGATGTTGACGAGGGCGTCGTTTCGTAATCAATTTCCTCCACCCAACCCCCAGACCCCCCCCCACCCCCCCCCCCCCCCCCTAAAAAAATGGTTGTGGCCGGGAAAA
>JAUNVT010000293.1 GCA_030540655.1 Rhodobacterales bacterium
GCAGGCCGAGACAAAGGCTGAAGCCAACACCGCTTTCGATTTCTTCGTCGAAACCCATGGCGTGAAATGGGACAAGGCGGTGGCCAGACCGGTCAAGGACCGGGACGCGCTGCTGACCTTCCACGACTACCCGGCCGAGCACTGGAACCATATCCGGACGTCAAATCCGATCGGGAGTACGGTCGCCACAGTGCGGCATCGAACAAAACGCACCAAGGGATGTCTCAGCCGAAAGACCGGCCTTGCCATGGCCTTCAAGCTGATGATGTCAGCGCAGAAGAAATGGCGAAAGCGCGACGGTCAAAACCGACTGCCCGAGATCATCCAGGGGATTGAGTTCCGCGACGGGATCCGCCAACTTCAAGCTGCCGCCTGATCAAGCGTCACCAACTTCTGCGCATATCTCCCTAAACCTCAGCAACTGGTCTGAATTCCTGCAGTCACCACTCTCGGGCAGGGCGGCATGGAGGTCGGTTCGCTGACTGTCTGGCTCTAAAAAGCTTATAGGAGCGTCAGGTGCCGCTCATCCGCATCGATGCCCGCGCCAACACGGCGTTCTGACAATGATGCCGGTGCATATCCTGGAGTGCCGCCAAGACGCTACTCGTCCGAGGAGATCTGCCGGAACAGGCGAATGCCAAACGGGGAGACGGCTTCAACAGGAAGTGCCTGTTCGCAGCGCCGTGCGCCATCTTTTGCCGAAATTCAGGCGACCCAAGGGCTGCAAGACCGGGCCAAGGCGATTTCCGGGAGACCCGGGCCGCGCAATGTCAAAAGGCGCGCCCGCTCGTAAACTGGCGGTGATCCTGCACGCCATGTGACGCATCGGCACGCGCTTCCGGGAGGGCATGATGGCGCAGAATCCGGAAAGATCTGACGCTGAGCTTCAGCGCGACCGGATGCGCCCAGCCGGCACGCGCGGCGCGGGTGAGATCGTTCCCCGGCCGGCGGCAGCGACAGCGCACACCACTGCGATTCAGCCTGACCCTGAACGCAAACATGCGGCCTCGGGCGGGTTCACGGAGAGAACCTCAGAGCTCGCCACGCAGGATAAAACACAGAGGAAAGGCTCTTGACGAAGGCGTTCAGAGAACGTTTACGGGCGTTGCCCAATTTAGAGCATCAATGTAAAACACGTTTATGCTTGATGAGGTATTGTCGAACTAACATTGAACCATGCTTTCCCGCCGCTCGGATCGAATGCTCAGATGTTCACCTCAGTATCCATTGATCTTTTTTGAAAATACTGCAGTTTCCGCTTTGCCCGGATGTTGAATTTCCAAGTGCCGTTCATTGCTCTTGAAGGTCGGCGATTGTTAATGGTATTGCCTTTGATAAGGCGGGTGTAGCTCAATGGTAGAGCTTTTGCTTCCCAAGCAAGTGACGAGGGTTCGATTCCCTTCACCCGCTCCATCTGTTCGTTAGGAGCCGGATAGCTCGAACTGCTCCCCATTTTTGGACAGGATCTGGCGCTTTTAAAGTTCTTCTTTGTGTCTGCTGATCGAGTTAAGTGACTTCTATTTGCAGTGAGTAGGTCACTGTGCAGATAGACGCATTCGTATGTCAGAATCCTCCCCTGAAATGGTTCAGCTTTTCAGGACAGGTTTGCAGTCTCGCCAAGATGCGTCTAGCTTGTGTTCATGCCGCTTTTCGTATCTGCGCTGGAGTGAAGCATGCGGTGTCTGGCGTGCGCTTATCAAGAGCGGTATAAGGGGGCACGGCGTGGTCGAACCCGGTCTCCTTGTCGATGATCCGTTTTATTTGGAAGCCGTCAGGGATTTCATGCAGATGGACGGCCTCCTGCTTGAGACAGATCGCCAGAGCCGTTCGTTAAAGATATTGCCGGGGTCTCGCCCCCGCCCCTTCATCGATATCCCGGCCTTGGGCGAAGCCGTGATCCAGCTTGCACCTGTGGAGTGTCTGCCCTTGGACGCCCTTCTAAGTGTCAAGCCGCGATTTGAGCCTGATTGATTTGTTTGTGGCGACGGGCGATGATGTTGAAGACCTCACGTGCGATGTATCGTTTGAGGGTAAGCATGCGGCAACTCTTGCAGTTCCCCACAAGTGTGGTGTAGCAAATTGCTTCACCCCCCGGACTTGATCTTGCACGATATTGACCGGTCATGGTTCGTCATGTGGCACCGGGCGATGAGGTGCGGGCATGGGGCGGAATTGGGAAGCGGAGACTTCCGGACGCGATCTTGGGAGATCGTCCGGCTGAACCGGCGGCGTGAGGCAATGCCGGAGGCCTTGGGGGAACGGCCGGGGAAATCACTGCCGGCGGCGTTCCGGGACTGGTCGGACAC
>JAUNVT010000294.1 GCA_030540655.1 Rhodobacterales bacterium
CCCATGCCCGCACCTCATCGCCCGGTGCCACATGACGAACCATGACCAGTTGATATCGTGCAAGATCAAGTCCGGGGGTGAAGCAATCTGCCACATCACACTTGTGGGGAACTGCAAGACCCATCGGGGGGGGGTACATGTCCGGGCCTGAAATTTCACGTCTGATTGAAGCGAGGGCGGCGGTCATTCTTTACTGTCCGGCCAACCTTACAAGCGCGCCCGCGGCCGAAACAAGATCCTTGCAGAGGCGCATTTTTGCGGCACATAGTCGAGGGAGGGAGTATGACATTGCGATGAGTTATTTTGTTCTTAACGTCCTGCATCTGTTCGCGGCCATCATGTTCGTTGGCACCGTGTTCTTTGAAGTTCTCATTCTCGAAGCTATCCGCAAGCCGATGGGGCGTGAGACGATGCGGCTGGTAGAGGGCGCAGTAGGGCGGCGCGCCCGGCGGATCATGCCTTTTGTCATCCTTGTGCTTTTTTCAGCCGGCATCGGTATGGCCTGGCAGTACCGTGCCGTCCTGGCGCATCCGCTCGACACCAGTTTTGCGATGTTATTGTGGATAAAGATTGCATTGGCTATCAGCGTCCTTGCCCATTTTGTCACCGCCATAACCCTTGGGGGGCGCGGCAAACTCAAATCGAGGCATTTCCAGTACATTCACATCAGCGTGTTTTGCCACGTTGTTCTGATCGTTTTTCTGGCAAAAGCGATGTTCTATATCAGCTGGTAAGCGCACAATTTTGTTCTGGCCCTTTCCAGTTGCAGCACTCCCAGTCATGATTGCCGCGCCAGCCACTCTGTCAGCGCGACCTCGTCGGAGTCGATGTAAGTGGCATCGGGCGCGAACGAATTCCATGCATCGCGGTGTTTCGTCGAGACTGTCGTCACTATCGGGCGTCCCGCAGCGATTGCCGCCTCGAAGGCGGGAAACAGCCCCTGCCGCATCGCCTCGAGTTTGCCAAACTTGCTGAGGACCACGACATCGCTGCCTGCAATCTGATCGATCACAGTCGCACAGGCCGCATCCACGCCGTCTCTGTCCAGATCGCAGGTCGTGCCGGGGAGTGACGTTTCCAGGTAAATCTGAATTGGGATCCCGGATCCGATATCTCGCAAGATACCCGCCGTGCATTTGCGATCAGGCGATCCGTGCGGATGGGCTGTCACGCCCGCGACCTTTACGCCATTTGCGCGCCAGCCGAGCACCGTTTCTTCCAGAAACCGGTGAATGCTTGCGCTATCTCCCCCGTTAACGACCGCTAAACTTCTTGCCACAGGCACCATCTGAATATCCTCCGCGTTTGCAGATCATTGGCAACAGGATCAGCCGATGGCGAATGTTCGTCAAGGTGCATGTCCCAAATGACTGCGCGGCTATTTGTCCCTTTTGTTCGGGAGGCAATTTCTGGCGCAGCCGGATGGATTCAGCATGACGACACGTACTGCCCGCCTTTGGTTCCGCCTGAGGTTGGCCGAAAGCCGAAGCCTGATCCGGCAGCGCAACGCCATCGAAGATCGGGCGCTCAATTGCTTGCCGGACGCCCCGATTATCTGTTGCTGCGCTCCATTCCAAGGAGCAGACCGATCAACGCGCTGACCATCCTGGCCAGGACGGGCGACCTGCGGCGCTTCTCTGTAAAGCGGGGATCGACCTTCGGTGCCGCCTTGCGCGGCTTGCAGCAGACCGTCCGACGAGGACTGCCGAACCACTCGCAGAGCATGGGCAGCGGTATTGCGGTTCCGTCCGGATCAATAGCCGTCCTGCCCGCTCCATGAGGGCCTGAAGCTTTTTTCGGACGTGCAGTTCCAGCACAGGCCTCGCCGTAAGCGTTTTGAAGATCCTTCAGCCGCTTCCCGTATTGTTCGCGAAGGTCGAGCGGATTGGCACGCAGGGAATTCTCTACGTCCCGCTTCGCATCCCCGCCCCCACCTTCGATCTCCGAAGGGGGCAAACCGGAGGGCTGGCTCGCCCCGGCCACTGCCGTCTTGCCTTGGACAACCTCGACGACCGGCGCCGTCCTCCGCTTCGCCGTCCACCGTCTGATATTCTCCTCGATCGTCACACGCAGTGCGACCTTCTCTCTTGTAGCATGAGCAAATTTTTAAAAGGGGTGATGTCGGGAAGGTGGTAGAAATCTGAAGGTGGCGTAATCTGCGGGTGAACTCAAACCCAGCCAGCCGGCGGCAGCAACCGCCAGGGAGATCACGCGATGAAGAGCGATACCGATACCGCCGCGCTTTCGCTACTGTCCAATGAAGCGGGCCATGATCCGATCGAAGAGCGCCTGAGAGAGAC
>JAUNVT010000295.1 GCA_030540655.1 Rhodobacterales bacterium
GATTGAGACGCGCATCGCCAACCGCCTGAATGCGGACATGCGCGCTCGCCTCGACGAATTACTGACGGATTCTGTAGATGGAAGAGTGAGCCGGTTCATCTGGCTGCGCCGGTTTGAGGTCGGCAATAATTCTGCCGATATGAACCGTCTGCTGGAGCGGCTGGAATGCCTGCAGAAGATCGGCGTGAATGCCGATTGCCTGGCCGACATTCCACCCCATCGAATTACCCAGCTTCGCCGTCAGGGTGAGCGCTACTTCACGGACGGGTTGCAGGATATATCCGGTGACCGCCGCCTTGCCATTCTTGCGGTGTGTGCGGTGGAGTGGCGTTCCGCCATCGCCGACACGGTCGTAGAAACCCATGACCGGATCGTGGGAAAGACTTGGCGCGAGGCGAAACGCCTTTGCGACGCCAAGATTACCGATGCAAGAGCATCCGTACAGGACGCTTTACAGGCATTCTTCACTCTGGGTGCGGCCCTGATCGGGGCGCGAGATGGTGAGGCACCGTTGGAAGAAGCGGTCGCGGATAGCTGTGGCTGGAAAGACCTTGAAAGGCTGGTCGCGCATTCCGCCCGCCTGACCGACACCATGGAGGCAAATCCACTCACTCATGTTGTACAGGGCTATCATCGTTTCCGTCGCTATGCGCCGCGTATGCTCGAAGCCCTCCAGATCAGCGCGGCACCGGTGGCGAGACCGTTGATCGAGGCGGCGCGGATCGTCAGTCAGGGCGGGGCCGACCGCCCAACGGGCTTTCTTGGCCCACGCTCAAAATGGCACCGTCATCTGAAGATGCAGGAGGCCGGTGATCACAAGCTCTGGGAAGTTGCGGTGTTGTCCCACCTGCGCGATGCATTCCGGTCTGGGGATATCTGGTTGGCCCAGTCCCGGCGCTATGGCGACCTGAAGGAAGCGCTGGTGCCGATCGCAACGGTGCAGGCCATGCCGAAATTGACCGCCTCTTTCGAACCTGCGGATTGGCTGGAAGATCGTAAGGCGCGCATGAGCGCGGGGCTGGAACGGTTGGCAAAGGCCGCCAAGGCTGGTGCAATCCCCGGCGGCTCTATTATCGACGGCATCCTGAAAACCGAGCGGCTGACCGCCAACGTCCCGGACGAGGCCGATGAGTTGGTGCTGGATCTTTATCGCCGCATGCCGGATGCGCGGATCACCGACATCATGCTGGAGGTCGAGGCGGACACGGGCTTTGCCGATGCCTTCGCCCACCTGCGAACCGGCGCGCCCTGCAAGGACAAGATCGGATTGCTGAACGTCCTTCTCGGCGAAGGGGTCAATCTGGGTTTGAGCAAGATGGCCGAAGCATCGAACACCCACGATTATTTCCAGCTCTCCCGCCTGTCGCGCTGGCATGTCGAAAGCGAAGCCATCAACCGGGCGCTGGCGCTGGTGATCGAAGGGCAGGCGAAATTGCCCATGGCGCAGTTCTGGGGAACGGGCGATACCGCATCCAGCGATGGCCAGTTCTTTCCCGCCGGGCGGCAGGGCGAGGCGATGAACCTCGTGAATGCGAAATACGGCAATGACCCCGGATTGAAGGCGTACACTCACGTCTCCGACCGGTTTGGACCTTTCGCCACCCAGACCATCCCGGCCACGGTGAACGAAGCCCCCTACATTCTCGATGGGTTGCTGATGAACGAGACGGGAAAGAAAATCAGGGAACAGTATGCTGATACCGGTGGCTTCACCGACCACGTCTTCGCCGTGACGGCCTTGCTCGAATATCGGTTCATTCCCCGCATTCGAGACCTGCCGTCAAAGCGGCTCTACGTCTTCGATCCGAACATCGTGCCCAAAGGGCTGAAACCCCTCATTGGCGGCAAGGTCAGGGAAGGAACCATCATCGCCAACTGGCCCGATATCCTGCGTAGTGCCGCCACGATGGTCGCCGGGATCATGTCGCCAAGCCAGCTTCTACGAAAGTTCGCAGCCTATCCCCGGCAGCATGATCTGGCCGTCGCCTTGCGCGAAATCGGACGCATCGAGCGCACGCTCTTCATCATCGAATGGCTGCTCGACACCGATATGCAGCGCCGCGCCCAAATCGGGTTGAACAAGGGCGAGGCGCACCACGCCCTCAAGAACGCCCTGCGTATCGGGCGGCAGGGTGAAATCCGCGACCGTACTGCCGAGGGGCAGCATTACCGTATGGCGGGCCTCAACCTGCTCGCCGCCATCGTCATCTACTGGAATATCAAGCATCTCGGCCACGCCGTCGCCGCCCGCCGCAGGGCCGGGTCCGAATGCCCATCAGACCTCCTCGCACACATCTC
>JAUNVT010000296.1 GCA_030540655.1 Rhodobacterales bacterium
CCGGGCATTCTTGTTGGCCAGGGCGACGATGGCGCGGTTCATGCCGCGTCGCTCGAACGGTGGGCACGGTGATGCCTGATCTCGTTGGGACATACCGCAATCGAACCGTCGATCTGCTCTTCAACTCTCTGGCCGCGTTCGGAGGCATGCGCATCATCGGCATCGTGCTGGCAGGATCGCTCGATGATGGATCGCGCGGCCTTGCTGCAATCAAAAAGGCGGGAGGCCTCACGATGGTCATAGTCCCAAGCAAGCTCCCGCCTGATATGCCCGGAAACGCGCTCTTCCATAACGGGCCACTCGACGTCATAGGAAATATCCCGATGATCGCGCGAGCGGTTGAGAACACCATATCTGACCGTCAGAAATTGATTGGCTGAGCGACGACTAAGGGCTCGGAGCCGCCGATCGCCGCAGTAAGGACGAACGGCAGATCCTGCTTCAAGTCATTGTCCACTTGGATTTCAAGACAAATGCTTTCCTCTTATACGGGACATCGATGACTCCCTTTCATCTGTTCAGGCCCGAACCGCGATCGGGGACCGGTCCAGCTTTCCCCCGGCTCCGAGACGCCCCGGGGGGCTCAATCCCCTGCCCCGCATACCTCGACCGCCGGTGCTCCGGGAGAGACGGAGCTATGCAACCGCACATTAACTCATGCCGTGATTTGAAAAATCTGCCGGAAATAAGCGATGGTATCTTCTGCCATTTCTCGAGCGTAGGACCACGGGGTGGCCCAGGGCGGATCGATTGTGGCTTCGATCTGTCCACCGCTCAGAGTAACTTCGGGGTGATGTCTTGCGGCTATACTCTGCATAGTCTTGTTCTCATTAGAGAAAAATACATGCAAGGTCTTAATTCCACGGTTTTGTGACGCCGACATCAGACGGGAAAAGAGCGTACTCCCGATACCTTTCTCCTGCCAATCCGGTTCGACCGACAAGGCAAGTTCCGCGTCTGGAGGACAAGTTTCAAGAAGCCCTCGCAGTTCACCGATGGCGCGGAGTTCTCCGTCGACAAAAGCTCCGAACACCAACGTATCGGCACTGATAACATGTTCCGCATAATTTTTGATGACAGCGTCTTTGATGACAGTGCCAAAACGCGCACTGCGGGTTTTGCGATCGAGGCGCAAAAAGTGACCGGTAATTTTGGATATATCGCGTTTACCCAGTTTTCGAATTTCCGGCGTTATGTAAGTCGCATGAGGTTTCATAAATTTAGGCTCCTGGCGACATCGTAATGGGCCGATGTCAAGTTATTCTCCCCCGCTGTACCTAATGCTGCACTGCAGAAAGCCTATGGGTCCGCACCAATAAAACGGCATTCCGGTACGGAAGCTGTGTTCCGCTCCTGACGAGCATTACAGTTGCACTTCTTGCTGACATCTGAATCCATGGTCGATCATGGTTTGGAGGTCATTGATGACGGGATTATCGATTGAGGAAACGCTTGATCTGTGTGCTTCAAACCTTCGGGATGTGAAAGGGCGGATGCGGTCGTTGTTCACCCAAGAACGGATTGCGGCATCGGCTGACCATTTTCTGAATGGTCTGCTGGGGGATGAACGCCGAAAGACGGGTTGGATGCGGGCGGAAGCCGCTGGTGATCATGGCCCTTGGCGTCAGCAAGCCATACTCGGTCGCTGGCAATGGGACGCCGATGCCTTGCATGACATCGTGCGTGATCATGCACTGGAGACGCTGACGGATCCCGATGTGGTATTGGTCATTGATGAGATGGGATTTCTGAAGCAGGGCCATGCTTCCTGCAATGTAGCGCGTCAATATATCGGATCGGCAGGCAAGATCACCAATTGCCAGATAGGCGTTTTTGCAGCCTGTGTCTCGCGTCACGGGCACGCTTTTATCGACCGGGCGCTCTATTTGCCGAAGATATGGGCAGATGACCCCGAACAGCGGGCCAGGGCCCATGTGCCCGAAACCATCAGCTTCGCCACGAAACCGGCACTCGCGCGCGCCATGATCGAGCGCGCTCCAGCTGCCAATACTCCTTTTCCGAGGTGGTCGCCGACAGTGTCTATGGTGTCGGCGACATCGAGATGGCGCTGCGCTGCGCTGGCAAGGGCTATGTGCTTGGTGTCAGCGCCAACCGCTCCTTCTCCTCTTGGAACAAGCATTATGCTGTTGGTGGAACCGCAACAAATATCGCTGCAAAGTTCTGCAACTGGCTCCCGGATCGCCATGCTTCGCCATCATGAAAACTGTTGCATTCGCCCCTGACGACATCGGAACCTGACGCGCCAAGACCCGTTATCTCTATTTCAGGTTTATC
>JAUNVT010000297.1 GCA_030540655.1 Rhodobacterales bacterium
AGACTTTGTGCCGGCGACGCTGATCAAACCGAGCAACTGTTGAGACGTCGGCGCGTTCAAATGTTCAATAGGTCGCAGGCGGATCGCTGGCAGGAAAGGATTCGTCCGCAGCCTCGTCAACCTTGTCCCAGTTCCGCGGCGGATGCGCCATCTCGCGCCGACCAGCGGTGCGGACGTAATTTCCGTTCGCGTCAGAAGCAACAGGGGCAAACGGGCGGCGAAGCTTCGCCAAAAACAACGCGGCCAGCAAGACCCGAGCAAAAAGATGGTCATTTCATGAATTCGCATATCGATGCTCCTCCGTTTTGACGCGGAGACAACCGCAGATGCTCCAATTGGTTCCTCGTTTCCGCAGCAGGCAACGACCGGGTTCGTGCATCGGCAGGTAATGGAATGGAGCTGAAACAGCTGCACCCGGAATGAACGCAGTCGCAACAGACCACGCTGGCGCGGATGGCGGAACCAACAATTGCCATTGCTGTTTACAAAGGTAATGCCGCCTGCCGTTGCTCGATGATGCAATGTTCTGGCATGAATGGTGTAGAGGGTGATGGTTGATTTTCCGGAGTTCGTCCTCAGAACAATTTTCGCAGGCCTCTGCGGGCTGGTGATCGGCCTTGATCGAGAAATCAAGAACAAGCCCCTTGGCATGCGCGCCTACATCCTCATCGCGCTCGGATCTGCAGCGCTGATGGTGGTGACGCTCAATTTCTCGCTCAGCTCCATCGCCAATGACAGCAATATGGCGATAGATCCGACCCGGCTGATCCAAGGCATTGTCGGTGGCATCGGATTTCTGGGCGCCGGCTCGATCATGACCACTCAGGATGGTGGCCACCTGCGCGGTGTGGCGAGCGGCGCGGCGATCTGGGGCGCGGGGGCGATCGGCGTCGCCTGTGGGTTGGGTTATCTGTGGGAAGCCGCCTTCATCGCGGTGTTGATTTTCGTTGTTCTGAACCTTTCGAACTGGTTTCGGCGCATTACGGGAACCCAACCGGAGGAAGCCGTGCGAGGCGAGAGTGCCGCAGGTGATGAACACCATCAAGTTGGCGCAGCTGTGACGAAAGGAAAAGGTCAGTGAGCGAGAAACAAGGTCCGGAGCATGCGGCAAGGCTGCGCGACGATATCGACAAGGGCAGGACCGGTGACAAGGTCGGCTTTCCCGATCCAGCGGCGGCGCCACTGGGTACCGATGCCGAGGCTGCAGGAGCCAGCCCAACCAGCGCAGAAGTGCGCACAGCCCGCCGTCACGAACTCGGCGGTCCTGCCGGCCCCGCGTCGGCGCCGGGGCCGCGTCCTGTCGGCACCGGCGGGACGCCTCAATCACAACGTAAAAGCTGGACTGTGATTCTGATTATCGTCGCGCTGGTGGTGATCGCGTTCCTCCTGCTCTGGGCGGTTCTGCAATGAACGTGCGTCCCGCCGCCGAGCTTTTCCTTGACGTGGGCTTCCGTGCCGAAACAGTTTGCCAACGCCAGACACGATTCATGCGGCCGGCCACGTGCTGCGTCGATACGGTTGAGGGTAACGAAATCACAGGTAGCGGCCGCCAGCTTGAAGCGAGACATGCAATATGTGGACTTGGCTGAGTGACAACAGTTCGGCAATTCAGGCTTTGGGCGGCATCGTCACTGCAGTGGTCTGGATCGTCTATCTGCAGATTTTCGTATCCAGCTTTCGCCGCCAGCGCCGCAGCGAGATTCTGATCCACACCGGCGGCAACAGAGTGAATCCGCGCATTTTCGTCAGCAATCTCGGGTTCGAACCCATCTACACTATCGAAATCGTGCTTGGTGTCACCTCGTCGGGGGAGCGAAAGGAGGTGTCTGTCATTGATCGCAGTGAAGTCGACGAGCACGACCTGACATCGCCGGCCGCCGCTACCCTTCAAGGCCCGCTGGCAAGCGGAGAATACGTGGATATCGGAAGCCTTGAGGAGGTGCTGCAGCGGGCACGGGTCAATGACTGTGCGGCGCCTGCAACTGATCAAATAGAACGTATTGAAATCCAGGTGGCGGCGATCACGGCCGCCACGTCGAGCATTGTCGCGGCGCACCGGGAATTCGATCTGGCATGGAGCGATGGGGCTTTGCGGATGACTCCCCGCACGCTCTACGCGATCCAGATCCGCTCCTGGTGGGGGCGGCGCAGGATTGAACGGAACCTGAAGACGAAGCTGATCGGCTGATCCATCCATGCGCCTCGCGGCATGAAGCAGCTCAGGTGAGCGGGCGACGCGAGCATCCGGGAATGTGTCAAGCTTGCGATACCAGCGCCACAGGGGGCCAGAC
>JAUNVT010000298.1 GCA_030540655.1 Rhodobacterales bacterium
AAGTCGATTTCATCCCACGTCATGCCCCGCACTTCACCCGAGCGCGCAGCGGTCAGCGTCAAGAATTGCAATGCTTTCGCAGCCATCCCGTCACGGCCTGCAAGCGCGGTCTACCAGTTCGGCACATCGCCCAGCGCCAGCGAAGGTTGATTGTCCCCCTTCGCGACCTTGGAAGGCTTGGGCAGGATTTCGGACAGGTTGCCCTTCCAGCGTGCGGGGTTGTCGCCCTTGCGGTGCCCTGCCACCGTTGCCCATGACAGCACGTTCTCTATGCGCCCGCGCAGCCGCTTCGCGGTTTCGGTTTTGGTTTGCCAGATAGGTTCCAACACGCGCAGCACGTCCTGCACCGTGATTTCCGAAACCAGTTTTGGACCCAGCACCGGACTTGCATATGTGGTCAAAGTCGAGCGCCATTGCTTGCGGTGCTTTTCGTTGCGGAATTCGTCCAGCTTCACGGCCAGATAAGTTGCAATCGCTGCATCGAAAGTCAGCACCGCCGCCGCGCTGCGCCGTTCCGCCAACGGGTCGCCGCCCAGCATTGCTTTGCCGCGATTTTCGAGCGCCAGCTTTCGGGCCATCGCCAGCGGCACAGCCGGGGGCTGCCCAATCCGATTTCGCTGCGCTTGCCGCGAATGGAGATGCGCTGCACCCATTGCTTGCCACCGTTCGGGCGCACGCGAAGAAATAGCCCGTGCCCGTCAAAGTGCTTTCCGGGTTCCGTCACTGTTTCCACGAAACGCGCGGTCAGCGAATTTTGCGGTTTGCGAATTCCAACGTCTGCCATAGTGCATCCCCCAGAGTATCCCCCACCTTGCAGCGGATTTGGTAGGAATATGCCGGATAGTGCTGGACGATGGAAGCCCATATATCCCTTAATCTTATAGGCAATGTGGAGGTTAACGGATATTGCCGGAATTACCTATGGCGGTTCCTCGGTCCGCCATTATCCCCCCTGTCAGATGACAAACAAAACTGACTTTTGTGACAGATACCTGACCCAAGCGACGGTACTTCTAGAAATCATAGCAGCGTTGCTCAGATGAGCTGGTGATCGTCAAATCCGGCCAATCCAGCCTTTGTCTGATCTCGGAAGCCTCGCTTGGTCAAAAGCCTACCTGCCACTCCCGGGACGAACTTCCCGCAGTTGCCGCTGACGGTGGGACATACGGCGTGCGAGCCCGCTACTTCCTTGCTGTCACGACTTGCGGCCAAGAACGGCGCCATTTCGATGCAGAGGTTTTGCGGAGACATTGCCTTTCCGATCGACCCGCTCTTTCGAGGTGAGAAGGTGGCCATAGAGCAATTGGCCCAGCTTGCAGGGTGTGACGTGGGCGCATTGGAGCGGGTCTCTATCCGTCACCTCGGCAAGGGCCATTTTCGCCTGAGAGAAGAATTTGCCTCCCTTCACACCTTTCAGGGCACGCGCATCCGCGTCTGTCCGGAATGCATACCGTCCGAAATGCCGTCAGCAGCGGAGTCTTGGCGTGTGCCGCGCCGCCTCCAGTGGAAATTCTCGTCGATCAGAAACTGCCCAGAGCACGGTAGTATGCTCGCAGGCCTTCCTGCCGAGAAATTCAACAAGGACGCCAGAGACTTCGCGGCGCAGCTGCAAAAACACCAAGGTTGGATTTTGGATCAGCCGGTGGTCCAGGCGAGCTCTAGCCTTTTCGAGGCGTACCTCACGAACCGCATCCTGAGCGGGCGGGGCGACCGATGGATCGACCCTCTCCAGCTCAACCTGGCGTCACGGGCATGTGAAGTGCTGGGCCTGCGTATCGCAAAGGGGCCTGATGCTGCGCTGGCGGGGCACAGTGAGCCAGGCTGGATGAACTATGGTGCCTTGGGCTGCGACATACTGGAAGACGGTCCTGACGTTCTTTCCGACTGCCTAACTGCGATGGCTCGTGTGGACGGAGTGGACGGCAGGTTCTTCGGTCGACTCTTTGGCCCTTGGATGGCGTGGCTGAAGAGCCGGAGTCTCGGCGATGAATTCGAGCCCCTGCGTGACGTCGTGCGGCGGCACGTCTTCGACAATTTCTCCGTCAGAAAAGGGGTGCTGGTGCTGGGCGTGCCATCGGAGAGAACGGCTTCTTCGAAACCACAGAAATCTGTTTTGCTGAAGGGGTTCGACAAGCGCAATGCGGAGAATCTGATTTACCGAGGTCTCGCAACGCGTGACGCTGGTGGCGGTATCGTACCAATGAATTTTGTAATCCACCAAATGCTCGACGCCTACGTGTAGCGCGACAATCCGGGTGAGAACAGCGCGTCAATCAGGATGATAATCCTT
>JAUNVT010000299.1 GCA_030540655.1 Rhodobacterales bacterium
AAGAAAACGGGTCATCTTATTTTCCTTTGTACATTTGCAAGCAGCTTCATTGCCGCGTCTGAACCGTTGGATGCCGGGAGACTGGAAAGGTTCCCGGAAGCTGTCCTGCACTTGCGCGCCTGTGCCCGGCCTCTAGAAACGCAAAACCAGAACCAGATACTTTTGGTAGCAATGGCCCGTATTTCGAATTCGCCGGGTATTTCAAAATCACCAGAGCACTGACTCAATGTCCTCCTCGAAAGACCAGGGGCTGTTGACGTTCAGGATTCCCAAAAAGAAGCTTGCGTGGACCAGCAGGTCATGCCTACCCATGTCATGTCTGGGCGCGCCGTACACACGGTCACGCGGCCTGCGCGACACCCGCTACGAATGGGCCTCCTTATCTGGCACCGTCTGCCCGGAGCGCGGCGCCGCCGTCGATCTGGTTCTGCCCTTCGCCAACACCGAGGCGATGAACGCCCACCTTGCCGAGATCTGCCGCCCCGTCACGCCGGTTGCCCATGCTCTCCCTGTGCTCGATGGTGCCGGATGGGGTGCCGGATGGCATGGCAGTAAAGGTCTGGCCAGAGTACCTTTCCCTAATGACCTTGCCGTCCTATGCGTCCAAGCTGAATCCCGTCGAACACATCTGGCAGTATCTGCGCGCCAACAGGCTCGCGATCACTGTCTTCGATGATAGGACGCCATTGTCGACGCCTGCTGCGCAGCGTGGAACTTCTTCGCCAATAAAGCGTCCCATTGCACTGGAACCGGTTAGCATCAGCGGATGTTTCCAACCTGAGCGCTGCTGTCCATCTGGCGCTGAAAATGAGGAGACTGTGCAATGGAAGCGAAATCGAACGAAGAGCGAGAGGCCGCCAGCGCGGCTCTGGCAGTAAAACGCGGCGAGGCGGAAGTGGACGCACTCAACGATACCGCCCGAGCATTGTATGTCACAAAAACCGAAGACGAGTTGCAGGAACTGTCTCAAACTTCAAGCGGTGATAATCCCGATCAAGCCGACGGCTGATCATCCGGTTAACTTTGCCAAAACTGGACGGCATGTGTCGGCTGTACAGGCCTCTCCGCGAATGTCATCTTCGCGGTCAAAAAAACTGAACATTCTCAACACGGCCGTCCGGTGAGGGCAATGGAGTGGTCGACGCCTTCCCACGCGTCCTTGCGTTTTCGCGTGAACTCCAGACTCTGGCTGCCAGCGATCTCGGCAGTATCGAAGGAGACACGCCAGAGACCGAACGGTCCTTCCTCGGCCTTCCGGTCCGTCGGCCGTGTCCACCCGTTCCATCCGAAATGCAGCGTGAAGGGATCCTTGTCTTCGATAATCAGCGCAGTGTTGGCAGGGAGCACATTGAGCGGTGCCATATCACGCCAGCGCACTGCGAGTGGCAGGCGCGGCGCAGCATACCGCCGGGCGACGGAGGTCAGACGTTCAACCGGAGTGCCCGTGCGGCGCGCGACAAGCAGCTTAAGAAATTCCGCATGGGTCCATAGAAGCGGCATCGCGCTTCCCGAAGGACGGCCGGGTGCCAGTCTCCGTTCGGGAATCGGATCAGTGTCCCAGACCTGTTCCGGCATCAGGCCGCCGACGCTGGCGCAGGCCAGCATGGTGCGAAGATGGGGCAGTACGTCCTCTCCGAGTCCCAACGCCAGATGCCCGCGCTCGCCGACGAGGAACGGCCAGCCGCGCCCGATGCCAGTGCCGTCGAAGGCGGAGCCGTCAGCGTGCTCGCCATACCCGTCCTCGTTATAGCGGTGATAGATCCCGCCGGACGGCGTTTCAATGAGGAGCACGTGGTCGACAACGATCAGCGTATTGCGTATCCGCGGATCGTTCTCAGGGCGCAGGCCGAGGCGTGGCAGGTACGAGAAATCCATCGCAACCAGCCGGTTCGCATCGATGGTCTGACCATTGCGGTTGCGCAGGATGACCTGACCTCCTGATCCGTGGCAGGCAGGATCGGGAGCCATCCGTATATAGTGGCCCGGGACGCCAAGCGCCTCTGTCCAGGGCGATCGGGTGACGTAGCACCATGCCTCAAGGCGCGAACACCAATCGTCGGCGAGGTCCAGCGCCTCGGCACGTTCTGCAGGCTCCAGCCACGGCTCCGCCGCGACGAGGGCGGCGATGGCGACGCCAAGGGTGAAGAGATTGATCCCCGGGTTTTCCTCCCAGCGATCCTGGCTGCTCTCGGGACCGCTCCGCGCGATATAGCGCACCGCGCGGCGCACCATCGAGATATGGGCAAAAGTTGGTGACGCTTGATCAGGCGGCATTGTGAAGTTGGCG
>JAUNVT010000300.1 GCA_030540655.1 Rhodobacterales bacterium
AAATAACCTTGAGCTGAGGGTTATCCCTCCTGAACGTCAACTGGTGGATATACCAGTCAACCAATGCGCGGGTGATCTTCTGGAGCTTAAAGATCGAGATAAAAGCTCGACGGTCGACGTGTACGCCGTCCTGTGTGTTTTAGTGATAACAGGCTGGAAGCAACCGCAGTAAGACTTTGACGCTTTATTCTCAGTCAATTGGGCGTAAGCGGTAAGGGTGAAGCAATCCCGAACTATCCCGCAAGGTAACGTCCGTAAACGCTAGGATAATACAGGCCGGCAAGCGTGATTTCACAGTTTTTTCTGCTTCACCTGTACCACGGGCAGTAAAATTTTGCCATGAGGGAACGGTAAGCTGCTTGATCAGGGTGACGATGAGTGCTTTGTTGAAAAGCAGCTTGGCGATGTTTCTGCTGTCCTTGGATAGAGAGGGACGATTGTATCCATCCAGGGTGTAAACGTCCAAATTCTCCCCGCCGAACCCATGAGGCTTCGATGACCGACTGCGCCCCCGTTTCGGATCTGCGGACACATGATGTCCTCAATCAGCCGTCCGAGCGGGGCGACTGCGATCTTTGGGCGACCGATCCTGCGTTGCGCGGCTTTGCTTCATGTGCGGGCGCACAAGACGTCCTGCTGGCCGGGTATGGCAGGACGCTGGGCCAAGCCAGCTTGCGCGACGCTGCGCGCGATGCCAATCGCCATGTTCCGGAGCTTCAGCTGTTTGATCGCGGGGGGCGCCGGCTGGATGAGGTGCGGTTTCATCCGACTTATCATCAGTTCATGAAACTCTCGGCTGGGGCCGGCTATTCGGCCGTGGCGTGGGAAGGGGTGCCGGGCGGGCACGCCACGCATGCTGCCATGGTGTATCTGGCCAGCCAGGTGGAGCCGGGACATTGCTGCCCCCTCACGATGAGCTATGCCGCTGTCCCCGTCCTCTCGGCAAGTAACGGCCTCTCGGCAGATGACGGAATCGCGGACATCTGGCGGCCAAAGCTTCTCTCGCGGGGCTACGATCCATCAATCCGGCCCGCGCACGAAAAACATGCTGTGACCATCGGCATGGCAATGACCGAAAAGCAGGGCGGTTCAGATATCCGGACCAATACGACCCGCGCCGAGGCTGACGGGTCGGCATGGCGGCTGACCGGGCACAAATGGTTCTGTTCCGCCCCGATGTCGGACGCGTTCCTGACGCTGGCCCAAGGACCCAAGGGCCTCACATGTTTTCTGGTACCGCGTTGGCTGGATGGAACGCGAAACGGCATCCGCATCCAGCGGCTGAAGGACAAGCTTGGCAACAGATCGAACGCTTCAGCCGAGATCGAATACGACCGTGCCTTCGCCCACCAGATCGGAGAGGAAGGGCGCGGCATCCAGACAATTGTCGAGATGGTTCACCACACCCGGCTTGATACGGCTATGGCACCTGCGGGTTTGATGCGGGCAGCTTTGACCGAGGCGCATCATTGGGTCAGCCACCGGACCGCGTTTCAGAAACGTTTGGTCGATCACCCTCTTATGCGTGCAGTTCTGGCCGATCTGGTGCTGGACTGGAATGGAGCGCTCGCGCTCGGTATGCAAGTTGCCGCTGCTTTTGACAAAAGTACCGAGGACGACCGCGCCTTTGCCCGGATTGGCGTCGCCTTGGCAAAGTTCATGGCAAACAAGCTCTGTCCTGTCGTCGTATGCGAGGCGATGGAAATACTCGGCGGCATGGGCTACATCGAAGATACGCCCTTGCCCATGCTTTACCGCGAGGCACCCCTGAACGGGATCTGGGAAGGCTCAGGCAATGTTATATGCCTTGATGCGTTGCGGACGCTGACCAGCGAGCCGCGCGCACAGCAGGTTCTGAACCTCGAAATGGACGCCGTCGCCGGAAGTGACAGGCGCTATGATATTGCGCTGCAGGCCTACCGCCAACGCTGGGCAGGACCTCCGCCTGAAGCGGAAGCCCGATGGTTCGTCGAGCAGACGGCGCTTCTCCTGACAGCTTCGGTCCTGATCCGCCAGGCGCGCGATGAAATCACAGAGGCGTTCATCGCAACGAGGATTGCCGAGGACCGGGGCCGTTTTTCCGGCGCGGTGCGAGAAATGAATACGGACAAGATCTTGTCGCAAATCGCGTCATAGGCTTGAATCCATTGCCGCGATGGAAGGCTGCTCAACGATGCCGCAGCGCCGGTATGATCGCTGATCTCACCCGCGGTCATAAAGAAGCTGTTCGGTCGGCTCCGTGACCTGCCGCTCGCAGGACTGGTCGGACGTGGAAATCC
>JAUNVT010000301.1 GCA_030540655.1 Rhodobacterales bacterium
CCTCGTAGCAGTGTTTCAACACCCGCTACCTTGGCACATTCAATGCCGCCGGGGGCGTCCACCCTATCGGATACAAGGAACCTCAACAACTGATCAGAATTCCTGATACCACCTCTGGCCGTAGGAGGGCACGCGATCCAAGGCCGGACTGCCCGTTCTTTGCCAGCCCCATCATGGCAGTCTTCCCCTTATAAAGATCTTGCCGTATCTTTCGCCTAGAACACCAAACTTCCAACAGCCTGGGTCGGCTTTAAACGCTCAGCTTGACTGACTTCAGATACGGACGCTTACTTTTCGAGAACCCGGTCGCGCGCTAGAAGTTGAAGCCTATCTTCACGCCTACACCCCAAGCATGGCTGTCATCCAAGTCGGCAAGGACAGTGGCGGGCGTTCCTATAGACGGCCACGCATTGCCTATTGAAACATAGGTGATTCCAGTCGTGATCCGCATCTTGCCTTGGGTATAAATCGCGGCAAGGCCAACGCTCTTGTAGCCATTTGTCGGGGCAAGAGGCGACACTTCTTTACTGCCTGCCTCCTCAAAGCTGAAGCTGACAGCTCCCGACCATCTATCACTGAACCTATGGCCCACGCCGAGCGTGTAGGTAATGGTATCGTCCAGATCAACAAGTCCGCCCCCCGTCACCTGCCAGAGCCTTACCGGATCGATCCGGAAGCTCGACCAATCAGCCCATCGGACAGAACCGAAAATCAATGTGTTTTTAGACACCCCGGTTTGAAATTCGAGATTCCACGACTTTGGTGTGCTCACCTTGAGCATGGACGTGCCATCGAGAAGAGGCAAAGCGGGCGCTGAACCGGGGCCATCAAAGTCAACCAACGGCCCCGCCTCCACGGCCTGGAACTCATGTTCAACAGCAGAGTTATAGGTCAACGCCACACGGGCACCGATCTCGGGCCGCTCCCACGACGCTCCTGCCAGCCACCCATATGCCATATCTCTGTCGGTGCTAAGGTGGTATCCGCTGATGGAATCGAATGCCACCCCGCCCAAAGTTACATTTCCATCTGCTCGCGATACCCTGAGTCCCCCATGAACGCCAAAACTGCTATTCGGTATCTCATACCGCACTATGCCGGTGACGTTCTGGCTGCTGATATTTGCACTGGTCCCTCCCAGATTGACCGAGCTGCTGGCGTAAAGCACGTCTGCGCCAAAAGGTTGATCGAACATAACAGCTACCGACCACTGTTTGTTGAGCTGCTGCTTATATGCAAGGCCCCAATCATTGTATGATTCCAGAACATTCCCCGTACTTGCGCCACCGGGGGCTGGTCCAAGAGATCTGTCCAGGCCTTTGACGCCTGGAGAGACATGAGCGAAACTAAGTTCTACATAGTTACCGTCTTCAAACAGGGGACCGAGGAATTGGCCGCTGCGCTCAACTCCGCCAGCCAAAAGTGGCCCGGTGCTGAACAGCACGGACGCTGCGCCAACGAAGTATATACGTTTCACGTAGCCTCCTTAATCTATCAATTGTGACGTGACAAAAAAAGCCTCAAGCTGGTAGCAGCCAGAACGCTTAATCGTAGCAATGCAAAGTCATGGCCCGTGGCCTTATCTCCTGTGGTTGCCAGAATGCAGGTTTTGCGTTCTGGCAGAATTTGATCCACCGCACAGTCAGGGAATTATGGTCGAACAACACACTGTACGGTCCGAGGTTGGCATAAAACTCTCTGCAACCATCCTCGTACGGGGTCTTTTCGATCCTCCGAGCAAATGCTTTATAGCAATCTGATACCGATACTGGATTCATTTAACAGCAGCTGCGACTAGGAATGGTTACACTGTTTCATTTTTATCATCGTTTAGACTGCTAACAGTATCGGCGGGAAGCCGCTGCCATGAAATGACTACAACAGGCAGATGTTGGAGGGCAGAAGGGCTACCTGCTGCAAATCGCCGCAAGCACTCATCTGGTGGGCAATCTGGCGAGCGTCTTCGTGTTCCTCGCGGGCGATCGATCCGGCGCCGGCGTTCGGGCAGCATTTCTGTTTCGATGGGCAGCACTGGCAGATCAGCTTCAGGGCGCGATATTTGGCGCGTCCCTTGCCGGTCGCCCCCTGGTTCGGGTCGGAACAGGTCCGGGGGAACTGCCTCAATGCTTGGCCTTCGGGCCAGATGTATTGATCCGTTCTTTGCATCCCACCCGAAGTCAGCGACGGGCTGCGTGATTCACGGCTGAGAAAACGGAGTGGTGATATGAGCGATCTTTACTGGCGGAACGAGTCGCAGATGGC
>JAUNVT010000302.1 GCA_030540655.1 Rhodobacterales bacterium
GGCGAAGATAGGTTCCCAGAGGGGCGAATAGGGTTCCTAGACCGACGAGCTTCTGATAGATATATCCTATGGGAAATCTTCTGCCCGATCGTCATCCCAACAGGGACTTCTTCATCCTCGATGTTTCGGATGCGGCTCCTAAGGATGATATGGCATCCATGGAGCACCCGTTTTTTTCTTTGTCTGTCAAACCCGATATGCGGGAACTTGACTACACACACGATGGCAAACGGGTCGTGATCGTGCCAAGTGGCAAGGGGCTTGCCACGATCATGGACAAAGACATTCTGCTCTACTGTATCAGCAAACTCGTGCATCAGATGAATGCCGGAGAACAGATTAGTCAGTGGGTCGAGCTGTCGGCCCATGAAGCGATGGTCGCTACCAACTGGCGCACCAATCGAGAAAGCTACCAGCGGTTCGAGGATGCTCTCGATCGGCTACGCGGAACGACGATCAAAACGAACATTAAGACGAACGATCATGTGCAGGTGCGCGGATTTGGCCTGATCGATGCCTACGAGATCAACCGTCGAGACGGCTCTGGTGAGGAGGATCCGTTCGGGCGTATGGCCAAGGTTCGGATAAAGGTCTCTGACTGGACCTTTCGAGCGGTACAAGGAATGGAAGTTCTGACCATCAATCCGAAGTACTTCAGGCTTCGACGTCCGTTGGAGAGGCGAATATACGAACTGGCCCGAAAACACGCCGGGGATCAGACACGGCCTTTCCGGATCGGCCTAGACAAGCTCCAACGCAAGGTCGGGAGCAACTCACCGGCGAAGAAGTTTAAATTTTTTGTCAAGCAAATCGCCCAAGACGGCCATCTTCCCGACTACGATATCTCGGTAGATGGTAACATAGCGATTTTTACGACCAAACGTGCTGGCTTCTCAGAAAGTCCAAGCCTTCTCGATCTCGATATGCCGACCGTGCCCTCCCCTGCCCTTCTGGCAAAAGCGAGGAAGGCCGCACCCGGTCTGGACATCTACGCGCTTTACAGCGACTGGCAACACTTCACGGCAAGGCAGACGGAACCGCCAAGAAACCTCGATGCCGCGTTCTTGGGTTTCTGCAAGAAGCGGTTCCGAGGGCGCGTTTGAATGTTCGTTGTAGAGCGTCAACCACTTTGTCTGCGAGCGATAACCATCTTGGCCGGTTTTGAGGCCGCCGGGGTTGGCGTGTTGTTCTGTGTTTTGGGTTGGATTGCTCCTTCGTTTTGGTTGTCGGCAATGGTTGTCGGTGGCATTTCCGCTTGCACCTTCCTGTTTGAGGCGGCCGCACGCTGGCGGTAGCTTTCCGCGTTCATCGCGAGGATGGTCGCATGATGGACGAGGCGGTCGATGGCGGCGACGGTCATGGCCTTGTCGGGGAAGATCTGATCCCGGCCACTGAACGGTTGGTTGGCGGCGATGGCGATGCTGCGGTATTCATGGCGTCGGGCGATCAGTTCGAAGAGGACGCCGGTTTCGGCCTGATCCTTGTGCGCGCAGGTGATGTCGTCGAGGATGATCAGCTCGAACCTGTCGAGTTTGGCCAAGGCTGCTTCGAGAACGAAATGGCGTCGGGCGGCCTGAAGCCTTTGCACCAGATCGCTGGTCCGGGTGTAGTAAACGCGGCGGCCCTGCTCGATCAGGGCATGACCGATGACACAGAGAATGTGCGTCTTGCCGGTCCCGGAATTGCCGATGGCGATCAGATTGCCGCCACCGTCCAGCCAGTCACCCGCAGCCAGAGCCTCGACGCGGGCGCGCGGCAGCCTGACGCGGGACGCGCAAGCTTTTGTGTCGGATATGAGTATATGACTATTAGTCGTTCTCATAAGTGCGTTGCTATATGTCAAATGGTAACTGACGTATAGCAATCATCATGTGACAATTCACAGTCACCATATGACAATACCCACATGGAAACCGGCAACTACCAAACGGCAGTGAACGCATGTTGTCAGGCCGGTGCGGCTGATGAGGTGGTGCAATCAAGGCCGCGGTCTGGTCAGGGCGGCGCAAGAAGACGTAAAAGCGCGTTGTAGAGGCATTGATACGTACGAGGGCAGTCAACAGGGTGCCGGAAGTGACTTACCCGCGCTCCTGCCCCTGTCCAGTGGCCTCTGACGTCACTTCCCTTTCATCCACCCTGCTATGTTTTCTTACGCAGGAAAACCCTTTCCCTTGGCGGGAAATGGGCTTTGACCTGGCCGGCCAAAGCAAGAAATTAAATTGAACAATGTTAAGCTACATTGTAGGTAGGGGTAGCAGGATA
>JAUNVT010000303.1 GCA_030540655.1 Rhodobacterales bacterium
GTCCGTCCGTTTCAGTCCCATAGTCAGTCTCCTTTGTTGCAGTAAATGCTATCAAGGGAGCGGCATCAAACCGCGAAAGGTTCAAGGTTTCTCCACGATCAGGGCACACCCATCGAGATCTGTCCCTGGCAGCGTTCATGAGGCCATTACCCAGTTTCTTCCCGCACTGTTCATCACGACAAAGGCGGTCCTGCTTCACATGGGCGAGAAACGCCCGGGCGTTATTCTGACGATCACGGCACCGGCCGTGCGCTTGGTAATTCGGGCCACCTCGCCCACATCGTCAGTTGCGCAGCGGAAGAGGCCTTTGCCCCTGCGCTTTCCAGCGAAGTCGGCTCAAGGAGCATTCGCGTGGTATGCTTGCGCTCCCGCGCCATCGACGACGCCATTGCCGCGGATCCTACACCGCTGATCTGTTCAGTCCGAAGGCAGGCGCTCTCGGGTTGACGATCATGACTGGCTGGGACATGCGGCCGGCGGGACGATGCGTGGACGGCTGCCAACGCTTTCGCACGTTGCGGAAACCGCTGCATTCCAGGCGTCGGAAAGCGCCGGTGCAATGACGGCGACAGTCGTTAACCTGACCGCCGGGCGAGTGAGCGATCAACCTATGGTTTTCTCAGGTTCACCTTCAGTCCGTTGGCAATTTTTTAAGAGGCCGGAAGAGGCCATCTTGGGGAACTGCCACGGGCGGGAGGGGATCGCTTTTTCCAAGGCGCGGATGGCGCGTGAGGGCACGTGCGACATTCGGGCAAGCTGGGCGCTGGACAAGCTCTCCTAGCGTATCCCCCCGCGTCCATTATCCACGGGTGCCCGACCGTCTCACGAGGCTGTCCGAGCACTATTTACGTGAAGAAGGTGCCGTTGACTTGCCGCTGACGCTCCATGCTCATCCCTTTTCGTCCTACAGCCAGAAGGTGCTCATGGCGTTGAGGGAGAGCAACACGCCCTTCGCCTATCGGCATATGGAGGACCCGGTGCCGCAGAGGAGCGGACGAGGCTGTGGCCGATCCGCAAGTTTCCAGTGCTGGTCGATCAGGCGCATTGCCGTGAGGCGCCGGCCGCCCGCCAGCACGCCCCCAAAGCCTTGCTGGTCTTCTGCACGATCAGCGGGTTCAGAAGGCCAAGCGTGGCAATCGACGCCGCAAGACTGGCAATGTCATCGCCCTCGTAGATTTCGGGAAAACCGGCGCGCGCATTGACATCATGCAGGCTCAGGTTCTTCAGGGCGATGCTCATCGGGGTCAGGTGAGGTGTCATGGCGTATTCTCCTCGGGGTTTTCTCTGACCGGAATCGGCCATCCCTGGGAAAAAGGAGCCCCCCTTATCTTTCCAGCAGGACGTCCCGGCATGCGGGAGGTCTCTCCCGGAGCACCGCTGGTCGAGGTATACGGGGGAGGTGGGGATTGAGCCTTCCGCCCCGGCTGTCTCAGAGCCGTGGAAAAGATGGGCCGGTCCCGACTTCGGTTTTAAGCCTGAACAGGGCCTTGGTGCTCCTTACAAGATCAAAGGCGCAGCATACCTTCAGGTCATATGTGAAATTGAACCACTTTGACGAGCGTAACCGTCATTTGCCTGCCGGCAACCTAAGCGTTCCGAGAATGTTGCAATATAGTCGTTGTCACACAATGTTTCCTGTTACTCACCATGACGCCTCTGGATTTTGCCGCTCATAAGCATAGGTATCACAATCAACCACCCGATCACGAAGTGATACAAACAGCACGGAGAAAATTGATGAAAAATCCCTGGATGAGCGCGTACCTTTCGGCCGCAAACCAGATGACGTCTGCGGCACGTGGTCAGATAATGGCCGAAGCGAGCCGTCAGCAGAATGAAATGGTACGGCAGTGGAGCGAGCAGGTGTCTGAGATGTGGATGCAGATGATGTTTCCCTGGCTTCAGCACCGGAAGTAGCAGAGGCACGGTTGAGGGGTGCGAAGAGGCCAGACTGTCTCTTTCTCGAAATTGCATGATTGGCAGATCCGGAGTCTCTGTCATGGGAGCCTGCCATATTTCCGAGACAAGTTTGCCGCAGAACGATCGGAGCGGACAATTTCCGAAACCGCTTCAGCGCTTACTTTTGCGGCAGGTCTTTTGCAACAGCATCTTGCTATATTCAGCAATTGTACGGAGACGCACGCACCCTCGCAAAGCCATTTTTTGATTGTCAAGAAGTCGGCGGTGATGTTTGCCGCCGCAGGTTGGTTTGACAGAATTGCGTTTACAAGGCGCATTGTACAATTTCATTCGACGCGT
>JAUNVT010000304.1 GCA_030540655.1 Rhodobacterales bacterium
GTTAGGCTGCTAATCTCATTGGTTCTGTTTTGCTGGCATAGGCCTCATTGGGGGTCAAGATGCCATGGGTCGAATGCGGGCGTTCTGCGTTGTAATAAGCCAGCCACTTTCCGATACCAGCCTTTGCCTCCGAGCCTCTGTCAAAGGCGTGCAGATAGACGCATTCATACTTCAAAGACCGCCAGAGCCGCTCAATCATCCGATTGTCGATCCAGCGTCCCTTTCCGTCCATGCTGATCTTGATCTTTGCATCACTCAGGACCTTGAGCGCGACCAGGGGAACACCACCCAGTTACTGGATGCCGCCGTTGTCTATGGATTGATCGTCGGCCAGTTCGACTGCAATAATGAAAGCCACTCGCATCAGCGGCTTTGTTGACCCCCTGAATGGCTGCTTTTGCCAGCAGGCATTCGATTACCGCATCAGGGAGAGCCAAGGCATGAACCAGACATTTGCAATCACCCTGCCGGACATTGAGGCCGCGGCCGAGCGCATCACCGGACATGTGCTGCGCACACCGCTGGTTCACTCGCCACGCCTCTCGGAACTGCTCGGGGCCGAGGTTCTGGTTAAGCACGAGAACATGCATGCGACCGCTTCATTCAAAGAGCGCGGGGCTGCCAACAAGCTGCTGCAGCTCTCCGAGGACGAGCGCAAGCGCGGCGTCATCGCCATGTCAGCGGGCAATCATGCTCAGGCGGTCGCCTATCATGCGCGTCGCTTCGGTATTCCCGCCACCATCGTCATGCCCGAAACGACGCCGTTGGTCAAAGTCGGGAACACCCGCGCGCAGGGTGCCCGCATCGTACTTTTTGGTGAAACGCTCTATGAGAGCGGCTTCAAGGCCCGGGAAATGGCCAAGGCCGAGGATCTGGTTCTCATCCACCCCTACGATGATCCCGCGATCATGGCGGGGCAGGGGACAATGGCGCTCGAAATGCTGGCGGATGTGCCCGATCTCGATGTGCTCATCATCCCGTTGGGCGGTGGCGGTTTGATGGCCGCCAATGCTATCGCCGCCAAGGCAAAGCGCCCCGACATCGAAATGATCGGCAGCGAGACCGAAATGTTCCCGGCTTTCCAGAATGCGCTTGATGGCAAAGAGCGCCCGATTGGCGGGCCAACCCTTGCCGAAGGCATCGCCGTCAAGACCGTTGGTGAGCTGACCTTGCCAGTGATCAAGGCCTTGGTGTCCGATATCGTGCTGGTCGATGAGCAGTTGATCGAGCGCGCAGTTAACCTTTATGCCGGGCTGCACCATACGATGGCAGAAGGCGCAGGTGCGGTTGCCCTTGCCGCTATGCTGAAAGACCCGGCACGCTTCGCGGGTCGAAAGGTCGGGTTGGTGCTTTCGGGTGGCAATATAGACACCCGCCTGCTGGCTGCCGTCATGGTGCGCGATCTCGAGCGTGAAGACCGGATCGTCTCGCTGCGCCTGACTAGTAACGACTATCCAGGCCTGCTTGGAAAAGCGGCAAGCTTGCTTGGCGCGCATGGGGCGAACATACTGGAGGTGAGTCACAGTCGGCGGTTTCTGGATCTTCCAGCAAAGGGGGTTTCGATTGACCTGACCATTGAGACTCGCGGCAGCGCACATGTGCAAGAGATCGAGGTGGCGCTGGCAAGTGCTGGCTTCACAGTGCGCCGGGTTCGCCCGCAGGACTTTACAAAAGACAGCCTTGGTTGAAGCAGTGAACTTCCAGTGATCGCATGACATGGATCGGAGCGAGTCTTCAGGCTATTTCAATGCAGAGCTGTATGACACACGGAGACAGTGGGCTTTTCCTGTGTATCTCTCCGCAGGCGCCCGCCAAGACCCCGCGCCGTGCCCGGCAGCGTCCAGCCCGTGCGCGGCGGAATAAGGTGTGACGCGACGCATGGTCATGCCAGCCCCCAGATCCGGAGCGCCACAGTCAGGATCAGGCTGACCCCCAGAACCATCCAGCAGTCACATATCCAGGAAAATTATGATACTCTCAACACGATAGCCGAAGCCGCAGCGATGATGACCGATACAACCGTTTCACGGGAGGTGGTCGGCACAGCATACCCGCGTCATTTCAACAAACCGATGGCAGAGGCAGCCTATGAGAACATCAAGAAGGTAGGACTTCCGGAGTGGAGCGAGGATGATCAGGCTTTTGCCAAGGCCATTCAGGCCACAGTCGGTTCCGACGAAGAGGGGCTTGCTACAGAACTAAGGACATCCGCAGCCATAACTGAATCGGATCGGTTGTTCCGCGCCTGCGGCAGTA
>JAUNVT010000071.1 GCA_030540655.1 Rhodobacterales bacterium
AAACTCACTGCGCATCGGTCAGAACTCTACGGCTCAAGGCTGCTCTCCTCTGTTTGCAACCTTGATTCAGAAGTTAGCTGATTTGGGAATCCTGAACGTCAACAGCCCCTAGGGTCCTTGTATGAATCAATGCGCCTCCCCGCCCGCCAGACCGATACCCGAAATCATTGAACCCCACACTTTCAAACGCAAACCGACAGCCTTGATGACGCCTGTCGCCGCAATAATGTGGCCCGAAATACCGTCAATATTATTCGTATAAGTCTGCACCAGACATCCACTGCCATCCAGCATGATTTTCTGATGTTCGAGATGTTCGAGTTCAAAAAATACCACCATTGATCCGCGCGCCATTCTCAGGTTCGGCTCCAGCAACTGACCCCCGGGCACGATCTGGCCCGCCGCGACCGCAGGTTGGATAAACGCCACCCTTGCGGGCAGAACTGCGTTGCGGAATGACAAATTGATGTTGCTGTCACAGGCAATTTCGGCGGGCATCCCTTCGTAAATCGACGCACGTGCTACCTGAGAAAAGCCGGCCGTGATCCGGATGGGCAGGTCCTTTGGCCGATCAGGGATAATGATCATCGCCGGGCTCAGGATGAGCTGCGAGGCAGGGCTTCCCTCGCTCATCACCAGTTGAGTTATGACGCCATCGGTAAACGAGCGCACTTCGGTCTTGTCCAGCGCGACCCTAGCGGCCTCCACCGCAGCCTGGGCTGTTGCACGCTGTGCAGGAATGGTTTGTGAGATATCCGTCCGGGCTGACGCTACCCGCGATTCGGCCGCCGACAACTCAGCCTCGGCAACGGCGACAGTGGCTTCCAGTTTTCTGACTGCGTCCTGCGTGCCCACCTTCTTTTCAAAAAGTGTCTGCGCATTCTCCAGATCGACCTGTAATTTTTTCAGCGCCGCGGTGGATTCCTGCACGCTGGCCTCGGCCACTTTCAATGCGTCGGCTGACTTGGCCTCGGCGGCGGAAACGGCGCCCAGCCCGGCTTCGGCTTGCGACAGTGCCGCCTTTTGGGTGTGATCCTCGATCCGAAACAAGAGATCGCCCTCGGAAACCCTTTGCCCATTTCGTATCGGCAATTCGATAACCGGGCCGTTGGTTTGGGCGACAACGGAAACGGTTCTGAACGGCACAAGGCCCGAATAGGATTTTGGATGAAAATAGAAAATCAGGATAAAAAGGAAAAATGCCAGAATGGCCCATAAAAATACGGCCGCGCGCATGTTCCAGACGGTCATGGCCTCTCCGCGCCGTTTCAGTTGAAAATAGCGGAAAATGACGGGAAAAGATGTCAGCAGAAGCTCAAACATCTTTTACTCCTTGAGCATCGGTTGATCGCTCCTGGTCATTCACACTAGGCGGATGTTGACCTGCGTCCACAATCAGAACATCTGTTTCCTGTACGGACGGTGCCCCGGCAAAAGAATGGAACCGCGACCAATCTGCCATCAGGGCAATCAGGATAGCGCTGAGCGGCAAGAGTATGTTGAAGTGCCCCAAGGGAAAAATTTCGTAGAGCAAGGCTATGGCGAGCAGCGTCGGAATGGTTTTAGCCAAAGGCGTGCCTTGTGACTTGTGTTCCGCCCAGCGATCGAAGGCGGCATAGAGCGTCACGATCCCGTAAAGGATCAAAACCAGAATGATGATGGCCACCCATGCCAGAATGTCGGAATCTCCAGGGTCTACAAACCATGAAGGGGAGGCATGGGCGTTACCGGTTTCTATGGCCATCAATCAGACTTTCAAGAATGCGCTCGTCTTGCACTTAACAACTTTACGCGGCCCAGATCTATTCTTTTCATCAAAGCGAATATGCAGGATCCCGAGCCTCTGGCACTGAAATCCGCGGGTCGCTTTCACGTGATTTGTGACGAGTCAGAGTGAACCGGGTAAGAGACGAAATCAAACGAATTGCTCTCGCAGCAGACGTTCTTCCAGCCCGTGACCCGGATCGAACAGGATTCGGTGTGCGATGCTCGGCTCGGACCTGATTTCCACCCACAGGACATCATCCACGGCCGTACTGTCGGCGACGGCCATGACAGGGCGCTTTTCGGGCTCGCAAATATCAAAGCGCACGGTCGCTGATTTGGGCACCAGCGCGCCGCGCCAGCGGCGGGGCCGGTAGGCGGCCACTGCAGTCAAGGCCAGTACATCGGACCCGATGGGCAGAATCGGACCATGCGCGCTGTAATTATACGCCGTGGATCCCGCAGGGGTGCATAGAAGCGCGCCGTCACAGGACAATTCTTCCAGCCGCAAATGGCCATCGACGGTAATTTTGAGCTGCGCCGCCTGCGGCCCCGCCCGAAGCAGCGAGACCTCATTGATGGCCAGCGCCCGATGCGTGCCTCCACTGGCCGATTCCGCCCGCATCGACAAGGGGTTGATCACCTCCTCCTCGGCGGCGCAAAGACGCTCCATCAGATCTGCCTCACTGTATTCATTCATCAAAAAGCCGATGGTGCCGCGATTCATGCCATATACCGGCACATCCAGGGCTTGCGTGCGATGCAGTGTCTGCAACATGAATCCGTCTCCCCCGAGAGCCACAATCACATCCGCATGGTGTTCGGCCACCCTGCCAAAGCGGCGTTCCAAAGCGGTCTGGGCGGCACGTGCGCTGGGCGCTGTGCTGGCAAGGAAGGCTATGTTTTCACGCATATTTTCAGTGGTCCGTCTATGCTGCCTGACAAGGGCTGTCATCTCATCACGTTTTTGACCAACGCGCCAGCACTGCCGCATCGACGCATTATTTTGTCGCATTAACAGCTTACATTGCAAGATTGTTTCCGCTACCACGTCCGGCAACGACATCGCAACGAAGGGAGTTCCCCCATGTCCGACACCGGTTTTTTTACTGAATCACTGTCCAGCCGCGACCCCGAGCTTTACAACTCGATCACCAGCGAACTCGGCCGCCAGCGCAGCGAGATCGAACTGATTGCGTCCGAGAACATCGTTTCGGCCGCCGTCATGGAGGCCCAAGGGTCCGTCATGACAAACAAATACGCCGAAGGTTATCCGGGCCGGCGTTATTACGGCGGATGCCAGTTCGTCGATGTCGCCGAAAACCTGGCGATCGAACGCGCCTGCAAACTGTTCGATTGCGGTTTTGCCAACGTCCAGCCCAATTCGGGTTCGCAGGCAAACCAGGGCGTGTTCACCGCGCTGCTGCAGCCGGGCGACACCATTCTGGGCATGAGCCTGGATGCCGGCGGACACTTGACCCACGGGGCTGCGCCCAACCAGTCGGGCAAATGGTTCAACGCCGTTCAGTACGGCGTGCGCCGCGACACTCTGGACGTCGATTACGACCAGATGGAAGCCATGGCCAAAGAGCACAAGCCCAAGATGATCATCGCGGGCGGCAGCGCCATTCCGCGCCATCTGGATTTCAAGCGCATCCGCGAGATCGCCGATATGGTCGATGCCTATGTTCTGGCCGACGTCGCCCATTACGCGGGTCTGATCGCAGCTGGTCAATATCCCTCTCCCTTCCCGCATGCGCATGTGGCCACCACCACCACGCACAAGACCCTGCGCGGCCCGCGCGGCGGCATGATCCTGACCAATGACGAGGCGCTGGCCAAGAAATTCAACTCGGCCATTTTCCCCGGCATCCAGGGCGGGCCGCTGATGCACGTGATCGCGGGCAAGGCTGTCGCCTTTGGCGAGGCGCTGCGCCCCGAGTTCAAGGATTACATCACCCAGGTCATCAAGAACGCGAATGCGCTGGCCGATCAGCTGAAAAAAGGCGGTCTGGACATTGTCACGGATGGCACCGACACGCATCTGATGCTGGTCGATCTGCGCCCCAAGAAAGTGACGGGCAATATCGCCGACGCATCGCTGGGCCGCGCGCACATCACCTGCAACAAGAACGGCGTGCCTTTCGATCCCGAAAAGCCCACCGTGACCAGCGGTCTGCGTCTGGGCAGCCCGGCCGGCACCACGCGCGGCTTCAAGGAAGATGAGTTCCGCCAGATCGGTGACTGGATCGTCGAAGTGGTGGACGGACTGGCGGCCAATGGCGCGGACGGCAACAGCGACGTCGAGGAAAAGGTGCGCGGCGAAGTTGCGGCACTGTGCGATCGCTTCCCGCTCTATCCGAACCTCTAAGCCAAGCCATTGCTTAATTGCGGCGCCGCTGACAACAGCGGCGCCGCTTGCATTTCAGATCAGGCCGCGCCCGCGCATCAAGGCGATGATCGCAGCGGCCAGAACGAGCATGCCAAAGACAACACTGGCCGCAAACTTCAGCCACTTATCCTTGCGCCGGTCCTTCAGTTTTATCACATTCAGCGGTGCGCTCAGTTCGGCCAGCGCGGTGTCAACCTCGCTGCGCGCGACCAACCTGCGAAGCCGGGGGTGGGCCACCATCGCCTGCATCACGATCAGCCGGGATCCCGCCTGCCTCGCGCTCTTGGGCAGCGAGCGGCCCCCCCGGCGCAGGCTGAGCGCCAACGTCTTGCCGCGCGCACCCAGGCGGATGCGCAGCTTCGTCTGCACCGCGTCGATATCTTGTCTGAAGATCTCCGGATCGACCATATTGCGTCCCTTATCTGGCGTGCGACCCTACAGGCGCGCCGCCGTCGGCTCAATGGGGGCTGGAAGGGAGGAGGCGAAAGCGCTATCTGACCGGTCATGTTGAATATGATCGAGCATGGGGTCCAGACGGATGCCCCCACTCTTCTGATTGCCCACGGGCTATATGGATCGGCCCGGAACTGGAGCGTCATCGCGCGGCGCCTGTCCGACACGCGCCGCGTCATCGCGGTCGATATGCGCAATCATGGTTTCAGCAGTTGGAGGCCGACCCACAGTTATCCGGATCTGGCAGCAGATCTGGCCGAAGTTTGCGCCACGGTTGACGGTCCGGTGGACCTGCTCGGTCATTCGATGGGCGGCAAGGCGGCAATGACATTGGCAATGACACAGCAGGGTCTGGTGAACCGCCTGATCGTGGCAGATATCGCCCCGGTTCCCTATGCACACAGCCAGATCAAATATCTCGACGCCATGCAGCACGTCGATTTGACCACCGTGGAGAAGCGCGGCGACGCTGCTGCCCTTCTGGCACCCCTGGTGGATGATCCGGCGCTGGTGCCATTCTTTTTGCAATCGCTGGATATGGGGGAAAGGCGCTGGCGTCTGAACCTTGACGTGCTGGCCCGCGAGATGCCCAGGATCATGGGGTTTCCCGATCTGCACTGCCCGTTCGAACGCCCTGCCCTGTTTGTGACGGGTGAGGAATCGGACTATGTGCTTCCCGAGCATCGCAAGATCATCGCGCCCCTGTTTCCCAAGGCGCGATTCACCGCCCTGAAGGGCGCGGGACATTGGTTGCATGCCGAGCAACCCCGCGCATTCGTCGATGTGATCAATGGATGGCTGGACCGCCCCAACGTCAACTGAACAACATTCCGGTCTTCGAATATTACGGTTGCAGCAGAGACTTGGTATTTTCAGGTTCTGCTATGCCAGATGGATCAGCGCCGTTGCCAGCAGGGCTCCGACCGCCAACCCTGCAATGCCCCATGCGACCTGTTCGCGGTAGCTCCGCCGGGGGGGCTCGGGCGGCGGGGCAGACTGGCGCATCAGAGCCGCCTCGACAAGTTGGGGCATACGCGGGCCAAACCGGGCCAGCACGGCTAATGTCCTGCCCAGGCTATGGGCCATGGCGCGCGGCCCGAGGCTTTGGCGGATGTAATCCTCGACCACGGGCCTCGCGACCTGCCAGATGTTGATCTGCGGGTTGAGCGAGCGCGCCACGCCTTCCACCACCACCATCGTGCGTTGCAGAAGGATCAGTTCGGTCCGGGTTTCCATTCCAAAACGTTCGGTGACTTCAAACAGATAGCTCAGCAGGTTGCCCATGCTGATGCGGCTGGCATCCATCCCGAAGATCGGCTCGCCCACCGCGCGCAAGGCTCGGGCGAATTCATCGACGTCACGGTCCGGGGGCACGTATCCGGCCTCAAAGTGGACCTCGGCCACGCGCTGGTAATCGCGCTTGATGAAGCCGTAAATAATCTCCGCGTAGACGCGGCGGGTGTATTCGTCGATATGGCCCATGATGCCGAAATCATAGGCAATGATGTTTCCGTTCGGCGCCACCTTGAGGTTGCCCTGATGCATGTCGGCGTGAAAGAAACCATCGCGCAGCGCGTGGCTGAGGAAGAGTTGCAGCACCCTGTCGCCCAGGACGGTGCGGTCATGGCCCGCTGCGTCTATGGCGTCATTGTCACCCAATGGAACGCCGTCGGCCCAGTCCATTGTCATGACCCGGCGGCCTGAAAGGTTCCACTTGATCGCGGGCAACTGGAAGCCCTTGTCCTCCAGCGTGTTGGCGGCAAATTCCGAAGCCGAGGACGCTTCCAGCCTCAGGTCCAGCTCGCCCATGACGACGCCCTCGAAATGGGCGATCACCTCGGTCGGGCGCAGGCGCCGCGAGGATGGGGACAGAAACTCGATGACATTGGCGGCAAAATAGAACGCGTCGATATCCACACGAAACGCGCGCTCGATACCGGGGCGCAGCACCTTGATCGCAACTTCCTCGCCAGAATATTTCAGCCGTGCCTTGTGAACCTGCGCGATGGACGCGGCCGCAACGGGCGGGCTGAAATCGTCGAAAATGGCCTCGACCGGCAGACCAAGCTCGGATTCGATGCTGGCCTTTGCGATTTCAACCGGGAAAGGCGGCAGCTTGTCCTGAAGCACACGCATCTGTGCGGCCAGTTCGCCCCCCACCAGATCGGGGCGCGTCGACAGGATCTGCCCGAATTTGATGTAGGCGGGCCCCAGCGCCGTCAGCGCGCGAGGCGCGGGCGGAACTGTTGGATCGCCTTCCGCCCCGAGCCATTTGAACGGCCATGCAACAAACCGCAGCGTGCCCCGCACCAGCGGAGGTGCGTCCAGCGCATCCATCACGATCCCCATGGCGCCCGTACGTTCCAGCGTGGCACCGGTTCGGATCAGACGGATGATATTGTGCGGTCCGCGCATGCTGTTACAGCTTCCAGCCCGAGTGCAGGCAGGCGATGCCCATGCTCAGATTACGGTATTTCGCATTGCCGAAACCGGCCTGTTTGACCATGTTCAGAAATGCATCCTGATCCGGAAATTTACGGATGGATTCGACCAGATACTGATAACTGTCGCGATCTCCGGCAATGGTCTGCCCCATGCGCGGGATGATGTTGAAGCTATAGAGATCATACACCTTTTGCATCATGTCGTTGGGAATCTGGCTGAATTCCAGCACCATCAGCCGCCCGCCGGGACGCAGTACGCGATACGCCTCATTCAGAGCCTCCTGTGGGCGGGTCACGTTACGGATGCCGAAACTTATCGTATAAACGTCAAAGCTGCTATCGTCGAACGGCAGCGCCATCGCATCGCCAACGATCCAGTCGAGGCTGCCCGCCATCGCCTCGGCCTCGGCGCGTTTGCGCCCTTCGATCAGCATCGGCTCGGTCAGATCCAGCACTGTGGCGTGGCCGCTGCCTGCGCGCTTCAGGAACCGGAACGCAATGTCGCCGGTGCCGCCTGCCACGTCCAGCAGCCGCTGCCCCGGGCGCGGCGCCAGCCAGTCCATCATCGCATCCTTCCAGATACGGTGTATTCCCATGCTCATCACGTCGTTCATCACGTCATATTTGCTGGCGACCGAGCCAAAGACGCCGCGCACCCGGCCTGCCTTTTCCTCCTCAGGGATGTCCTGAAATCCGAAATGGGTGGTTTTCTCGTTCATCGCTCTTGCCTTGCGCCAGTTCAGTGCCTTGTTATAGAGCGCAGCCGCGCAGACACAATGAGCCGCGGACGACGAAAGGCCTCTACATGCCCGAATTGCCCGAGGTCGAGACAGTTCGCCGCGGCCTCGCCCCCGTAATGGAGGGTGCGGTGATTACTCGCGCGGACGTAAACCGCGCGGATCTGCGCTGGCCCTTCCCTGCTGACATGTCCGGGCGTCTGGCCGGACGGCATGTGCTGGCACTGCGCCGCAGATCGAAATATATTCTTGCCGATCTGGACGGGGACGAGACGCTGCTGATCCACCTTGGGATGTCGGGGCGGATGCTGATTTCAGGCGATCCTCTGGGGGTGTTCCTGCATGACCATCCGGCGCCGGAAAAACACGACCATGTGGTGCTGCACATGGACAATGGGGCGCGTATAACCTTCAACGATCCACGCCGCTTTGGCGCGATGGATCTTTTTCCCACCCAATCGGGGGATCATGCATTGCTGGCCAGACTGGGGCCAGAACCCTTGGGTAATGCCTTCAACGAGGCGCATCTGGCCGCAGCATTGGCAGGGCGCAACATGCCCATCAAATCGGCTTTGCTGGACCAGCGCATCATCGCCGGGCTCGGTAATATATATGTGTGCGAGGCGCTGTTTCGTGCCGGTATCTCGCCCCGCAGGCGGGCGGGCAATATCGGTGCCGCCCGTGTGGCGGCGCTGACGGGGATCATCCGGCAGGTGCTTCTGGACGCGATCAAGGCGGGCGGATCGTCCTTGCGGGATTTCAGGCAGGCGGATGGCGAGCTGGGCTATTTTCAACACAGCTTTGACGTTTACGGCCGCGAGGGGCTGCCCTGCCACCGCGAAGGGTGCGCGGGCACGGTCGCACGCATCGTGCAGTCAGGGCGCTCCAGCTTCTATTGCGGGGCGTGCCAAAGATAGGTTGAACCCTGCGGCCCGAATGCTAAGACTACCTGTCTGACAGGAACAAGCGAAAGCAGATTTCATGGCCTATGAGACGATCATCGTCGAGGTGGAAGACCACCTCGCCCAGATCACGCTGAACCGGCCCGACGCCCTGAATGCGCTGAACGAACAGCTTTTGGGCGAACTGGTCAGCGCATTGCGCGAGGCGCAGGACAATGAAAAGGTGCGCTGCATCATCCTGACCGGTTCGGACAAGGCATTTGCCGCGGGCGCGGACGTCAAGATGATGGCGGATCGTTCTTTTGTGGACATGTTTTCCGAAGATTTCTTTGGCGCGCAGCATGATGCGATCACCCGCATCCGGAAACCCATCATTGCGGCCGTTTCAGGCTATGCCCTGGGCGGCGGGTGCGAACTGGCGATGATGTGCGATTTCATCATCGCGTCGGAGACAGCAAAATTCGGCCAGCCGGAGATCAATCTCGGCATCATGGCGGGGCTTGGCGGATCGCAACGCCTGACGCGGTTCATCGGAAAATCCAAGGCGATGGACATGAACCTCACGGGCCGCTTCATGGAGGCCGACGAAGCCGAGCGCGCCGGGCTGGTCAGCCGCGTCGTCCCGGTCAAGAGACTGCTTGAGGAAGCGCGCACCGCTGCAACGAAGATCGCGGAGAAGTCCTTGATTTCAGTCATGGCCGTCAAGGAGGCGGTCAACCGCAGCTATGAGACCACCCTGACCGAGGGGCTTTTGTTCGAGCGGAGGGTGTTTCATTCTCTCTTCGCCACCGAAGATCAGGCCGAAGGCATGGCCGCTTTCAAGGAAAAGCGGCAGGCGCAGTTCCGCGACAAGTAAGATCGCGCGGCGCCCCGGCCGGCGGGCGGCGCGATGTTATGCTGTTGCAATCGGGGAGCGCCGCCCTTAATGAGCGGACATATACATGCGCGCGATGCCCGCTCAGGCAAGAATCACCTTTGGCGGGACCAGAGGCCCTGACAGTGTCGTCATGCATGAAATATTGATAGTGACACCAGATCAGGGATACCTTCCAATGGCAAATACGCCGCAGTCAAAGAAACGCGCACGTCAGAACGAATCGCGCTTGGCCGTCAACAAGGCGCGCCGCTCGCGCATCCGCACTTACCTGCGCAAGGTCGAAGAAGCCATCACCTCGGGCGACAGGGACGCGGCCACGGCCGCCCTGCGCGCGGCCCAGCCTGAACTGATGCGCGGCGTCACCAAAGGCGTCTATCACAAGAACACGGTTGCCCGCAAAATGTCGCGCCTGTCCAGCCGCGTCAAAGCGATCGCCTGACTTAAATACCTCATTTTACTAAATAAAAAGGCGCCGCTCACGTGGCGCCTTTTTGCTTTTCATGGCTTCCTGCAACACCCGGGATTCTTTTCCTACAAAAACAGAGTCAAGCCATAAGATCAGTTGCCGCCCCTCGCGCCATGTTGCTAACTTGAAGTTGCGATTCACGCTTGGGGGGACAGGCTGATTCCGGTGCTGGGCCTTTGGGGGGTCTGAAAACTGGTGTCAATTCGGGATTATCCCGGCATGTCCAAAGAAAGCTTACCGACGATCGTCACGCATGGAACGGGCTGCCCGTTCGGCGGGAACTGACGTCGTGCCTTACATCCGTCCGCGATGGACAGATGGATCTGCCGCGCTGCCGCGGCAGGATGGCGGAGCTTTGCCTGTCGGCGGAAATCGTTTCGAGCGTGGGGCCGGGCTTGGCCTTGCGCGTTCAGGTGAAACGGATGAGAGGCGGAACGGACAGGCATGACACAGGATCAATGGTGCAAGCTTAAGCAGGACCTTCTCAAATCGGTCGGCAAGAGCAATTTCACAAGCTGGATAGAACCCCTTGAGCTGTCGCATACAGAGGAAGGAGTCGCGACATTTTCCGTCCCGACCAGCTTTGTCGGCAATTACGTGTCGCAGAAATATGGCGATCAGATCCTGTACCATGTACAGGCGCTGATGCCGGATATCCGGCGCGTTCATTTTCAGGTACCAACCAATCAGGCGTCCCGCCCCGCAGCGCCCCGTTCGGCGGTTGCCGCTGCGCCTGCACCTGCCGCACCGCGCGATCCGATGATGCCCACGGCACCGCTCGACAAGCGGTTCAGCTTTGACAATTTTGTCGTCGGCAAGCCGAACGAGCTGGCCCATGCGGCGGCCAAACGTGTGGCCAGCGGCGGCCCGGTGATGTTCAATCCGCTCTTCCTTTATGGTGGTGTCGGCCTCGGCAAGACGCATCTGATGCATGCGATCGCTTGGGAGCTGTCGCAGCGCCAGCCCGATCTGAACGTGGTCTATCTCTCGGCCGAGCAGTTCATGTACCGCTTTGTGCAGGCCCTGCGCGACCGCAAGATGATGGATTTCAAATCCATGTTCCGTGCGGTGGACGTGCTGATGGTCGACGATGTCCAGTTCATCGCCGGCAAGGAAAGCACGCAGGAGGAATTCTTTCACACCTTCAACGCGCTTGTGGATGGCCGCAGGCAGATCATCATTTCTGCCGACCGCGCCCCGGGAGAGATCGAGAACCTTGAGGAGCGGATCAAGTCGCGTCTGCAATGCGGGCTGGTCGTGGATCTGCATCCGACCAATTACGAACTACGCCTGGGCATCCTTCAATCGAAGGTCGAATATTATCGTACGCAATATCCGGGCTTGGCGCTGGCGGACGGTGTGCTCGAGTTTCTGGCCCTGCGCATCACCAAGAACGTCCGCGTTCTGGAGGGCGCGCTAACGCGGCTTTTTGCCTTTGCTTCCCTTGTCGGGCATGAAATCACGCTGGAACTGACGCAGGATTGCCTCGCCGATGTGCTCCGCAGCAGCGAGCGGCAGGTGACAATCGAGGAAATTCAGCGCCAGGTATCCGAACATTTCAACATCCGCCTCAGCGATCTGATCGGGCCCAAGCGGGTGCGCATCTATGCGCGGCCGCGTCAGGTGGCGATGTATCTGGCAAAGCAGATGACATCGCGCAGCCTGCCGGAAATTGGCCGCCGCTTTGGCGGGCGCGATCACACCACCGTCATGCACGGCGTGCGCCGCATCGATGAACTGCGCGTCACCGATACCCAGATCGCCGAGGATCTGGAGTTGCTGCGCCGTACGCTGGAGGCGTAGGACGCGCCGCCTTTTGGTGCGAGACGCATATTTCGCTTGCACGGCAAGACGATGCCTGTACCGTGCCAGTCCCGGCGCGGCGCCGGGAGGTATAGGGAGGATGGGCATGAAGCTCAGCATCGAACGTGGAACGCTGCTCAAGGCCGTCGCGCAAGCGCAATCGGTGGTCGAGCGCCGCAACACGATCCCGATCCTTGCAAATGTGTTGATCGAGGCGTCGGGCGAGAACGTGAATTTCCGCGCCACCGATCTGGATATCGAAGTCAGCGACAAGGCCCTGGCGCAGGTGGAGCGGGCGGGCGCGACGACGGTCTCGGCCGTTCTCCTCCATGAAATCGTGCGCAAGCTCCCCGATGGGGCGCTGGTGACACTTGCCGATGACGGCACTGCGGGGCGCCTGACGGTCGAGGCCGGACGCTCGAACTTCAACCTTGCCACCCTGCCCAAGGACGATTTTCCGGTCATGGCGTCTTCGGAATATGCCAGCACTTTTTCGGCCAAGGCGCCGGTGCTGCGGCGCCTGTTCGACAAATCCAAATTCGCGATTTCTACCGAAGAGACGCGGTATTATCTGAATGGTGTCTACCTGCATGTCGCGGATGCTGGCGGTGAGAAAATGCTGCGCTGCGTCGCCACCGACGGCCACCGCCTGGCGCGGATCGATGCCGATCTGCCCCAGGGCGCCGAAGATATGCCCGGCGTGATTGTCCCGCGCAAGACCGTTGGAGAGTTGCGCAAACTGCTGGAAGATGACGAGATGATGATCGCCGTATCGGTCAGCGAAACCAAGATCCGCTTTGCCACGCCGAACATCACCCTGACATCCAAGGTAATCGATGGCACCTTCCCCGACTACACCCGCGTCATTCCGCAGGGCAACAACCGCAGGATGGAGGTGGATGCCGCCGAATTCGCACAGGCGGTTGACCGCGTTGCCACAGTCAGCAGCGAACGGTCCCGCGCCGTGAAACTGTCGCTGGACGAGGATCGGCTGATCCTGTCGGTCAACGCACCAGACAGCGGCGCCGCCGAGGAAGAACTTGCCGTGGCCTATGGCGACGAGCGGCTTGAGATCGGGTTCAACGCGAAGTATCTGCTGGAGATCGCCAGCCAGGTCGACCGCGAAAACGCCGTCTTCCTGTTCAATTCAGCCGGCGATCCGACACTGATGCGCGAGGGGAATGATGAAAGCGCGGTCTATGTCGTCATGCCGATGCGCGTGTGACAGCCGACCATCCTGCACATCGTGGCCGGTATGAATGACCGGGCTTTGGCTGTCGGAAGTCACGCTGTCGCATTTTCGGTCGCACAAGGCCGCCCATCTGGCGCTGGATGCACGGCCGGTGGCGCTTCATGGCCCGAACGGGGCTGGCAAGACCAATCTGATCGAAGCGGTATCGCTGTTCTCGCCCGGGCGTGGGCTGCGCCGGGCCGCCGCACAGGATATGATGCGCCGCCCCGAGGCGCTGGGGTGGAAGGTCACCGGACTACTGCAATCGCTGGGCCGGATGCACGAGATCGAAATCTGGGCCGAGGATGGTTCCGCGCGGCAGGTCCGGATCGATGGCAAACCGGCGGCGCAACTGGCGCTGGGGCAGATTGCGCGGGTGCTTTGGCTGGTGCCCTCCATGGATCGGCTCTGGATCGAGGGAGCAGAGGGGCGGCGGCGGTTTCTGGACCGTATCACGATGAGCTTCATTCCCAGCCACGCCGAGGCGGTTCTGGAGTTCGAAAAGACCATGCGCGAGCGCAACCGTCTTCTGAAGGATCAGGTGCGCGACGATCGCTGGTATCAGGCGCTGGAAGCGCAGATGGCACGCAGCGGGGCGCAGATCGACGCGGCGCGCCGTGACGCATTGGCGGAATTGCATTACGCGCAGGCCGAGGCCGAGACGGCCTTCCCCGCGGCCGACCTGGATCTGACCGCGACGGATGGCGAAATGCCCGGCAGCGACGAAGATTATCGCGCAGCCCTGGCCGAAAGCCGGTTTCGCGACCTGGCAGCAGGGCGTACCTTGATAGGCCCGCACCGGGCAGATCTTTACGGCGTTTATGCCGCCAAGGGAATCCCTGCGCGTGATTGCTCAACGGGCGAGCAAAAAGCCTTGCTGGTGTCGCTGATCCTTGCCAATGCCCGCGCGCTTGCAAAATCCTTTGGCGCGCCGCCGATCCTGCTCCTGGACGAGGTCGCGGCCCATCTGGATGCGGGTCGGCGCGCCTCTCTTTATGACGAGATATGTGCCCTTGGGGCGCAGGCATGGATGACGGGAACCGGGCCGGAACTCTTCTCGGAACTGGGCGCGCGGGCGCAGCATGCCCGGGTGACCGAAGAGGCCGGACTGTCCTGCACCGCCATGCTGTAGGACGGTGAGATTATTACCGTATAGCTGCGTGACATCCCCGGCGGAAACCCTTATAAAACAACAAAATTACCAAGGAAATTCCGCATGTCCGAGGCAGTCGTCGAGCCAGAAGAATATGGTGCCGATTCTATCAAAGTTCTCAAGGGTTTGGATGCCGTGCGCAAGCGACCGGGCATGTATATCGGCGATACCGATGACGGCTCGGGCCTGCACCACATGGTCTATGAGGTGGTGGATAACGGCATTGATGAGGCGCTCGCCGGTCACGCCGACCGCGTGACGGTGACGATCCATGCCGACAACTCGGTTTCGGTCAGCGATAATGGACGCGGTATTCCCGTTGCCATCCACGAGGAAGAAGGGGTTTCCGCCGCCGAAGTCATCATGACCCAGCTTCACGCGGGCGGAAAATTCGACAGCAACTCGTACAAGGTATCGGGCGGTTTGCATGGTGTGGGCGTCTCCGTGGTCAACGCGCTGAGCGACTGGCTGGAACTGCGCGTCTGGCGCCACGACAAGGAACATCTGGGCCGGTTCGAGCGCGGAAATACCGTGCGCCATGTCGAGGTTGTCGGGCCTGCAAATGGCCGCAAGGGAACCGAGGTGCGGTTTCTGGCCTCGACCGAGACGTTTTCGAACTTGAATTACAGCTTTGAAACCCTGGAAAAACGCCTGCGGGAACTGGCATTCCTGAATTCCGGCGTCCGCATCCTGCTGCGGGACGAGCGGCCAGAGGAACCGCTGGAAGCTGAATTGCATTACGATGGCGGCGTCAGGGAATTTGTCAAGTATCTGGACCGGCACAAGGTCGCGATGCTGCCTGATCCCATATTTATCCGAGGCGAGCGGGATGATATCGGCGTCGAGGTAGCGATGTGGTGGAATGACAGCTATCACGAAACGGTGCTGCCTTTTACGAATAATATTCCTCAACGTGATGGCGGCTCGCATCTGGCCGGATTTCGCGGCGCCCTGACGCGCACGATCAACAATTACGCGCAGACCAGCGGCATCGCCAAGAAGGAAAAGGTGAATTTCACCGGCGACGATGCGCGCGAGGGGCTGACCTGCGTTCTGTCGGTCAAGGTGCCGGACCCGAAATTCTCCAGCCAGACCAAGGACAAGCTGGTATCCTCCGAGGTGCGCCCGGCGGTCGAGAACCTTGTTTCGGAAAAACTGGCAGAGTGGTTCGAGGAAAATCCCAACGAGGCCAAGATCATCACTTCCAAGATCGTTGAGGCCGCTTTGGCCCGCGAGGCGGCGCGCAAGGCGCGCGATCTGACCCGGCGCAAGACGGCGATGGATGTCAATTTCCTTGCCGGCAAGCTGAAGGATTGCTCGGAAAAGGACCCGTCGAAAACCGAAGTTTTTCTGGTCGAGGGTGACAGCGCCGGGGGCAGCGCCCAGACGGGGCGCGACCGCAGCACACAGGCGATCCTGCCGCTGAAAGGCAAGATCCTGAACGTCGAGCGCGCCCGTTTTGACCGCATGCTGGGCAGTCAGGAGATCGGCAATCTGGTCATGGCGCTGGGCACCGGGATCGGGCGCGACGAGTTTAATATCGATAAGCTGCGCTACCACAAGATCGTCATCATGACCGATGCCGATGTGGACGGCGCGCATATCCGCACTCTGCTGCTGACGTTCTTTTATCGCCAGATGCCGGAGCTGATTGAAAACGGCCATCTTTATATTGCGCAACCGCCGCTCTACAAGGTGACGCGCGGCAAGTCCGAGGTGTATCTGAAGGACGAGGCCGCGATGGAGGAATACCTCGTCCACCAAGGGATTGAGGGTGTCACGCTACGGCAGGGCAATGGCGAGGATATTGCGGGCGCGGATCTTGTACGTGTCGTCGAAATGGCCCGCCAGCTTCGCCGCGTGCTGGACGCATTTCCGACGCATTATCCGCGTCATATACTGGAACAGGCGGCGATCGCAGGTGCCTTTACCGCAGGCGCGGTAGAGGCTGACCTTCAGGGCGTGGCCGACCGTGTAGCCGAGCGCCTCAACCTGATCGCGCTGGAATACGAACGCGGCTGGCGCGGACGCATCACGCAGGATCATGGCATCCGGCTGGCGCGTATTCTGCGCGGCGTCGAAGAGGTCCGCACCCTTGATGGCCCCATCCTGCGGGGAGGCGATGCCAAGCGGACGGGCGGCTTCACAAAGGCCCTTCAGGATGTTTACGACCGTCCCGCCACACTGATGCGCAAGGACCGGACCCAGATAATTCACGGGCCGCTGGGTTTGCTGGATGCGATTCTGGCCGAAGGTGCCAAAGGCCTGTCCCTGCAGCGCTACAAGGGTCTGGGCGAGATGAACCCAAGCCAGCTCTGGGAAACGACACTGGACCCGGACGCGCGAACCCTCTTGCAGGTAAAGGTGGACGATGTGGCAGAGGCGGATGATCTGTTCACCAAACTGATGGGCGACGTAGTCGAGCCGCGGCGCGAATTCATCCAGCAAAACGCGCTGAACGTGGAACATCTGGATTTTTGACACGG
>JAUNVT010000072.1 GCA_030540655.1 Rhodobacterales bacterium
GAAAGTCCATCACCGGGGACTTGTGGGGACCTGCAAGCGGTGGTGGATGCTTACCGTGTCCAGCTTTCTCTCGCCGCAGCGGTGCTTGACAAGCGAAAGCGTAGAGCATCAACGTTTAATGATAAAGTCAAAGCTGGGGCGGTTCTTTATGACATCCCGGTCTGTCACTTTTAAATTTCAGAAAAGCAGTTCAGATCCCGCTCACTTGCTTCGCAGAATTATTCGGCGTACACGCGCCCAGAGTTGGCTGCCGACTCACAAACCAATCACGCCGCGTTCGGCCACTCCCGTCGCTGGGGGCCGCATCCGGCACAAGGAGAAGCGACATGAAACTGCATGAACTGCATGATAATGAGGGCGCAACCAAGCGCAAGAAGCGTATTGGCCGTGGTCCCGGTTCGGGTATGGGCAAGACTGGTGGCCGGGGTGTCAAAGGTCAGAAATCCCGCTCCGGCGTGGCCATCAAAGGCTTCGAAGGCGGCCAGATGCCGCTTTACCAGCGTCTACCCAAGCGCGGCTTCAACAAGCCGAATCGCAAGGCCTATGCCGTGGTCAACCTGGGTCTGATCCAGAAATTCATTGATGCCGGCACGCTGGATGGCAGCGCCGCCATTACTGAGGATGCATTGATTGCGTCCGGCCTCGTTCGCCGCAAGCTGGATGGCGTTCGCGTCCTGGCCAAGGGCGACGTGACATCAAGCATCACGCTCGAAGTCTCCGGGGCCTCCAAATCGGCGGTCGAGGCGGTCGAGAAGGCGGGCGGCAAGCTGACACTGACCGCCGCTCGGGCGGCTGAAGCGGCTGAATAAGAGGTTGTGAGCGGCGCCTGCGCCGCATACATACCCCGTAGTTTTTCAAAACACGCCGCCGGGCCGCTGGAAAACAGCAGTCGGCGGCGTTGTCATTCCGAAAGAGAGCCGAATGGTATCTGCAGCAGAACAAATGGCGGCCAACACCAGCTGGGCGGCGCTCGGCAAGGCCACCGATCTTCGCAAGCGCATCGTGTTCACCCTCATGCTGCTGGTGGTCTACCGGCTCGGCACCTTCATTCCCGTGCCCGGCATCGACGGTGCCGAGCTGCGCGCCTTCATGGTCGGCGCCGGGGCCAGTATTGGCGGTATGCTGTCAATGTTCACCGGCGGTGCGCTGGGGCGGATGGGTATCTTCGCGCTGGGGATCATGCCGTATATCTCTGCCTCGATCATCATCCAACTGATGACCGCCATGGTCCCGTCCTTGGAGCAGTTGAAAAAAGAGGGCGAGGCGGGCCGCAAGAAGATCAACCAGTATACCCGTTACGGCACGGTTTTGCTGGCGACGCTGCAATCCTACGGCCTGGCCATCAGCTTGCAGACGGGCGATCTGGTGACAAATCCGGGTGTTTTCTTTATCGTGTCCTGCATGGTCACGTTGATCGGCGGCACCATGTTCCTGATGTGGCTGGGCGAGCAGATTACCGCGCGCGGCATCGGAAACGGAATTTCGCTGATCATCTTTGTCGGCATCATCGCCGAGGTGCCGGCCGCGCTGGCGCAGTTTTTTGCCAGCGGCCGCAGTGGTGCAATCAGCCCTGCCGTGATCATCGGCGTCATGGTCATGGTGATAGCGGTCATCGGTTTTGTGGTCTTCATGGAGCGCAGCCTGCGCAAGGTGCACATTCAGTATCCCCGCCGCCAGGTCGGAATGAAGGTCTATGACGGCGGATCGTCCCATCTGCCGATCAAGGTCAACCCGGCAGGTGTGATCCCGGCGATCTTTGCCTCGTCTCTGTTGCTTCTTCCGACCACGATCAGCACGTTTTCGGGCGGGCAGGGCAGCAGTCCGATCATGTCTACAATCCTGGCTTATTTCGGCCCGGGTCAGCCGCTCTACCTGTTGTTCTTCACGGCCATGATCGTGTTCTTCACGTATTTCTATACCTACAACGTGGCCTTCAAGCCAGATGAGGTTGCCGAAAATCTCAAGAACCAGAACGGGTTCGTTCCCGGCATCCGTCCTGGCAAGAAGACTGCGCAGTACCTGGAATATGTCGTCAGCCGCGTTCTTGTTCTCGGCTCGGCCTATCTGGCGCTTGTTTGCCTGCTTCCTGAAATACTGCGCGCACAGTTCTCGATTCCCTTTTACTTTGGCGGCACATCGGTTCTTATCGTGGTATCGGTCACGATGGACACGATCCAGCAGGTGCAAAGTCACCTTCTGGCGCATCAATATGAAGGGCTGATTGAAAAATCACAGCTTGGCGGCAAGGGCAAAAGACGCGCCCGCCGCAAAGGGACAGGACGCAAATAAATGAACATCATTCTTCTCGGACCGCCGGGCGCGGGCAAGGGCACGCAGGCGCATCATCTGGTGGCCACCCGCGATATGATCCAGCTGAGCACCGGCGACATGCTGCGCGAGGCCAAGGATTCAGGGACCGAAATGGGCAAGCGCGTGGCCGAAGTCATGGCGCGCGGAGAACTGGTGACAGATGATATCGTCATCGGCCTGATCCGCGAAAAGCTGGAGGGCGGCAAAGGCGGCGGGTTCATCTTTGACGGATTCCCCCGCACATTGCCGCAGGCCGACGCGCTTGGCAAACTCCTGAACGATTGCGGTGAGACGCTGGATGCCGTGATCGAAATGCAGGTCGATGATGAAGCGCTGGTTGGACGTATCACCGCCCGCTCAACCTGCGCGGGTTGCGGCGAAGTCTACAATGACAAGACCAAGCCGATTCCCGCTGATGGTGTGTGTACCAGATGCGGCGAGACGCAGGAGTTCATCCGCCGCGCCGACGACAACGAAGAGGCATTGCGAAATCGCCTCATGGAATATTACAAGAAAACATCGCCGCTGATCGGCTATTACTTTGCCAAGGACATGCTGCGCAGCATTAACGGGCTCGCCCCGATGGAGGATGTCCAGCAGAGCATCGCCGCGGTTCTGGACGGCGCAGCTTCGAGATAAGTTGGACAAACCGGGGCGGAGCGGTTAACTTTGGCGCCCGCCCTTGACGGCATGATCAATTCCTCCTAACCAGCACCATCCCGCGAGGGGTTTGATTCCCATGGGCATGTCCGTGATCGAATCGATTACCTGAATTCAGCTGCGGCCCGGCTTTTAACTCCCGGCCTGCGTTGTGAAAAAAGGGTCCGGCATTACGGACCCGCAACGAAAAGGAATATGCACTTGGCACGTATTGCCGGCGTCAACATCCCGACGCACAAACGGGTTCCCATTGCCCTGACCTATGTCACCGGTATCGGTCATTCCACTGCAAAAACCATCTGCGATGCTGTCGGTATCGACCAGTCCCGCCGCGTGAACGAGCTTAGCGATACTGAGACCGTCGCGCTGCGCGAGTATATTGACGCGAACCTGTCTGTCGAGGGCGACCTTCGCCGCGAGACACAGATGAACATCAAGCGCCTCATGGACCTCGGCTGCTATCGTGGTCTGCGCCACCGCCGCAACCTGCCGGTTCGCGGCCAGCGTACCCATACCAATGCCCGCACCCGCAAAGGCCCCGCGAAGGCCATTGCCGGCAAGAAGAAATAAGGGAGGGCATCTGATATGGCACGCGATACCAAACGCACAAAGAAGAAGGTTTCCAAGAACATCGCCACGGGCGTTGCGCATGTGAACTCGTCCTTCAACAACACCAAGATCCTGATCTCGGACGTTCAGGGCAATGCGATTGCATGGTCCTCGGCCGGCACCTGCGGCTTCAAGGGGTCACGCAAATCGACGCCCTACGCTGCCCAGATGGCCGCCGAAGATGCAGGCAAGAAGGCGCAGGATCACGGCATGCGCACGCTTGAAGTCGAAGTTCAGGGCCCCGGATCGGGCCGCGAGTCGGCACTCCGCGCCCTGGCTGCCGTCGGCTTCAACATCATGTCCATCCGCGACGTGACGCCGATGGCCCATAACGGCTGCCGCCCGCCAAAGCGCCGCCGCGTCTGAGATACCCCTGTCAAATGGGGCTGCGCATGTCCGCGCGGCCCCATTTACGTTATTTTAAACCTCGGGCGTTCTGACCGTCGGACATGCGTGCAGGACTGGTATGGAGGGATACATGATCCACAAGAACTGGGCTGAACTGATCAAGCCGACACAGCTTGACGTCAAGCCGGGCAACGATCCGCTGCGTCAGGCGACGCTGGTCGCGGAACCGCTGGAGCGCGGCTTTGGCCTGACTCTGGGCAACGCGCTGCGCCGTGTTCTGATGTCGTCGCTTCAGGGGGCCGCGATCACCTCTGTGCAGATCGACAACGTGCTGCATGAGTTTTCTTCCGTAGCGGGCGTGCGCGAGGATGTGACCGACATCATCCTCAACCTCAAAGGTGTCTCCATCCGCATGGAGGTCGAAGGCCCCAAGCGTCTTTCGCTGAACGTCAAGGGGCCCGGCATTGTCACCGCGGGAGACATCTCCGAAAGCAACGGGATTGAAGTCCTGAACCGTGACCATGTGATTTGCCACCTTGATGAGGGCGCGGATCTGTTCATGGAACTGACCGTGGGGACCGGCAAGGGTTATGTCGCCGCCGAAAGAAACAAGCCCGAGGATGCGCCGATCGGCATGATCCCCGTGGATGCGATCTACAGCCCGATCCGCCGGGTCAGCTATGATGTACAGCCCACCCGCGAGGGCCAGGTGCTGGATTATGACAAGCTGACGATGAAGATCGAAACCGATGGCTCGATCACGCCCGATGACGCGGTGGCCTATGCCGCACGCATCCTTCAGGACCAGCTTGGAATCTTCGTCAACTTCGACGAGCCGGAAAGCGCGGGCCGCCCGGAGGATGATGACGGTCTGGAATTCAACCCGCTTCTGCTGAAGAAGGTGGATGAGCTGGAGCTTTCGGTACGTTCGGCCAACTGCCTGAAGAACGACAATATCGTTTATATCGGCGATCTGATCCAGAAAACCGAAGCGGAAATGCTGCGCACGCCGAACTTCGGCCGTAAATCGCTGAACGAGATCAAGGAAGTGCTTTCGGGCATGGGCTTGCACCTAGGCATGGATGTCGAGGATTGGCCGCCCGACAATATCGAAGATCTGGCGAAGAAATTCGAAGACGCCTTTTGAGAATGCGCAGGCCGGGGCAGATGCTCCGGCCTCCATACACGACCGGGCATATGCCCCAAGGAGAGCGGCCTGACACGCATCACGCCGCCGGACAAAGCAAAACACGTCAAGGAGACATGAAATGCGTCACGCAAGAGGATACCGCCGCCTGAACCGCACGCACGAGCACCGCAAGGCGCTGTGGGCGAACATGGCTGGCTCGCTCATCGAACATGAGCAGATCAAGACGACCCTGCCCAAGGCCAAGGAACTGCGTCGCATCATCGAAAAGATGATCACGCTGGGCAAGCGCGGCGATCTGCACGCCCGCCGCCAGGCCGCCAGCCAGCTGAAGCAGGACCAGTATGTAGCGAAACTGTTCGACGTTCTGGGCCCGCGCTACCAGGATCGTCAGGGCGGGTATGTCCGCGTGCTGAAGGCCGGCTTCCGCTATGGCGACATGGCACCGATGGCGATCATCGAGTTTGTCGATCGTGATACCGCGGCCAAGGGCAAGGCAGACAAGGAGCGCGTCGCCGCCGAACTGGCTTCGATCGACGAAGATTAAACTGGCGCACCTGCTGGAATTTCCAATGCCCTCGCCTGACCGGCGGGGGCTTTTGCGTTTTTTCGAGACACTGCGCCGACTTGCATTCATTTGCAGGCGGACGCATATCCCTATGGGCCACGACGCGCTGACTGTGGTTCGCCAGGAGACACGCCATGCTCAGACCGATGATCGTTGCTGTACTTATGCTGGGTGGTCCCGCCTGGGCCGAAGCCGAGGTGCCGACGAGCCGGGCCCAGATCCAGATGGGTTTCGTGCCGGTCGTCAAGACGGTCACGCCGGCGGTCGTCAATATCTATGCCCGCCGTGTGATCGAAGGCCGTGCCAGCCCCTTTGCGGATGATCCCTTTTTTGGTCAGTTATTCCAGAATTTCGGCTCTCAGCCCCCGCGCGTGGAAAATTCGCTTGGCTCGGGGGTGATCCTTGCGCCGGACGGAATTGTGGTATCGAACTATCATGTGGTGGGACAGGCGACCGATATCCGCGTCGTTTTGAACGACCGCCGCGAATATGAAGCGACCGTCCTTCTGGCCGATCAGGAAAGCGATCTGGCCATTTTGCAACTGACAGGCGCCAAGGATTTGCCTTCGCTGCCCCTGCGCGACAGTGAAAACGTTGAGGTAGGTGAGTTGGCACTGGCGGTGGGAAACCCGTTTGGTGTGGGCCAGACCGTCAGCAGCGGTATTGTCTCCGGGCTTGCCCGGTCGGGCTCCGTTACGGGCAGCACGCGTGGGTATTTCATTCAAACCGATGCGCCGATCAATCCCGGTAATTCCGGCGGAGCGTTAGTGGACACTGAAGGCAGGCTGATCGGGATCAACACGTCCATCCTCAGCCGGTCGGGGGGGTCGAACGGAATTGGCTTCGCGATTCCGGCGACGCTGGTAGGCCAGTTCATGCAACAGGCACGGGCAGGCGCTACGACATTTCAGCGCCCTTGGGCAGGAATTACCGGCCAGCCGGTGACCTATGACATGGTCGAGGGGCTGGGGCTGGCGCGGTCAGGTGGCATCATCCTGTCGGATCTGCACCCGGCCAGCCCATTTCGCGCCTCCGGGCTCAAGGCGGGTGACGTGATCATCGCCGTCGCAGGGCAAGAGGTGAATACCCCTGCCGAGATGATCTACCGGATGAGTGTCGCGGGTATCGGAACTGACTTGACCATTACCGCCGTGCAGGGTGGGGTAGAGCGCGATATCGCAGTGCCGATGGAGGCCGCGCCCGAAACGCCGCCGCGGGATACTCAGGTAACCGGCGGAGGCGCTGCCGTGCCGGGGGTGACGCTCAGCACGATAAACCCGGCGGTAATAGCCGAATACGACCTGCCACTGACCAGCGAGCCCGGTGTGCTGGTGGTGGATCCCGGCGAGACAGGCGGACGGGCAGGGCTGCGCGCGGGCGATGTCTTGCTGGGCATTGATGGGCGCGCCGTTTCCACCAGCGCCGGGGCGAACACGGCGCTGCAGCGGGCACGCGGCCGCCTCGCGCTTGATGTGCAGCGCGGCGAGAGGCGGCTGACAATGCGGTTCCGGCTCTAGGGCGTGGCGGATCTGTTCGATACCGGCGATCCCGCACCGGCCGCTGAGCCTCAGGGGCACCGTCCTTTGGCGGACCGGTTGCGTCCCAGGTCGCTCGGCGAGGTGATCGGGCAGGAGCAGGTCCTTGGTCCTGAGGCGCCGCTGGGTGTGATGCTGGCCGCGGGCAGTCTGGGCAGTCTGATATTCTGGGGCCCGCCGGGGGTGGGCAAGACGACGATCGCCCGGCTTCTGGCGGATGAGACAGATCTGCATTTCATCCAGATCAGCGCGATCTTTTCCGGCGTGGCCGAGTTGAAGAAAGTGTTTCAGGAGGCACGGCACCGGCGCCAGAACGGGCAGGGCACTTTGCTCTTCGTGGATGAGATTCACCGTTTCAACAAGGCGCAGCAGGACGGATTCCTGCCTTTCATGGAGGATGGCACGATCCTTCTGGTCGGCGCTACCACGGAAAACCCCAGTTTCGAGCTGAACGCCGCGCTTCTGTCGCGCAGTCAGGTGCTTGTCCTGACGCGGCTGGCCCTGTCCGATCTGGAACGCCTTGCCCAGCGGGCCGAGCGCGAGATGGGCCGCCCCCTGCCGCTGGACGGGCCCGCCCGCGAGGCGCTGCTGGAGATGGCTGATGGCGACGGGCGCGCGCTTTTGAACCTGATCGAGCAGATCGCCGCGTGGAAGGTGTCGGGCAAGCTGGGAACCGAAGGTCTGGCAAGCCGCCTGATGCGGCGCGCGGCGAAATACGACAAGTCGGGCGACGAGCATTTCAATTTGATCTCGGCCCTCCATAAATCCGTGCGCGGTTCGGACCCTGACGCTGCGCTTTACTGGCTGGCGCGGATGCTGACGGGGGGCGAGGATCCGCGATATCTGGCGCGGCGGATTGCCCGCATGGCGATCGAGGATATCGGCCTTGCCGATACCCACGCCCATCGCGTTTGTCTGGATGCCTGGGAGACATACGAGCGGCTGGGCAGCCCCGAGGGCGAACTCGCGCTGGGACAGGCCGTGATTTATCTGGCGCTGGCTCCGAAATCGAACGCGGGCTATTCCGCCTTCAAGGCCGCCATGCGCGAGGCGCGCAAGACAGGCTCCGAGCCACCGCCCAAACATATTCTGAACGCGCCGACCAGGCTGATGAAAGAACAGGGATACGGGGCGGGATACGCCTATGATCACGATTCCGAAGACGCTTTTTCCGGCCAGAATTATTTTCCCGAAACGATGAAGCGCCCGGTGCTTTACCATCCGGTTGAACGCGGGTTTGAACGTGAGTTGAAAAAGCGGGTTGATTACTTTGCCAAGCTGCGGAGCAACCGGAAGTAGACCGTATGCCTTGCCAAATTGCCTCACAGCTGCAGTTTTCGCCTGAACCTCAAGTGCGATGATCCCGATCTGCGCCTTGCAGGGCTTGGGTGTTCTGACGTCAACCCGAAAAAAAAGCGTGTTTCGTCAATTTGCTGTGGCGATCCCGGTCCGTTGCTGTAGCTTTGGATAATGTCCTTATCATGCGATTTGCCCCGCAGGCGCCCGGTTCCGGGGATGCATCCACGAAACTGTCTCATCGACGGAGGAAATGTGAATGACCAAACGTAATCAATCCCGCACCAAACGCGCATATGCAACGACCGCGCTGGACAGCGCTGCCCGCAGCGGCAGCATGTCGCGGCGCTCGTTTCTGAACAGCGCGGCCATCGCCGGTATTGGTGTCGGCGCTGCCAGCGGCCTCTGGACAACGCGGGCGCAGGCAGCCCCGCAAAAAGGCGGTACGTTCCGGTTCGGCGCGCATGATGGAAATTCGTCCGACACGCATGATCCCGGCACCTATGTCAGCCGCCAGCAGATCTACCTGGCGCATCAGTACCGGTCCTATCTGACGATGATCAATCCCGACGGCTCGCTGGGCAACGATCTGGCGACAGGCTGGGAGCCAAACGGCGACGCGACCGTCTGGACCTTCGAGATCACACCCAACGCGACCTTCCACAGCGGCAAGCCCGTTACATCCGAGGATGTCGTCAATTCCCTGAATTTTCATCGCGGCGAAAAATCCACCTCGGCGGCCAAGACCCTTCTGACCTCGGTTACCGATATCCGGGCCGATGGCGATCATACTATCGTGATCGAACTGGATGGCGGCAATGCAGATGTGCCGTGGCTGATGACGGATTATCACTTTGCGGTATGTCCGAGCGATGGCGAGGGCGGGATCGACTGGAAATCGGGCGATGGCAGCGGCCCCTACAAGATCGACGATGGCGATTGGGGCGTCCAGTTCCGTCTGTCGAGGCACGAGGGCTGGCATCTGGAGGGCGCATATTTCGACAAGCTGGTCATGCTGGTATTGAACGATCCCAACGCCCGGCAGACTGCACTGGTCACAGGGGACGTCGATGCGATATCGCTGGTTGATCTGAAAACCAAATCGCTGCTGGAGCGTGACCGCGCAATCGAGATCCTCAGCGTGCCGTCGGCCGCCGCCATCACGATGCCCATGTTCTGCGACACCGCGCCCTTTACGGACGTGAACGTGCGCAACGCGATGAAGCTGGCGATGGACCGCGACGAGATCATCGAGAAGATCGCGTTCGGCGAGGCCACGAAAGGCAATGATTTCCATCACAGCCCGGCAATGCCTTACTTTCCTGAAGGAATCGAGCAACGCGACTATGATCCTGACATGGCCAGATCGCTGCTGAAAAAGGCGGGCGCGGAAGGGATCAGGGTAAACCTCAGCAGCGCGGATTCGGTTTTCTCCGGCGCGGTGGATATGTGCGTGCTCTATGCCGAACAAGCCAGGAAGGCGGGAATCACCGTTAACGTAGTGCGCGAGCCGAATGACGGTTACTATTCCGATGTCTGGCTGAAAAAGCCCTTTACGGTCGTCAGTTGGGGCGCACGCCCTACGCCGGATGTGCTCTATAGCCTCGCCTACAAATCTGATGCGACTTGGAACGAATCGCACTGGCAGAACGAGGAATTCAACAAGCTTCTGATCCGTGCCAAGGCTGAACTGGATGATAAGCTGCGCGGCGAGATGTACCGTGACATGGCACTGCTGGCCCGCAATGACGGCGGCACGATCATCCCTTTCTTCAACAACTTCGTCTATGCCGTTCGCAGCAATGTAGCGACCGGAGAAGATCTTGCTCCCAGTTGGGAACTGGACGGCGCGCGCGGCCCGAGCCGCTGGTGGTTCAAGAGCTGATGCAATGGAGCAGGTCCACAGGTCCCTGCGACCACCACCCCGATGCGGCGCCAAAGCCGGGCCTTTCAATGAACAAGGTTCAGCGTGTCGCGGGTGTCATGGAAAAGGCGGATCCGAGGGACACTGATGAAGAGTACAAATATTCCATTTCCGATGGATAGACTGGCCGATGCCGCGCGGGAGGGACGTGTTTCGCGCCGCGCCTTCATGAACTACGCGGTGGCATCGGGCATGATAGCAGGAGCCGCGACCGGCCTTTGGGGAAGCATGGCACAGGCCGAGCCGAAGCGCGGAGGCACGTTCCGGATTGCCCAGCACGATGGCAATTCGGGCGACAGCCATGACCCCGGCCTGTACGAATCCAACGCCGAGATCCTTTTGGCCCACACTCACCGGGCATATTTGACGCTGATTGAAACCGATGGCTCGCTTGGTCCGGATGTCGCGCTCGAATGGTCAGCCACGCCTGATGCGTCCGAATGGACCTTCAAGCTGAATCCCAACGCGACATTCCATTCAGGCGCCAGGGTAACCGCTCAGGACGTTGTCGCTTCGATGAACTATCACCGTGGTGAGGGCACCACATCAGTCGCCAAGGCGCTGCTGGAAGTCGTGGACGAAATTGTAGCGGATGACGCGCAAACGGTGACGTTCAGGCTCAATAGCGGCAATGCCGACCTTCCATGGCTGATGACGGATTATCACTTTGTCATCCTGCCTGCCAATGACGATGGCACTGCCAACTGGCAGTCCGGCGATGGGTGCGGCCCCTACAGGCTGAATAGCTGGACCCCCGGCATCAGCGCGTCGCTCACCCGTCATGATGACTGGCACGGGGAGGGGGCGTATTTCGACGCGGTCGAGGTGGTTTTCATCAACGATCCGAACGCCCGGCAGACGGCTCTTGTCACCGGTGATGCGGACGCCACGAGCTGGATTGAAAACAAGACGATGGCGCTGCTCGAGCGTCACCCGGACGTTGACGTGATCAACCTGCCTTCGGCGCAGACGATCACCATGCCGATGTTCTGTGACGTGGAACCTTTTAACGATGTCAACGTGCGCAAGGCGCTGAAGCTGTCGATCGATCGCGAAGGAATGATGAACAAGATCCTGTTCGGCGCGGCCACCATCGGCAATGATTTCCATCACTCGCCGGCCATGCCCTATTGGCCCGATGACGTGGAGCAGACGCCTTACGATCCCGATCAGGCCAGATCGCTGCTGAAAAAGGCAGGGATGGAAAACCTGAAGGTCAAACTCTATTCGGCCGATTCCATCTCTACCGGCGCAGTCGATGCCGCAATCCTTTATTCGGAACATGCCAAGAAGGCTGGAATGAAAATTCAGGTATCACGAGAGCCAAATGATGGCTACTGGTCCGATATCTGGCTGAAAAAGCCGTTCTGCATGGTTGCCTGGGGGGCGCGCCCGACGCCGGACGTGATGTATAGCCTTGCCTACAAGTCAGACGCGGCATGGAACGAGTCGCATTGGAAGAACGAGAAGTTCAACGAATTGCTGATGGCGGCAAAATCCGAACTTGACGATGGGCTGCGCGCCGAGATGTATCGCGACATGGCGATCCTGTCGCGCGACGACGGCGGGACCGTCATCCCGTATTTCCCCAATTTTGTCTACGGCAAGCGCAAGAACATCGGCACCACCGGCGAACATGCCATCGCATGGCAGCTTGACGGTTATCGCGCCGCGAGCCGCTGGTGGTTCAATAGCTGACGCGCCGCAGTGCAGCTCCAGCGCCGCGCCAGCGCGGAGCTGAGTCCTGCGCTGCTCTATTGATAAATATGGGTCAAAATCAACGTCATGCGCTTCCATAGCGGGAGACAGGCATGGCTAAATACTGTTAAACTGTGTGGTGTCATGCTAGCCATGTCGGATCGGAATGACAGCAGGAGGGTAATATGAGCGACATTCTGGGGCTTGTTGCGAAACGGCTCGGATTGGGGCTGATCATTCTACTGGTGATATCGGTCATCATTTTTTTCATGGTCGAGCTTTTGCCGGGTGACATCGCCCAGGCAGTTCTGGGCCAGGGCGCGACCGAAGAAAACGTCCGGAACCTGCGGGAGCAGATGGGGCTGAACGATCCTGCTTATGTGAGGTATTTCCACTGGCTGAGAGGGGCGTTGATGCTCGATTTCGGGCGGTCGATCGTCACGCAGGAAACGGTGATGGGCGTGATCGGCGAGCGGTTCCGCAACACGATGTTCCTTGCCACCTATGCCGCCGTCATAGCGGTGCCCTTTGCGATTACGCTTGGGGTCGTGGTTGCCCTTCTTCGCAATACGATCTTTGACCGTGTGGCGAACGTGCTGACGCTGACCTCGATCTCCAGCCCTGAATTCTTCCTCGGCTATATCCTGATCCTGTTCTTTTCAGTCAAATGGGGCATGTTCCCCGCCATCGCCAGCCTGAGCGACAGCATGTCCTTCTGGGATTTGCTGGAGCGGACGTTCCTGCCCGCCCTGACGCTGGTTCTGGTCGTGACGGCGCATATGATGCGCATGACACGCGCCGCGATCATCAATCTGCTCGCCTCGCCCTATATCGAAATGGCCAAGCTGAAGGGTGCGCCGCCCTGGAAGGTGATCGTGCGTCACGCCCTGCCCAACGCCTGGGCACCGATCATAAACGTGATTGCACTCAATCTGGCTTACCTGATCACCGGCGTTGTTCTGGTCGAGGTGGTTTTCGTCTATCCCGGTATCGGCCAGGCGCTGGTCGATGCGGTCAGCAAGCGGGATTTTCCCGTGGTGCAGGCGTGCTGCCTGATCTTTGCCGCGACCTTCATCCTGCTCAACCTTGCCGCCGATGTCGGCGCCATCCTGACCAATCCACGCCTGCGTCATCCGAAGTGAGGGACCACAAGACATGAGCATTTTTGTTCTTTCATACTACTCCCTGCTCCTGATCGCGTCCTGTCTGGCCGCGTTTTACAACCAGCGTTCAGCTTTCTTGTTATTGTTCTCGCTGACGCTGGTATCATTCATCGTGGGCATCATTGGCGGCGCGGATGCGCTGCGGATCATAGCGATCGGTGCGGGGGTAATCGCTCTCGCGGCCATGGTATCCTACGCGTTCCGCGAATTCCTCATCCTGATCGTCTCGCGCGAGATGGCAAAGGAGCTGCGCACGGCGCCCTTGACGGCGGCCTTCGGAATGTTCGTCATCTTCGCCTATGCCATCGCGGGCATCTTCGCGCCATGGATCGCACCCTTTGGTGAGGCTCAGGTGGTCTCCTCCGCCTTTGCACCGGCAGATGAGAACATGCTGCTCGGCGCCGATCAACTGGGCCGCGACATGTTCAGCCGCCTGATCTATGGTACGCGCAATTCCGTCGGTCTGGCCCTGACGGCGACGCTTCTCGCGTTTTTCATGGGCGCGTTTCTGGGGCTTCTGGCGGCGACCAAAGGGGGGATACTGGACAACTTCCTGGGCCGGGTCGCCGATGTGATCATGTCCATTCCATCGCTGATCTTTGCGCTTTTGATGTTGTCGATCTTCGGCCCCTCCATGCCGGTTATCATCATCGCCGTCTCCATCATCTATGCGCCGCGCGTTTTCCGCCTGACGCGGGCGGTCGCGGGCGATGTCGTCGTCATGGATTATATCGAGGCGGCCAAGCTGCGCGGCGAGGGTACAGGATATCTGATCCGGCGCGAGATCCTGCCAAATTCCACTGCGCCGCTGGTGGCTGAATTCGGGCTGGAATTCTGCTTTGTGTTCCTTCTGGTCGCGGGTCTGTCCTTTCTGGGGCTTGGAATTCAGCCACCCACGGCCGATTGGGGATCAATGGTGCGCGAAAACGCAACACTGATCTCGTTCGGAGAAATCACACCACTCATTCCGGCCGCCGCGATTGCGCTCTTGACCGTTGGGGTCAATTTCGTGGTCGACTGGATGCTGCACCGGTCCTCGGGACTGAAGGAGTAAACTGACATGGCTTTTCAAAAGAACAAGAAGAACGTGCTGCTGAAGATCCGCAACCTGAAGATTCAGGGCTATTCGGACGAGCATTGGGTGGACATCATCAAGGGGGTCGATCTGACGCTGCACCGCGGCGAGGTGATGGGCCTCATCGGGGAATCGGGTGCTGGGAAATCCACTATTGGCGCGGCCGCAATGGGTTATGCACGCGACGGCACGCGTATTTCCGAAGACAGCTCGATCGAATTTGACGGCATGGAGCTGACTACCGCGACCGAAGGTGAGCGGCGCGCTCTGCGCGGCAATCGCATCGCCTATGTCGCGCAATCGGCCGCCGCATCCTTCAATCCTGCGCACAAGATAATAGATCAGCATACCGAAGGACCGCTGCAGTATCGTCTGAAGAAGCGGATGGAGGCGCAGGAGGATGCGATCGACCTCTATAACCGCCTGCGCCTCCCCAACCCGGAGGAGATCGGGTTCCGCTATCCGCATCAGGTGTCTGGCGGGCAGCTTCAGCGTGCGATGACGGCAATGGCCATGTCCTGCCGTCCCGATCTGATCATCTTTGATGAACCGACAACAGCCTTGGACGTGACCACACAGATCGAGGTTCTGGCCGCGATCCGTGACATCGTGGATCAATTCAATACGGCGGCGCTTTATATCACGCATGATCTGGCCGTCGTGGCGCAGATGGCCGACACGATCAAGGTTCTGCTGAAAGGTGAGGAGGTCGAGGAAGCCTCGACCGCCGACATGCTGAATAACCCCAAAGAGGAATACACCAAATCTCTCTGGGCGGTCCGTAGCTTTGAATCGCCACAGCGCAGCCGGGAGGGGCGTGACTGCCTTATTTCCGTCAAGAATGTCGATGCCGCCTATACCAACGGGCCCAAAATTCTCGATGATGTCAGCTTCGATATCTATGAGGGCATGACCGTGGCCGTCGTGGGTGAATCGGGGTCAGGCAAATCCACGACCGCGCGCGTGATCACGGGCCTTCTGCCGCCGCAGAAGGGCGAGGTTCTCTTCAAGGGCCAGCCTTTTCCGGCCGATTACCGTGACCGCAACAAGGAACAGCTGCGCCAGTGCCAGATGATATACCAGATGGCTGACACCGCGCTGAACCCCAAGGTCAAGATCAGCGAGATCATTGGCCGTCCGGCGAAATTCTATTCCGGCCTCAAAGGTGCTGCGCTCAAGAACCGGGTCGACGAGTTGCTGGACCTGATCGAACTGGAGCCATCGCAATACTATAATCGTTATCCGTCGGAATTGTCCGGTGGTCAGAAACAGCGTATCGGCATAGCCCGCGCTTTGGCGGCTGAGCCCAGCTTTATCGTCTGTGACGAGGTGACATCGGCGCTCGATCAGCTTGTTGCCGAAGGCATTCTGCGCCTTCTGGACCGGCTCCAGGACGAGCTCAACCTCGCCTACATGTTCATCACGCATGACCTGGCAACAGTGCGGTCCATCGCAGATGAAGTGGTTGTGATGCAGAATGGCAAGGTGGTCGAAATGGGGCCGAAAGACACAATGTTCAGCCCACCGCACCACCCCTATACCGATTTGCTGCTCAGCTCGGTCCCCGAAATGGACCCGGAATGGCTGACAACGCTGCTGGAGGAAAGAGGGCTGGAGAACCTTGGAGAGGCTGCATCGAAACAGATCAATCCCGAAGACAGCAAGGTGATGCCTGCGGCAGGCTGAACGTAGTGGCGGTATAGGTTGTAAATGACGGTATGGGCCATCATCACTATTGGTTGGAGTGCATCCAGATGTTTTTCGGACGGAAAGGCCGCACGATCACGTCATCGCCATTCCTGTGAGCACCATCGTGCCGAGGATCAGGGCGTAGATGATAAGTGCCGAGGAAAAGTTTGCGCGCTGGACGGGCCGCCGACGATGCGATTGATTTGTAAACATTGTTTTGAGTCCCAGTTACCGGACAGCACCAGGGAGTTGTTTCCGGGCAAATTATCTGCGAAAAGAAGGAAGCACACGCTCTGGACGTCGATACCGACAAGTCCGATCAGGTCATCGACATCGCGGTCAGCACCATGGTGCCGACAATCATCCCGTAGACGACCAGAACGACGGGCCAAGTGGCGCTGTGCATGCGAAGTTCGCGATTCAGTTGATCCCGGGTCATGAGTGCCTCCTTGGTAGTGCGTTATCATCTTCGGCAGGGTGATCCCCTCATCCGCATCTACCTATCTTTATAGAGAAAGCAAGGGGTGAACTTGCCAATTA
>JAUNVT010000305.1 GCA_030540655.1 Rhodobacterales bacterium
GCTACGCCAAGGGCTCCGCGCGCGGCCTGTTACACCAAGCGTTCGGACACAGCCGGATTCCTTCCAGATCAGGCGGGGACTGTATCGTAATGGCTTGTCAGTAGGCGGGATCTGCTCGGCCCGTCATCTCTCCTATGCCAGAGGAGCAGCAAGATGCTACATCTGGCCCGAAACCGGGTTAGACCTGCCGCGCAATGAGAACGAAAGCCATGTTGATGCAGAAATGGATTACGGGTGTGATGGGCGGGGCGATCGCATTTTTTGCGCACGCGGTGACGGCGGTGCAGGGCATATGGATCGGCACGGATCCAAGCCTCGCTGGGCCGCGCATATATTTCGCAAACCACGCAAGCCATGGTGATTTCATCCTCATCTGGACAGTACTTCCGCCGCGGATGCGCAGGCAAGTCCGCCCCGTCGCGGGAGCGGATTACTGGGACAGGGGAATTGTGCGGCGCTATGTCGGATCGCAAGTTTTCAATGCTGTCCTGATCGCGCGCAACGGTGCCGCCAGCAAGATCGATCCGATAGGTCAAATGGCAGAAGCGCTTGATCAGGGGGATTCCCTGATCCTGTTTCCCGAAGGAACACGGAACACGACTGATGACGTTCTTTTACCTTTCAGGACGGGAATTTATCATCTGGCTTCATCGCGACCCGATATCGATCTTGTCCCCGTCTGGATCGAGAATCTGAACCGCGTTCTGCCCAAGGGGGCAATTCTTCCCGTGCCGCTGATGTGCAGGGTTCACTTCGGCGCTCCCATGAGGCTGAAGGATCAGGAAACCAAGGCCGATTTTCTTCATAGAACGCGCACTGCCTTGCTCTCGCTGTCTCCCGGGTCGGAGGTGAAAGGATGAGATCCCCACATGCTGATCTGTGGATGGTCATTGCTGGTATTGTCGGAATTTTGTCAATTGCCAGCCTTGTCGGTTTTGCGCTGCAACGCAGACTGTCGCCGAACGGGCAGAATGCAGCGATCGAAAACCTGAACGCCCGGATAAGGGCATGGTGGGTGATGGCTGCAGCAATCGCGATTGCGTTCCTGGGCGGGCGCACGGGCGTGATTGCTCTGTTTCTGCTCTGCTCATTCGCGGCGCTGCGCGAGTTCATGACGCTCACCAATGCAACACGTGCCGATCACTGGTCGCTGGCAGCCGTCTTCTTTGTCGCGCTTCCGGTGCAATATTATCTGATCTGGCTGTCCTGGTACGGGCTTTTCGCAATCTTCATTCCGGTGTGGGTTTTCCTGTTCTTGCCAGTCGTCACGGCCCTCGCACGCGACACGCGCAACTTCTTGATCCGCATTGCCGAAATGCAATGGGCGCTGATGATCTGTGTCTATTGCGTGTCTCATGTGCCTGCCTTGCTGAATCTCAGCATTCCCGGCTATGAAGAACGCGGCGTGCTGCTGATCGCGTTTCTCGTAATCGTAGTACAGTTGAGCGACGTGTTCCAATATGTCTGGGGAACGCTGATCGGCCGCCACAAGATTGCCCCAGATCTGTCACCGTCGAAAACGGTCGAGGGTTTTGTGGGTGGCTGCCTGACCGCAACTGCGATAGGCGCGGGGCTTTGGTGGATCACACCGTTTTCGCCATGGCAGGCTGCAATGATGAGCCTTGTAATCACCGTCATGGGCTTTCTGGGCGGGCTGGTCATGTCCGCAATCAAGCGTGATCGCGGCGTCAAGGACTGGGGCCACAGCATTGCGGGGCACGGTGGCTTCATCGACCGGCTGGATTCCGTGATTTTTGCCGCCCCGGTTTTCTTTCATCTTACGCGCTACTACTGGCTTGCCGGCTGAGTGGGGCCGGTGTGCGGTCTAATTTCCTGTCTATGGCTGTCGCGTTTCCGGCTTTGGGGGGGATGGGTGGTTTTTGCCGATCGCGCCGATTCAATGCCGGAGCCAGTGATTGCAAGCCTTGTGCAGGGCGCGACCTCGGCCGTAAGCACTTTCTTTCTGAGGCGAGCGATTGAGATGATGGTGCTCCGCTTGGCGAGGATATCCACCCTTATCCTTCTCTTGGTCGCAATCTCCGCTTCACTCACGCCGGTGGGGATATTTCACACTGTGGCGGGAACACCTGAAATTCATCCACGATTGCAGTTCCGTTAATCGTGTCCGGTGGTGTCGCGAAGATGGTAGAAATTGGCCATGTCTGAAAACCGTGTCGGTCATGCGGCCATCAGTCGATCCCACGCATCTTCGACGCGCTCCGGCTCGGTGC
>JAUNVT010000306.1 GCA_030540655.1 Rhodobacterales bacterium
GCGACGCACCGACGTCATCGGGATCTTCCCGAACGATGATGCCGTCATCCGGCTCTTCGGAGCGATCATGCTCGAGACCAACGACGAATGGACGCTCGCGCGGCGATACATGAGCCTTGAACCCCTCGCGCGCGTGAACGACACTCCCAACGTCAGGGTGCCAGCTCTGGCGTCCTGATCAAATCCGGGCCTTTCCGAAGGTCGGCGGTATTACACCATCCGGTGGGATACTATCCATTGCAAACCATTGCAAAGTTCTTCAATCATAGGATTTACTACCTTGGATTACAGCGCAGCAGCCGATCAGCAACGACAAGAAGGCCCGCTTCTTCAGGCAGGGATCTGATCAATGCCCTGATCAAAGAACAGGCTGCCGCCCCCTGACGGAAAATCATCCCGCAACTGCGGCCTCGGGACCGCGTCATCATCAACGAGCGAGGCTACATCCCATTCCAGAAATCCAGCAGCGTATTTCTGCTCCACCTGATCAGCGAACTCTACGAGAAAACCAGCGTCATCACTGCCACCAACCGTAAGCTTCGAGAATGGACCGATGTCTGCGGCGATGCCATGATGACAACCGTGCTCCTTACCCAAGGCGCGCACCGCGCCTGCAGTTTGCTTCTATCGCTGAGACCAGCAACCCTTCGCGTATAGCAAAAGCAGCGGACACGCTTGCTATACGGGGGTGGTCCACCTTGAGGGCTATGACATCTAACAGGCTGCTGAAAAAGTCCGATAACATCCATATTGACCTTGATCCGGACTCCTTTTCGGGCTCTCTCGTCGAGTTGATGATAATGCCTCGCGGCAGGCATAAAGCAGCTTGACGAAAATCACGCTCCGAAAGCCTTTTTCAGCGGCCTGCTAAAAGACGTGTCCACATCAAACGCTAAAAACCGCGCCGGCTTTCAACGGTCTTTGGCAGACCCCGGCTAACAGTGATGATTACGGTCCCCGCAGTCATACATTCTGAATAGCTCTCTTGAAGCCGCAAAGCTGCTATTTTTCCTCTGCTATAGATCAAAGCGGAAATCATGACTCTTGAAGGACAGGATCATCCGCAGGCAACAGAAGCCCCCACCCGCGGCCGGTGTAGCGGCATGAGACATGCATGCTCATCCACTGAGAGCGCGTGCGAGACGCCTTATGCGGAGGGCGCGATTAAGTTCGCCTCCGAAGATCAGAAGAAGTGCGGAAAGGTACATGAAATAAAGGGCTGCGATGATCCCGGCCATGCCGGCGTAGTAGCTTGCATAGGTGCCGAAGCTTGAGACGTAGAAAGAAAACACCGCGGCAAGAACTGTCCATGCAAGCGCCGTGAAAGCCACCCCCGGCCAGATGTTTGAAAATTTTGTCCGGCGGGCTGGCAGCAACACGTGGGCGGCAAAGAGGGCCACCACGACAATGGTTGCAGAAGCCGGAAACCGGATCAACCGGATCGTAACCGATGCGGGATCGAACCCTGGTATAAGCTCGTGCAGCCAAGACCCGGCCCGAGGCGCGAGAACGAGGAAGTAGCCGACCAGCACCAGCGCCAGACTGGCGAGCAGGACCATGGCGACCTGGACAGTGTAGATCATGACGATCGACCGGCTTTCACGGATCCCATAGGCGCGGTTGAGGCCGATACGAAGCCCGTCTACGCCGCCCACGGCGAACCAGATCGTCAGCAGGATACCGATGCTGAGGACTCCTCCACGCTGGACGGTCATCACCTGTTCCACCTGGGAGACGAGCGGCTCGATCAGGGGCGGCGGTATGATCGCCATCAGAAATTCCACAAGATCCTTGGCCATGGTCGGATCGCCGACGAAAGCGGTCATGGCGCTGGTAAAGATCAGAAACGGAAAGACGGCGAGCAGGGCACGAAAAGCAACGTTGCCGGCCAGACCGAACGCATCGTCGCTCCACAGCCGCAACATAGCCTCCTTGAAAACAGCCCGCGCCACGCGCCAACCTGTGCCATAGAACAGCTCGTCCGGATTTTCGCTGAGAACGCCGTGAGTAAGGACAAGGTCGCGGCGGGTGGCCTGACTCGAATCGGCATTCATGCTTAGAACCTGTCCACCTGCGATACCCGGATGCCATGAAGCACATGGGCTTGCGGGAGGATAACTTCGTCGTGCAACAGGCGCCATAACGAAATTGTACGGGGCGGGAGTCTGCCGGGAGATATGCGCGATTTTGGGTGATAGAGCCTGATCAAGCGGCGCGGTTTTT
>JAUNVT010000307.1 GCA_030540655.1 Rhodobacterales bacterium
GGAGCCGGACTTTCTGCTTCCCCGTCCACGGACAGAGCCAGGTGGAGCCGCAGTCGTCACCGACTGGAGCCGGGCTGAAGCGGGCTGTGCTGCGCGTCTGGCAAGGGTCGCCGGACGGCTCGGCGCGCTCGATGACCGGCTGCGCCGTGGCCCGGAAGGATGGCGGTATCGGCTTGCCCTGATCGAGGCTGCGAGCCTCAGCTGGATCGCCGGTGAACGGGTCGGGCTGGAGCGCCTTGCCCTCTGGATGTCCCTGCGCCTGTCGGGCGTGCAGGAGGACATGGCGGCGCTCGCGCATGCCGGATGGGCCGTGCGGCGCTTGACGGGGGGTCCGGGACCCGAGGCAGGCCTTGCCGCCTTCCTCGACCGCCGCGACCCCGAGAGCATGACTGAGGAGGCCGCGCCCTTCACCGATCGCGCGGGCGATTGGCTTGATCTGATGGCGCAAGCCGCCGACCTGCACCCGATCAGCCGCGCCTGCATGGGCTTCCACCTCTGGAGCCGCGCGGGCCTCGGGCATCAGGGCGACCGGCTGGAGGCGGCGGTCACCGCAGGGCGGATTGCTGCCGGCGCAGGCAAGGGGGCGGTGTTCGCGCCTCTTGCCATGGGCGGGGCAGGGGGGCTGCGCGCGGGTGGGGAGCCGGCCGATCGCCTCGTCCGGTGGCTCGACGGCATGGAGAAGGCCTGCCGCGCCGCGATGCGCCATCTGGACGATATCGAAGCCTGGTCGGCACTGGCTGAAGCCACCCTGTCCCCGCTATCGGGCCGCACTCCGCCGGCCTTGCGCCTTGTGCTGACCGAATGGCCGCTGGTTTCGGCCCCGATGGCCGAAGCTCTGACCGGCGCCAGCCGCGCGGCCGTCCAGCGCAACCTCGCGTGGATGGAAAAACAAGGGTTGATCCGCGAGGTGACAGGGCAGGGGCGGTTCCGGATGTGGCGTATCAGGCTCTGAGGCCACAGAACTTCCCGCCGATAAGATGCGGCAAGACAATCCTTGGCCGAAACCAGCCCGTCGCATTGTATGGTTTGTTTGCAAATAGCATCCTGAAATGAGCAGGCCATCTCCTTCAAGGCTTGCCGGTCAGGCAGGAAGGGCTTTGTTCCGAAAACGGGCGCGTTGCCCAGATCGCAATTCGGCGAGTGCGTCTTCAAGCATTGGCTCCTGGGCCAACAAGAACCGATCAAGCTCAAACATGTCGACCGTTGCCCTGAAGCGAGGAAGGAAAACGGCTGCAGGCTAGATCTTTGATCAATGCCGCTGTGCCACGCAGATCGTGAGCCTGTCCCGGTAGCAGCCGGAAATCAGTCAGGTTGCCCAAGGCATCTGTTAGCGCCATGATCTTGCTGGTTGTGCCTCTGCGAGAACACCTAATGGCCTGGCTTTGAGTCTTCCTTTTCCGCCCTGTCCATGACGATGAACTTTGGCGACTGTACCATCTACCATCGCATTTTCCAAGTCGGAGTCTTCGGCTAACAGTCTGAACATTCGATAGAATACGTTTGCTCTGACCCATCTGCAAGCCGCTTGAAGACTGTATTCCATCGCTCGAACTCTGACGGCGGATCGCGCCAAGGGCCTCCCGTTCGCACGACCCAAAGAACCGCCTCGACAAAAAGACGAGGGTCAGGCCCGGTGCGACCGGGATCACATTCCCCGGCCAAGACAGTGCGGGGCTATGGTTTCCCATTGGGCCGTCGGTCAAAGCAGCGCGGATCAAGGTTGTCTCCTATGTTTGCAACCTCAAATCACTCAAAGACCGATTTGGGAATCCTTAAACGTTAATACGTCCTAACCGTCCTGCACCTGCGGTAAGTATCCGAAAGCCGCCCTTCAGACGTTTTGGCCGGGTCATCCAGCTTCTGCAATGTTTCGGCTGTCGCTACGAGTATATACAGCATCCAAGTTAAACAAGACTACGGAATTTCAATTGACCGATCCTTGGACATACAATCGCATTTCGACATCATGGCATCCAGCAGCCGCAAAGGCGAGTGGCGCTGCGATACTTGAGGTCTTCGCGCCACTCGCCTTTGCTAAGATGCCTCGTGCAACATGTTTTTATGTGCAACCCCAATGGCTATAACTGCACCGCTACTGACACGAACGTGGCATTCGCGTGAGAATACACACCAGACCCGGGTGAGCGTGCTCTGCTGGCCCACGCGCGGTTCGTCTTGGAGCCATATCTCAACAGGCTTGTTCCGC
>JAUNVT010000308.1 GCA_030540655.1 Rhodobacterales bacterium
GCATGGACCAAAGCCAGGTTAAACAGAAGAACGGACAGTCTCTGCGCGGCTTGTCGATCTGGCAAACCCGGTCTCCGCAGGGTTCGTCTTGAGCACACCGGTGGCCGGGAATGGCGTCTGCGGTCTGAACTTGGGCGCCGCCGAAATCGTCACACGGCCGTTGCCGCCAGCACGAACAAACCCTTTGCCCCCGCCGGGACACGCGGGCAAATAGCGACAGGATGAGGCAGAACCCATTGCGCGGCTCATGGCTCTTCGGTTTGGTGCCAGGCGCAACTTTCCAACTTACCGAGACATCAAAAAGGCTTCCGGCGCAGATCAAGGCGCATGGGAAACTGGGATCGGCAGATATGTCGAAGCCATGGAGGCTGCGATGAAAGACCAGCCCGATCGCCAGCTACAGAGCTTGAGGTTCAGATCGAAGAAATCATCGTCACAGATGAGAACCTTGCCAGGCCTGCTAGCATCTTGCATTCCGCTCCCGGGACCGGTCCGACTGACAGCATGATGCCGATCGGGCAAGCCGCCTCGCCAGTTGCGCATAACAGCGGAGCCATACGGAGCAAGCGCGCAATTGGCGGTGGCCGCAGGCTGCTACGGCATGTATTATTCCAAGTGGCTCTCGGCGCCAGCCCTCACCATCAGATTCTCAAACTCTTCGCCGACCGCCGCCGCGCTGCTGGAAAACCCCACAAGCTTGTCATCACTGCCGGTGTCCGAAAGCGCGGCACCTTCGTCAGGAATGAACCAACCAGACCGCCTGACAAACACAGGGGCTAAAATGCATGGACATCGTCGGAGCGGGACCGGATCCAAGGCGCGGCAGAAGCCATTGATTAAACGTCCGTTCCGCGGCTTACGATCATCGTATGCGGAACAGCTTGTTATGCGGCGCTTGTTGCCAGGATATGAAGAAAAAATTCGGCCGCCTGCCCGTCGAGAGCGAGATTGCCTCTGAATTCCGCTACCGGCACCCCCCGCTTCCTACTAATGGTGTGACCATGGTTGTCAGCCAATCTGGCGAGTAATCGCCCGCAAGGGGCGCATGCCTCTGATCGGTGATGCTGCGTCCCGCGCCGCGCTTGAGGAAGATGTTGGTGCACAGTGACCATGCCCACGGTCGAGCCGCTGACCTCTTTTCGTCTATGCAGTTGCGATTCAGCTGATCGCCTATCATACTGCGGACGCCAATGGCACGGATGGGGATCAGCCGCGCAAACTGGCAAAGGCCGTCACGGTGAATAGAATCGGAAAGAGACCAGCCATGAGAAAATGCATTCTGGCAACCGGAGGCGCCGGATACATTGGCTCTCATGTCGTGGTCGAGCTTCTTGAGGCTGGACACCGTGTGGTCATTCTGGACAATTTTGAAAACTCCGAGCGGGGCGCTGCCGCGCGGATCGCCGAGCTTGCTGCGGGCGAAGTGACTGTGGTGGAGGGTGATGTTCGTGACCAAAAGGTTGTGGAAGAAGTCCTCCGCCAGCACCGTGTGGACGCGGTCATACACTTGGCGGGCAAGAAGGCTGTAGGCGAATCGGTTGCCGATCCGCTGCTCTATTTTCATGACAACCTGCTTGGCGCCGTCGCGCTTTTCCGGGCCATGGTGGCGACCGGCGTGCAAACTCTTGTCTTCTCCTCTTCCGCGACCGTCTACGGAATTCCAGAGACGCTGCCGATCCCCGAGACCGCCCCCACAAGCATCACAAATCCATACGGGCGCACCAAGCTGATGATCGAAGAGATCATCGACGACCTGATCGTTGCCGAACCTGCGTTCCGCGCAATCTCGCTTCGCTACTTCAACCCCGTTGGTGCGCATTCCAGCGGACTGATCGGGGAAAACCCGCGCGGCGTGCCCAATAATTTATTCCCCTATGTGGCGCAAACAGCAGCTGGCCTTCGCAAGTCCGTTCAGATCTTTGGCTCGGATTACGATACGCCGGACGGCACCGGCCTGCGGGATTACATACACGTGGTCGATCTTGCGCTGGGGCATGTCGCGGCTATCGATCATCTCTTTGCGACACCCCCGGAAGACCGGCATCTGCGGATCAATCTGGGGACCGGCACGGGCTATACAGTATTGCAGATCATTGCGGCCTTCTCCGAAGCCTGCGGTTCCCCCGTGCCCTACGATCTGGTCGAACGTCGGCCCGGAGATGCTGCGTCATCGCTCGCGGACCCTACGCT
>JAUNVT010000309.1 GCA_030540655.1 Rhodobacterales bacterium
AGCTACCTTCAAATCGTGGACCCGGCAATCGGAAGTGGTTAATGTGACAACGCCCGTGGATCTCCGCCGCATGGGTCTTGACCCGCTCGCGCACCTCGCGCAGCGCCTTGGGACGATACCTGGTGAGCGGAACCACGAGGATGTAGCCGACACCCGGCTGCTGCGAGCCGGTGCCGATCTTCAGTGTCTTCCACGCCGATCCGATTGGCTGCTCATAGACCGTGGAGGAAAAGTAGATGCCTTTCGGCTTTGTGCTGTAGTCGAAGTAATTCATGCCGCCCTTGTCGTAATAGACATCAAGGTCGCGGATGTGCGTGTCGCTCATGCGGTGGCGGTCGACGAGTCTTTCGGTGGCCATGATCGGCTCCTTTCCAGTTGGGTTAAGTCCAAAAGGAAAAAAGGCCCCCTTTTCTCTCTGATGGAGGAAGTGGGCCGCCAGGCGGAGCATCTATTCGTAATGCGGCCGGGTTGGGGGAAATACAGCGGCGCGCTGTCCTCGAACATATGCGCCTCATACTTGTAACGGCCTGCAATCATCCGAGGCTCGGCTTGCAAACATCGTGATTTCTAGCCACGGGTCGCGCCCACTGGGCCATCGAAAATGAATTACACTGGCAGCTCGACGTCTCGTTCCGGGAAGACGCTGCCCGCAACCGGAAGAATAACGGTCTCGCAAACATAGCTATCCTACGCCGACGCGCTCTCGACGCCGTGCGAAAGGATACCTCGAAGGACTCTCTCTCCATTAAGCTGAAGCACGCAGGTTGGGATGACGCGTTTCTCCTCAACATTCGTAATGGCTTGAATTCCGCATGAGCCAAATGCGATTGCTCTGTCATATGCTGTTTGATCAGCCGGTCGATGGCCTCAGCCGGTGTCTGCCACCCCGGAGTTTCACGTGGGCGCGTATTCAAGGCATGGGCAACGGCGTTCAGCTCGTCGACGCCGTGTTGGCCGAGGTCCGTTCCCTTGGGGAAGTATTGGCAGAGCAAAACGTCGGTGTTCTCGTTGCTGCCACGCTGCCACGCTGCCAGGGGCTTTGAGGGGCGCAGAAGTGAATCTCGAAACCGGTATCGATCCGCCGCTGCGCGTGTCGGGCCATCTCGGCGCCCTAGTCCCGGCTCAGGGGCGACGCAGGCGGGCTGCCGATCGTCTCTGCGATGGCATCGGGGACCGCTTCGGCACCGCGTGACCGGCGAAGGCTGGTCCATTCTTGACTGGTTTGCCTGTCCCGTGCCCCTTCATGCGTGGCAGGTGCAGGAGCATGGTGAAGCGGGTAGTACGTTCAACCGGCGTGCCGATCACCGAACTACCCGGTCCGGGAATGAGGTCCCCCTCCCGATGACCCGGAACCGCCCTGTCTGCAGCCCCGTCGCTGATCCCTACCGGGCGGTCGCTGATCATCGGCGCATCTGTGAGGAAGGACTTGCCGCGATTGCGTGCGCGTCCGCGCGGTAATCTGAGAGCACGGCCGGACCGCAGACACGTGGAGAGCCCAACTCGCGCGGACACCTCGACAAATACGCAGTGGAACCTCACGGACCGCTGACAGAGAAGGCACTCCTCGCGACATATAAAGGTCAGCAGTCTTTCAACGCTTCTTCCAGAAGCCCAAGCAACGTGACGAGGCTAAGCTGACGGATGGTTTCGCGTCCGCGGGGGCCGAAATGCTTGAAAAGGTGACGGGTACCTCCGCCTCGCCGGGCGAGCGCGAAATGCACCCGGCCTTCTTCCTCATCTTTTTCCGCAGGGCCTGCAAAACCGGTCACGGCGAGCACGATATCGGCATCCGAATGCTCCATGGCCCCTTCCGCCATGGCGATCGCGACCTCCGCGGACACTGCTCCTTCTTGTTTGAGAAGCCCGGCATCCAGTCCCAGAAGATCAACCTTGGCCTTTTCGGTATAAACAACGAAGCCGCGATCAAAGGCGTGCGAACAACCTTCGATATCGGTGAGAAGTGCTGCAAAGAGACCGCCCGTGCAACTCTCCGCAGTGCTGATCGACCAGCCGCGCTCGCAAGCCTGTTTCATGACGTGCCGGGCGCGGTCTGCCAGATCGGTAAGAGAGACAAGATCCATGTTCATTTTGCGTGTGCATCCGAGGGTGAAGCTGTCAAAGACTTTGTGCCGGCGACGCTGATCAAACCGAGCAACTGTTGAGACGTCGGCGCG
>JAUNVT010000310.1 GCA_030540655.1 Rhodobacterales bacterium
GATAGGGTATGAGGTGCTGCCAGCAGGCGTGCCGAAGCTGCGGGGGCGCATAGAACGCATCTTTCGCACTTTCGGCACAATGCTCATGCCATTTCTGACGGCGCGGACATTCGGGAATCCGCAAGAACGCGGCGACTACCCGGCTGATCAGTACATCGTACATACTGCGGACAGCATTGTGGAGCTCATGGTGCGCTTCGTCGTCGATGCTTATCATCACCGCCCGCATCGCGGCCTTGAGTATGCCTGCAGCGCGACAATCAAGGTGAGAATCCAGCGTCAATCAGGATGAGAACGCGGGTTTGGGGCCGCGCAGGAAGGGCGTAGCCCGACCGGAGAGGCCCCAAACCCGCGTTTCGCTCGTAATGGGCGGGTCTGACGGTCGTGACCGGCTCAGGTAGGGATGATTTTTCCGTGTCGGGGAGATCGTTCATGCCGGGCTGCCATGTCACTGATCAACAGATGAGGCTCTTCATGACCCTCAGACAGACCCACCCCGTTCCCGTGGCCGCTGCCAAGGCTGATATCAGCCAGGCGACAGGGTATCGCCTGCGGACTGATCCGACCCTGCCGTCCCAAAAGAAGACGGCACGTGGCAGGCGCCGTGCTGACCCGCTTGCGGATATTTCAATACCGAGGTTGTTCCGCTGCTGAAGGCCTCTCCCGGTTTGCGGCCAGTCGCGATCTTCGAGGAACTTCTGCGCCGATATCCTGATCTGAGCCTTGGTATTCGGCGCACGCTGGAGCGACGGATAGGGCATGGCGCGCTGAGCACGGCCCTGAACAGGAGGTGATGTTTCGGCAGGCTCACGCCCCGGGCAAGACGGGTCTTTCGGATTTCACCGACAGGAACAAACATGGCGTGAGCGTCGCCGGTCGGCCATTGGAGCATCGGCTGTATCACTTCCGGCTGGCCTGTTCCGGCTTCGGGCACGCCCATGTCGTGCTGGGTGGCGAGAGCCATGTGGCGCTGGCCGAAGGCTTGCGAAATGCGCTGTGGTCTCTTGGGGGCGTGCCTGTCGACCATCGAACCGACAGCCTGTCGGCCGCTTTCAAGAAGCTGGAACAATCGGCCCGGGACGATATGACCGACCGTATGGATGCCCCATGCAGTCATTACGGCATGACGCCATCGTGCAACTCCAAAGGTGTGGCCCATGAGAACGGGGCCATCGAAGGGCCTCATGGCCATCTGAGGCGTGCGATCAAGGATGCCCTGCTGATGCGCGGGTCCTGCGACTTTGAGGGTCTCGCAGACTGCCGGCGCTTCATCGACGAAGTCGTCGGACGGATCAACGCCCGCAATGCCAGGCGCATCGACGCGGAGCGCGCACATCTGGGGCCGTTGCCTGTCCGCAGGACCACGGACTATGAGGAGGTCACGGTGCGCGTCCCCTCATCGGGCGGCTTTGTGCTGCGCAAGGTGTTCTACAAGGTGTTCTACACTGTGCCGTCGCGGTTGATCGGGCATCAGTTGCGGGTGCGGATCCACGATGATCGGCTTGATCTGTTTCCTGGCTCCAGCTTCCTGCAGTCACTGTTGCGCGCAGGCGCAACCCGCCACGGTCCGCATCAGCATCTGGTCAATTACCACCATGTCATCCATTCGCTGCGCAAAAAACTCATGGCCCTGATCGGGCTGGTCTATCGCGACCAGCTGTTTCCGCGGCAGGCCTTTCGCGACATGTTCGCGGTCATGCTGGAACGAGCGACGGAAAGGGAGGCCTGCCGCATGAGGGCAGATCTCCTGGCGCTGGCGCATGATCGTGGCTGCGAGGCCGAATTGGCCGCCCGGCTCGAAGAGGGTCTTCGTCAGAAACGACTGCCCGACATCAAGACCCTGACCGCGCTTTTTGCTCCATCCCCCGACAGTCTGCCCGGGGTCGAGGTCCGATTGGCTGATCTGTCGGCCTGCGACCGCCTTCTGGGCAATGTACCGGTCGCAGAGGAGGCCGCAGCATGACATCCACCGACATTGACGCCGCCCGCCTCACCCTTGCCCTGACTGAATTGCGCCTGCCCGCGATCAAGGCTCTCTGGCCGCGCTTTGCCGAACAGGCCGACAAGGAGGGTTGGCGCGCCGCGCGTCTGCTCAGCGCTCTCGTGGAACACGAACTCGCAGAACGCGACCGGCGCCGCATCGAACGTCATCTCGCCCAAGGCCCGCCT
>JAUNVT010000311.1 GCA_030540655.1 Rhodobacterales bacterium
AGAATGTCTGCAGTGATAGCGTTGCGTATCTCTGAGTCATACTGCAACGAGTAAGCGTTCAGATAGGCATTATGACGAACCGGAATGGCTGCTTTACCGGCTTCATGAAGTCGACGCCGTGGCATCGATATACAATACTTTTTGCGGACATATAAAAGGCCCACGCCAACTAGATCGCTACCGGACTGGTTGGTTTGGTCAAGAAGTACGGCCCGCGCTTCGCACCGATAGCGGCTTGCGGTCCTTCCCCTTTCTTGATGATCATAGCCACCCGTCGGATAATGACAAATAAAACCGAAATTCACGCCGTTTTTTTATCATTTTTTGTAACGAGATTGGAACCTTCCAGCGCTGGAAGTGAGTTTCTCAGGGACTATCTGCGACGGCTTTACAATAGCGACAACAAGATGATGTCATGCTTGAGATTTACCGCCTTACTCGCGATCTGGAGGGATGTGATAGGTATACTGATGCATCGCAACCTCAATTTCTTAGCTCATGCCTTCTCTAGATCTCCTATCTCTCGCTTTCCTATGGGGCGGGACGGCCCTCCAGGAAATCACGTTGCGGATGGGATCAAGGCGCTCAGGGAAGGCGTGATCACTCAAGTAAGCGCAACCGGTGGAGGTATCCAGAATGCAATTGCCCTTTCACGATACGTCGATCTGCCTCTTGAGCGCAGTATCAGTCCAACCGCTGGATTCCGCGGCTTCTACCATTCTGTCGCATGAGATTGGATCTATGGAATGGACAGGTAGCTGGGACAGAAGTGCCGAGGGATACGCGCCCCTTCTCGGAATGGGCGTCATTCAGGACCTGCGGTGAAGTCACGGGAATGACCGCAAGCGAGCCGTGAACGGAGATTGGAACGATGACTCAGATAGCGATGCCGCTCATCCTTGTCCTGCTTGCCGTCGGATTTGCGGTGGCAATGCAGCGGTTGAGTCCGCAGGTCCATGCGACATGGCCGCAGCGAGCGCCCCTCCTCGGAGGCGGCCTGCCGGAAACCCACGCCTGGCGGCGCTTTCACGTCCGCTATTACCCGATGACGCTGCTTTTCATCGCCTTCGAGATGGAGATGATGTTCATGTACCCATGGGCAGTGGTCTACGTGGAGACCGGGGCAAAGGCGCTGGCGGAGATGGGGATGTTCCTCGGCATCCTGTCCATCGGCATCCTCTACGGCTGGCGCGAGGGGGTGTTCCGGTGGCAATGAGATTGTTGTCCGCACTGTCGCGAGGGGCCGAAATCCCGATTTTTCCCGTTGTGGGCGCACGCGGTCTCGCACTGGTCGAGGCGCTGCGGCGTCTGCCCGGTCTGCAACTGGTGGCCAGCCCGCGCCACGCCCGCGTGCTGTTGGTTGCGGGGGCGGTGGAGGCTTCCCAAAAACGTATGTTGGAGCGACTGCACGCACAGCTTCCGTCGCCTCGCGGCACGGTCTGGTGGCAGGCGGAGCGTCTTTTTGCCCGCGGTGAGCAGGTAGCGGGCGACGATCCCTTGCCAGCAATTTGCAAGGCTGCAATGGCCGACGATCCTGACCAGCGCCCTGATGTACCGCCGCATCCGTGGCAAGGCATCGGGCCGCATGGCCAAGGGGGGCAAGGCATGATGGGCGGCACGCCTTACGGCCGCCCGATGGCAATGACGGCGGATGATATCCGCGATGGGTTGGCGCTCGACGCCTATAAGGCGCGGTTCGGCCCGTTCCTGCCGATGCTGCCCCCAGGGCTGGTGCTGGATATGACTTTGCAGGGTGATGTGATCACCTCGGCGGAAGTGGCCTCGGCGCCTTTCCATCAGGGCCCGGAGGGCGACGCCCCGACCCTCTGCGCCGCGCGGATGCTACAGCTGATGGGGATCACTCCGCGCGCGGCACGGGCGCGCGGAGCACTGATAGCACTGCCCAAAGGGTTGGGGATGCGCCGGCGGCTGGCAGCGTGGTTGCGGTGCGGAGAGGTTTCCGAAACACCTGAACCCCTGCCTGACGTTCTGCCGGGATTGGAGTGGGCCGAAGCGGTGTTGTGGCTTGCGAGCTATCCGCCTTCGCGCCTGCGCGCCGCCTGCATGGAAAAGGCGGCAGCCTAATGGACAAGTCAAGCTGCGCCTTTGACGTTTTCGACG
>JAUNVT010000073.1 GCA_030540655.1 Rhodobacterales bacterium
AAAAACCGCGCCGCTTGATCAGGCTCTATCACCCAAAATCGCGCATATCTCGCGTCCGACACCGGGCGGGGCTTGTAGCAGACGCTGCCCCGGCTGATCCCCAGCACCTTGGCCTCGCTGTGCGGTCGATCATCTTTTTGCGCTCGGCAGCAGACCCGCCTTGCCGGGCGCGCCGGACAAAAAATCGTTCTCCGGCGCCAGCTCCCCGATCTTGGCATGCAGCGTCTTCACGTCGCGCGCCGGTTCAGGCGCGGCCTTCGGCCCGTCACCGAACACCCCGGTCGCCCCCTCAAGAAGCTGATCACGCCACTGCTTGATCTGATTGGGATGAAGATCGAAATCCTGCGCCGGCTCGATCAGCGTCTATTCTCACCCTTGATCGCGGCAACAGCCACTTTCGCCTTGAATGCCGGGCCGTGGTTCCGGCGCGGTCGTCTTGCCATGGTTTTCTCCTCGCTCGCAGCATCATGCCGCTGTTGCGAGGAAAATCCACCTGTCCAGGCCGTTCAAATTCTCCGAACCACCTCTCGTAACACCGTCACGGCATCTCAAGAGCGCAAACGCAAAATTTCCTAGTTTATCGCTGGATCATGAACACAGAGATCAGCGATGACACGTTGTATGATGGACACAATTCTTCGAATTCGCTTTGTGGGATAAATGGATTACGACCGACTTCTGGCGGAGTTCATTCCTATGTCAAGCAACAGGTGAGGCTCAAAAGCAATATTGGCTGTGATGTTCTTATTGCATTATCACCCACTCATCTGCTGTTGAACGACTTGGGTGAGGTCCGCCAACGAGAACGGTTTTGGTAAAAACACCGAGTTAGGAATGCGCGCCTGAGTGTCTCCGAAATCCTCCTCGGCATAGCCAGAGACAAAGACAACCCGCACATCCGGCCGCATCTTCAGCGCTTCCTGCACCCAGGTTGGCCCGTCCATGCCCGGCATGACCACGTCGGTAACAAAGACGTCAACCTTGATCTCGCGGTCCTCTAATATGTCCAGCGCTTCCTCTGCTGACTCCGCCTCCAGCACGGTAAAGCCGCGCAGTTGCAATGCCCGCGATGCGAAGGCGCGTACCGGCGCTTCGTCTTCAACCAAAAGCACAAGTCCCTCGGCTTGCGCTCTGTCGATTTGTGGCTTGCGCTCGGGTTCGGGACGGGGCGCTACAGCCTCATGCGCCGGAAACATCAGGAAAAACGTCGTTCCAACGCCCTCTTGGCTGTCGACAAAGATGAAGCCTCCGGTCTGTTTGACAATTCCGTAGGCTGTGGACAAGCCCAATCCTGTGCCTTCCCCCGTGCGTTTGGTGGTGAAGAACGGCTCGAACAAACGCGGCACGCGATCCTGGGGGATGCCTGTCCCTTCGTCCCTGACGCTGATCCTGACCCACCGCCCAGCCGCCACTATGGCGTTGTCGCGTAGCAGCGGTTCGTCCAAGGTGATATTCTGACTTTCGATGCGTATCTCGCCCCCATAGGGCATCGCATCACGCGCATTGACGACGAGGTTCATCACCACCTGTTCGAACTGGCGCTTGTCGGCCCTGATCGACCACAAGGCGGGATCGTGTTTCAGGGTCAGCACCATCTTCTCTCCCACAAGCCGGTTGAGCAGATGCGTCAGGTCCGACATTGCATCGCGCAGGTCCATGATTTCGGGGCGCAGAGTTTGTTTGCGCGAATAGGCCAGCAACTGGTTGACGAGCGATGCCGCGCGATTGGCGTTCTGATTTATCTGTAACAGATCGCTGTAATCCGCGTCGCCCTGATCATGGCGGAGCAGCAACAGATCGCAATGTCCGGAAATGGCGGTCAAAAGGTTGTTGAAATCATGGGCGATGCCGCCTGCCAACTGACCAATGGCCTGCATCTTCTGCGATTGGACGAACTGCGCCTCCAGCGATTTCAGCTCGGTGGCGTCGCTGAGCACGGCAATCAAGATCACCTCGCCATTCTCTGTCGCACGATTCAACGTAACCTGAATGAACACTTCGCGATCCGGTCGGCGCACCCGCAGAAATTCCGAGTAGAGCACGCCGCGCTCCAGCGCCGCATCCTCCAGCCAGTCCGGGATAGATCGACCCAGGCCTTCGAGCAGGTCGGTGATCAATCGGCCTTCCGCCGCGTCGCATCCAAGCAGATCGGCAGCTGGTCGGTTGCACAGCTCGATCGTGCCCTCTCGTGTCAGCTTCAACAAGGGGACCGGCAATTCGTCAAAGATCATCCATTCTTCAGCCGGACGTTCGCTCCCGCCCATACTCGGCAGGAAAACAATCTCACGACGCCCCTCTATCCCCTCAAGCTCCAGCGCAATGCATGAGATCATACCGGAGCGCGTGCTGATCTTATTAAGCTGTCCTGACCGCAGTGGTAGAGTGGGAAATATTTGATCCAACGTCCGGGCACCTTCTGAAATCAGCGGGCGGGCCGCGTCATTCATCGACAGGATTGCATTATTGCGTCCGATCGTCAGCGCCGGAACTGTCGCCGTATTACTGCGCAAGGCGACCAGCTCACCCGAATTTTCGACCCGCCAGATCAACGTATCATCCCCCGCCCGGTGGACTGACAGGCGCATATGTCCAGTGCCTGTAATGACCTTCTCATACGCCGAACCGCGCAGCTCGGCGCGTGTGCGCAGACGGTAGATCAACGCATCGGGATTGGCGATCAATGGCGCCAACGCCTCATTAAGGGTATCGAAACGCTGCACTTGGCAGGCCCGCTCCGCCGCGTCATTATAGCAGGTGATGGCACCATCCGCTGCGGTCACGATGCTGGCGGCATCATCATGTTCGATGACTTTTCGTACAGCTTCCGCGAGGCGCACGTGCCTTGCTGCTTTCAGCCACGAAAGGATTAAAATCCATACCGCGCAGCCACACAACACCAGCGCCACGAGCCCCATGACATGCTGATCCAGACCGGGACCGAGCACAATCGCGGTTGCCGCGAACAAGACCGCCACACCAAGAACCACCCCCGTCCGAGGCAGCATCAGCGCAGCCGCCCGCTTTACCGGGTCAAAGGTAAATGACGATATAGACAAGGATCATGATCCCTCTGCAAAGGTTGAGCATCCTGAGCATGCGCGCAATTTGTTTAAGGTCGATTTAATTTTGGGCAGCTTCGCACGTCAGGGTTGTTACGGCCTCTATCAGGCCCGCCCAAGGTGCGCCACAAAGAAGCCATCGCCCCCGTCGCTGATATCAAACCTATGGGTTTTACGCAGCACCCATCCCGGTCCAGCTGCGAGAAAGGCGTCAATCTGGTCTTCGTTTTCAACCGCAAGCACCGAACAGGTCGCGTAAATCAACTGTCCGCCTGCCGAAACATATTCCGCTGCCGCATCAATGATCTGCGATTGAGACCGCAGGAGGTCAGCAAGACGCTCGGGCGTCAGCCGCCACTTAGCCTCGGGGGTGCGTCGCCAGGTGCCAGATCCCGAACACGGGACGTCACACAGGACAATATCGAAGTGATCAGTACCAGTCGGAGGCAAGGCTTTGAGAACGGTAATGTCCACATCCGCCCTCGCGGCGCGCTCAGGTATGTCTTTCATTCGCGCCGCATCAACATCATGCGCATAGATTCGTGCATCGCCGCGCGCCGCGAGGGCCAGAGACTTGCCGCCGCCTCCTGCGCAAAAATCAAGAATACGCGGAGCCGCTGGCAACTCCACCCCCGCCATCGCTGCTTGACTGGAGCCATCCTGAAGCTCGACCAGCCCATCGCGATATGCCCGACTGCGCGCGATGCGCCGCGCTCCTTCAATGACAATAAGTGCCGTATCAGCAATAGGATGTGGATCGCTGCTTATGTTATCTTCTGCCAAGACTGCCATGGCTGCGGTCCGGGCCAGTTTGCGTCTGTTGACCCGCAACATGACCGGCGCACGCTGGCGCAGGGCCTGCGCCGCCACCTCGGCATTGTCCCCCAACGCGGCCCGAAACTGCTCGATCAGCCAGTCCGGCATATCCCATGCATCGGCTTCCGATGGCGTATGGGGCGACTGTAGTTCAGATGGGGTAAGAGGCTGAGGTGCGTGGCCCTGCCCGGTGAACATCATCTCCGGGTCGATCAGATCGGCGCGCAGTGCGCCAATCATGCGCCCCCGTCCAGTAGCCGCACCGCCGGCGCTTGCATAGCTGCGCCAGCACCGCAGCGCCTGAAATACATGATCGCGCACTGCCGCCCGATCACCCGATCCGGCAAAGCGCGAGCGTCGCCCCCAGCTCGTCAAGGTCTTCTCGACAGGCTCGCCTTCAGCAATACGATCCAGTATCTCGATAGCTGCCTGTACGCGTGCGCCCGGAGTCACGAACGGATGCCTTCACTCAATGCATTAGACATGCTACGTAATACCTTATTATAATTCAATGCGTCTCAATTGACGTAATCCGTTTGCCCTATCTGCCTGATCAGTATGGTGCGGCCTGCCAGAAGCTGAAAAGGAACCCTCTCAGCTATTCTATCGCTGAATTCCGCAATATCCAAACGCGGGCGCGAAGCTGCGCAACGAATACGTGATCTCTGATACCCCACGTCATCCTGCTGTCATGCTTCGAGTTCCGCGTCCCAATACAGGAAGTCCAGCCAACTGGCGTGGAGATGCCCGGGGGGGAATTTGCGTCCCAGATTACGGAGCTGTTCGGCCTGAGGCACGCGCGGGGGGCGGCGCAGGCTCAGACCGGAGCGGGCAAGGCTTTTGGCACCCTTTTGCAGGTTGCAACGACCGCACGCCGCAACGACATTTTCCCAAGAGGTTCTGCCGCCAGATGCGCGCGGAATCACGTGATCGAACGTCAGATCTCCGCGCGCCCCGCAATATTGACAACAAAATTCATCGCGCAAGAACAAGTTGAACCGGGTAAACGCGATACGCTTGTGAGGCTGCACGAAATCCTTCAGGACAATGACCGACGGCACGCGGATATGGGTGCTGGGCGAATGGACGACGTGATCGTATTGCGCCACAATATCCACCCGGTCGAGCCACGCCGCCTTGATCGCATCCTGCCATGACCAAAGCGACAATGGGTAGTAGCTGAGCGGCCGGTAATCCGCGTTCAACACCAAGGCAGGAAAATGCTTCAGGCTGCCAGGCGTCCGCACAAATTCAGCCCTGAAATCTGCGTTCATCCTGACCTGCGCCCTTACTTGTATCGTCCAACCTGGCAAGGAATATAATCCCTGCCAGCCCTGTGGCAAGAACAGGATTGCAATCACGCCGGCACATCGTCAATCCGTTGGGCGTGGTTCGACAGGGCGCGAGCGGCAGGGATGCTGCAATTCAATTGGATTTAATGTATCAAAGCTGAAGCATGACCTCGTCGGATGCCTCGAAATTGGTCGTCACGCGCTGCACGTCGTCGTCATCTTCCAAGGCTTCGACAAGCTTCATCAGCTTTTGCATCCCGTCCAGATCCAACTCTGTGGTCGTCGTTGGCCGCCATGCCAAGCGGGTTGCCTCGCTTTCGCCCAATGCCGCCTCAAGCGCCGTTGACACTTCGTTCAGATCGGAATCTGCGCACCAGATCGTATGACCGTCCTCGCTGCTTTCGACATCCTCGGCACCCGCCTCGATCGCGGCCATCATCACGGTGTCGGCATCCCCAGCGTCCGCGCCATACTCTATTTCGCCCTTGCGCTCGAACATGAACCCGACGCTGCCCGTTTCGCCCAGATTTCCGCCATTCTTGGTAAAGGTGCTGCGCACATTGCTGGCGGTACGGTTGCGGTTGTCGGTCATGGCCTCGACGATCACAGCCACGCCACTGGGGCCGTAACCCTCATAGCGGATTTCCTCGTAATCGTCGCCCTCACCCGCCTGTGATTTCTTGATCGCGCGGTCGATCACGTCCTTCGGCACGGATTGCGTCTTGGCCTCTTTCACGGCCAGGCGCAGGCGCGGGTTCTTCTCAGGATCCGGGTCTCCCATTTTCGCCGCAACGGTGATTTCCTTGCTGAGCTTGGAAAACAGTTTCGAACGGACAGCGTCCTGCCGCCCTTTGCGGTGCTGGATGTTTGCCCATTTGGAATGGCCGGCCATGGAGGTTCCTTATCTGATCGTGGATCTGTGTATGCGCCTCTATATGGCAGGCGGCCACTTTGGCGCAAGAGGGCGCCGCGCCGCTTAAAGGGGCCAGATCATTGGAATCAGCGTCGACGAAATCAGAGCGAGGCTGAGGTTCAGCGGCACCCCGATCCGCAGGAAATCGGTAAACCGATAGCCTCCGGGCCCGTAGACCAGCGTATTGGTCTGATATCCGATCGGAGTGGCAAAGCTCGCCGAGGCCGCGAACATGACAGCAACTACCAGCGGGCGCGCATCCACGCCCATGACATCCGCAAGGCCGATGGCAATAGGGCTCATCACGACGGCAACCGCGTTGTTCGAAACCACCTCGGTCAAGGTGGTCGACAGCAGATAGACAGACAGCACGACCGCGAAAGGCGGCAGCTCCATCATCCATGGCGAGAGGGTGTTCGCAATCAGTTGCACGGATCCCGAATGATCCAGCGCTGCACCTATCGCCAGCATCGAGAAGATCAGCGCCAGCAGCCGACCGTCGATGAAGCTGAACGCCTCGTCTGCATCAATGCAGCGCGTGACCAGCACAACGGCGACCGCAAGTATGGACAAAAACAGGATCGGCGCCACGCCCAGGCCCGACAGCACGACGATACCCACGAGCGCGCCAAGTGCGATGGGCACGTGACTTCGGCGGAACGCACGCGCAGAAGGCTGCGAGACTTCAACCATGTCCATTTCAGAGGACAGGCGGCGAATATCCTCGGGCGCGCCCTCCAGCAGCAGCGTATCGCCGATCTTGACGATCAGAGTATCAAGCTGCCGCCCGATATTCTGGTTGCGGCGGTGGACAGCCAGCGGATAGACGCCATAACGGCGGCGCAGACGCAACGCGCCCAGCGACCGCCCGACCATCTTGCAGCCCGGTGTGATCAGAACCTCAACCGTCGTGGTCTCGACCGCCGATACCTGATCGACGCGCCTCAGGCTCTTGTCGGCCTGAAGGCTCAGAAGTTCCGTCATCTGTGTCCGCAGAACGATCCGGTCCCCCACCTCCAGCGTGACAGCGGCCAGATCGTTCCGCAGGGATTTGTCGCCACGGATCACGTCGATCAGCCGGACCCCTTCGCGCTTGAACAGCTGCACACCGGTCACTTCGCGGCCGATCAGGTTGCTTTCCGGGGGAATGACCGCTTCGGTGAAAAACTTCATTCGGCTGCGGTCCGACAGCATATCGGCCATGCTGTCGCGGTCGGGCAGCAGACGCGGACCGATGAACCGCAGGTAAATCATCCCCCAGATTGCCAGCACCGCCCCAAGCGGCGTGATTTCAAAAATGCCGAACGGCTCAAGCCCGCGAGCTCGGGCTACCCCGTCGACCAGAAGGTTTGTCGAGGTGCCGATCAGCGTCATCGTGCCCCCCAGTATCGCCGCATAGCTGAGCGGTATCAGCAGGCGCGAGGCGGGTATCTTCATCGTGCGGGCCAGTTGCACGAAGACGGGGATCATCACCACTACGACGGGTGTGTTGTTCATCACCGCCGATCCGAGGATCACCATCGTCATCAGCATTGCGATCGCCAGATGCGGATTGCTGCGCGCACGCCTGTCAGCGAGCGAGGTGAAAGCGGCGAGCGCCCCGGTGCGCACCAATGCCCCCATGATGATGAACATCATCGCAATGGTCCAGGGCGCCGGGTTGGACAGAACCTCCAGCGCCGAATCGTAGGGCAGAAGCCCCAGCGCCAGCATCACGCCCGCACCCGCCAGCGCGACCACCTCGGTCGGGTAGGTTTCACGCACGAAACAGATGAACATGATGACCACCACGCCCAGCGTCATCAGCGCCTCGGTCGTCTGTGACAATTCCAGATATGCGATCAAATTCGGTCGTGCCCCTTAATGCGTTCACCATGATCGCCGATGACAGGCGCCCGCGCAAGCGGCTGGCTGCGGGGGCGCGGCTGCACCATGGCAACTCCTGCCAGCATGATGCTGAGCGCCAGCCAGACCCATAGCGAATACCGCTCACCCAGCAGAAGCATGGACCACAGCACGCCGCAGCCTGTCACAAGGTAGCTGGACTGCGCGGCAAAGACCGAGCCGGCACGCCCGACCAGCCACACATAAACCGCATAGACGATACCATGCAGCGCGGCTGACGCCACCAGCGCCACCTCGGCCACGCCGAAACCCTCTGCCGGATTGATCCATTGCCCTGTTGCCACAGCCAGCGGGGCCGAAATAATCAGTCCGAGGATGGATGCCCCCAAAACCACCTGCATCGAATCCAGCCCGTCCGTTCCCCATAGGGCCACAAGATTTCCCTCGGTCGCGTAGAGCATGGGCGCCATCAAGGCGATCGGGATGAACACCGCCATCGCGCGTTCGGGCAGACTGGCATCGGGCCCGATCAACAGCGTGATGCCAACCAGACCGAATCCCAGCCCGGCAAGGCGCTTCCATGCAAAACGTTCATTTCCCAAGGCCAGCGCAATGGGCAGCGAAAAGATCGGAACGCTGGCAATCACGATTGCCATGATGCCAGCGGGCAGCCGCGCCGATGCGTAATAGAAGACAATATCGGGCAGCACCACACCACATAGCGCGATGGCGATATAGAGGCGCCAATACCGCCGCTCCAGCCGCAGCGGCTTGCGGCGCATGGCGCAAATAACCGCCATGAGGGCGACGATAACGACTTCCTGCCAAAAAATGAGGCCAACGGGTTGGTGTCCGGTGCTAACTGCAATCTTGGCCAGCGGCACGCTCAGACCCCAGCCCGCCCCCATGGTCAGCAGGATTGCATAGAGCGACGAGGGAGGTCCGTTCACGGCCCCGCCTGGGCCAGCCGGCCGCCCTGACGAACCATTTCGATCCGTGTTGCACGGCCGGTGCGATCATCTGTTTCGACATAGACGCCCGACAGGGTCGCCTCGCCCAGCGCCGGCGAAAACCGGCCCTTGGCCATGCCGGTGACAAAGCGGCGGAGCGGTTCATCCTTCTCCATACCGATGATACTGTCATAGTCACCGCACATGCCCGCATCAGACAGATATGCCGTGCCGGCAGGCAGGATCTGCGCATCGGCGGTCGGGATATGGGTATGCGTACCCACTACAAGGCTGGCACGACCATCGCAGAAATGGCCGGTGCCCATCTTCTCGCTGGTGGCCTCGCAATGAATGTCGATGATCGCCGCCTGCACCGCGCCGCCCAGCACATTGGCGCGCAGCGTGGCATCCAGCGCCGAAAAGGGATCGTCAAAGGGGCGTTTCATGAACACCTGCCCCAACACCTGCGCTACCAGCACCTTGCGCCCCCGCGGATCCGCGAACACCCTGGCACCACGTCCCGGCGCGCCCTTGGCAAAGTTCAGCGGGCGGATGATGCGCGTCTCGCCCTCAATGGCGCGGAGCATGTCCTTTTGGTCAAAAGCATGATCGCCCAGCGTGACACAATCGGCGCCCGCCTCCAGCAATCCCTGCGCGTGCTCGCCGCTCAACCCCATGCCGCCGGTCGCGTTCTCGCCATTGACGACCACAAAATCCAGCCCCCAATCGGCGCGGAGCCGCGGCAGCCGTTCCGCCACAGCGCGGCGCCCGCCGCGCCCCATCACATCGCCAAGAAAAAGGATTTTCATAGCCGAAGTGTTAGGTCGCGCGCTGCGCTTGCGCAAGGGCCCAATGACTCAGTTAATCTTGGACAAGCGGGGGACAGCAAGGTCATCTTCTTGCCAACGCATCCTGCAATACTTCCAGCACCGTTTGGCGCGGCACGTCGGATGTAATGAACGCCTGACCGATGCCCCGCGCCAAGATGAACCGCAATTTTCCGTCCTTTACCTTTTTATCCTGCGCCATAAGGGTCAGGAGAGCCTCGGCGTCGGAAAGATCTCCCGCTATATCCGACAGATCCGCCTTCATCTTCATGTCGCTCAGATGGGCGCGTACCCGACTTGGGGTCTCCTGGGCGCACAGCCCCAGACGCGCCGAGAGTTCAAAAGCCAGCGCACAACCGATAGCGACCCCCTCGCCATGCAGCAAACGATCCGAATATCCCGTTGCAGCCTCAAGCGCGTGGCAGAAAGTATGGCCCAGATTAAGAAGCGCACGGTCGCCCTGCTCGGTCTCGTCGCGCGCGACAATGGCGGATTTCATGGCGACGGAATGCGCGACCGCGTGGATGCGCGCCGCCTCGTCGCCCCCGGCCATGTCCGGCGCGCGATCCTCGAGCCAGTCAAAGAAGGCAGCATCGCCCAGCAGGCCATACTTTACCACCTCGCCGTAACCCGCAAGAAAGTCGCGCTTTTCCAAGGTTTGAAGGACATTGGTATCGGCCAATACAAGGCTGGGCTGATGGAAGGCGCCTATCAGGTTTTTGCCCTGCGGCGAATTGATGCCCGTCTTGCCTCCGACCGAGCTATCCACCTGCGCCAGAAGGCTGGTCGGGATCTGGACAAAGCGCACACCGCGTCGCAGGATCGATGCAGCAAAACCCACCAGATCACCGATCACTCCGCCGCCAAAGGCGACGACGATATCGCCCCGCTCGACCTGCGCCTCCAGCAGCCATTCAGTGGTACGCTCCAATTGCGCCCAGCATTTGGTCGCCTCGCCCGGCGGCAAAGAGAGCGCGGTCATCGAAATCCCCTGCGCCTGAAGGCCGAGGCGGAGGGTTTCCAGATGCAGCGCGCCAACGGTATCATCGGTGACAACCGCAACACGCGGGCGGCGCAGGAGCGGTGCAATCAGCGCGCCCGACCGACCCAGAAGGCCGGGACCGACATGAACTTCATATTCGCGCCCCTCGAGCGGAACGTGAATGGTCTTTACGCTTGCCTCTGTCATAGCACCTCCAGCACGTCCGGACGCGTGGCCAGCGCCGCGATCACTTCAGTCGTCATCATGTCGATAGTGTAACCCGCGCAGGACATGACCTGCAGATCCGCTTCGGCATAAACGGGCACCCGCGCATCATACAGATCACGCAGGGTTTGCAATGGATCAGGCGTGCGAAGCAATGGTCTGGAATCCTTGTTTTTTACGCGGCTCCACAAGACCTTGAGCTCTGCATTCAGCCACAGCGATACACCCGCCTGCGAGATCACCGCCCTGTTGCGCGGCGACAGGAATGCGCCGCCCCCGGTAGACAGGATGCAACAAGGCCCGCGCAGCAACCTCCCGATCACCTCGGTTTCACGGTCGCGAAAGAAAGCCTCACCGTCGCGGGCAAAAATCTCGGATATGGACATTGCGGCGGCAGCTTCGATTTCGGCGTCCGAATCCAGAAACGGCACGCCAAGGCGATGCGCCAGCGCACGGCCCACGGCAGTCTTGCCTGCGCCCATCATTCCGACCAGCACAACGGTTTTCTTCAGTTTGAGCGCTGCGGTCTTCGGCTCTGACATGATTAAACGGGCACTCCCCCGCGCAAATTCCAAAATCAAGGATGGAATGGCGTGATATTGGTCAAAAGGCCAGTTATAAGTTGGGCAAAACAAACGACAAGGCAGGCAGGCACACCGTGTTCAGACTTATCAAATGGTTACTATATCTCGCCATACTCGCATTCATCGTTCTGGTGGGCTACGCCTATCTTGGGCCATTCTTCGGGGCCGATTTCGCCCCGCCATCCAACGAGATTCGTCAGGAAATCATCCTTGATGCGAATTGAGCCGATATTGCTGGCCGCTTTGTTCGCGGCGCAGGGTGCAATGGCGGAACAGCAGATCGCGCCCCGGCCGCTTTCAGCGATTGAATGGCTCGATCAGGTGCCTGTCGAACAAAGGCCAGCCGCGCTTGCCGCCGAACCTCCCGTGGCCGGAAATGTAGAAATACCACAGATCGAGATGACACCGCTGGGTGATGCGACAACCGGCGCTGTCGGTCTGCTTCCGCCGTCGGTTACCGGGCTGCCTGCCGATATCTGGGCCTCCAGCACCGCCGCCGATCTGGCAGCGCTCTGGAACAAGACCGGAACCCAGCCACCGGCGGCAATTCAGGCGCTTTATCATACGCTTTTGCTCGCCGAAGCCGAGCCGCCGCGCGGCGATGCCGATGCTTATCTTCGCACCCGCATCTCTGTGCTGCGCCGCTATGGCGCGGTCGAGCCCGCGTTCGAGTTGCTTGCCCGGGCGGGGCCGCTGCGGCCCGCTTTGTTCGCCGATTGGTTCGATCTGTCCTTGCTGAACGGTGCCGAGGCGGAGGCATGCGCGGATCTGCGCGCGGCGCCTGGCCTGCTGAACGACGATGCGGCGCAGATTTATTGCACCGCCCTGACCGGTGACTGGCGCACTGCCGCGCTCTTGTTTGACACCGGCCGCGCGCTTGGATCCTGGAGCGGCCCGCGCAGCGACCTGCTGGAGCAGTTTCTGGACCCAGAGATGGCCGATGGCGCGGCACCGCCCGCTCCCACGGACGATCCGACACCGCTGGATTTCCTTTTGTTCGAGGCGATCGGCAGCCCCCTGCCCACCCGTGGCCTGCCTGCGGCATTTGCCATGGCCGACCTTCGTGGCACTGTCGGCTGGAAAGCCGAGATTGAGGCGGCGGAACGGCTGACCCGCGCAGGTGCCCTCGCGCCCGGCCGCCTGATGGCACTTTATACTCGCCAGCGCCCCTCGGCCTCGGGCGGGGTGTGGAACCGGGCCGCTGCAGTGCAGGATCTGGAGGCAGCGCTGAAGGAGGGTGACCCGAAACGTACTGGCTCTGCCCTGCAATCCGCCTGGGATCGTATGGGGAATGAAGGGCTGGAAGTTCCGTTTGCGCTGATGTTTGGCGACGCGCTTGAGACGGCGGATCTGGAGGGGGCCGCGGGTGCGTTGGCCTTCCGCATCGCCCTCCTGACCCCGGAATATGAAACCGCCGCCGCCACCCCGCCCGCGGGAGCGGAGGAGCAGTTTCTGGCCGGATTGGCATTGGGCCGCCCAGATGTCAGCTTGACGGACGCAAACGATGCGCAGGTCATCGCGGGTGCCTTTACCGATCCCCCGAAAGCGGCGCAGGATCATGCGCGGCTGATCGAGCAGGGCAAGCTGGGGGAGGCTATTCTATCGGCGGCGTTGCAATTTGACAGCGCAAGCGGCGATCCCGGCGAAATGGCCGCAGCCTTGGGCACATTGCGCGCTGTCGGTTTGGAAGACACTGCCCGCCGCGCTGCCTTGCAGGCGCTGATCCTCGACGGTCATGAATGAGTAGGAGCGCCCATTGGATCGACGCGTTTCTGGATGCGCAAGCGTCCGAACAGGGCGCCGCGCGCAACACGCTGGATGCCTATGCCCGTGATCTGAGCGATTTCTACGGGTGGCTGACGCAGGTCAATCTGAGTCCGTCCACCGCACAGCGCGCCGATATCGAGCGCTATCTCGTGGCGCTGGAGGCGCAGGGGCTGGCCAGATCCACACGGGCACGTCGTTTGTCCGCGATCAGACAGCTATACCGTTTTGCATTCGACGACCGGCTGCGCGCCGACAATCCGGCCGTGCAGATCAAAGGTCCGGGCCGTGAGGCCCGGCTGCCGAAAACCCTGAGCGAAGGCGAGGTGGATCTGTTGCTGGCGGCCGCGCGCAATACCGGGCGCAACGCCCGCGACCGTTGCCGCAATACCTGTCTGATGGAGCTTTTATATGCCACCGGCATGCGGGTCAGCGAACTTGTATCGCTGCCTGTCATGGCGGCGCGCGGCAATCCGCAGATGCTGCTCATCCGCGGCAAGGGCGGCAAGGAACGCATGGTGCCTTTATCCCCGCCCGCGCGAGAGGCCTTGCGCGAATGGCTTGCCATGATTGATGCGCAATCCGAACTGGACCGCGCGCGCGGGATGCTGCCCTCTCCCTTTCTGTTCGCGTCGCCCGGCAAGCTGGGCCACCTGACGCGCATAAGGTTCTACACGCTTATCAAGGAGATCGCCGTCTGTGGCGGCGTCAGCCCCGCCAAGGTCACACCGCACACGCTGCGCCATGCCTTTGCCACCCATCTTCTGGCCAATGGCGCCGATCTGATGGCGATACAGGCGCTGCTGGGCCATGCCGATGTGGCGACGACAGAAATCTATACGCATGTTCTGGAGGCAAGGCTGTCAGCGCTGGTACTGGAACATCACCCGCTGGCGAGCGGCAGAAAGGAGGGGTGAGTCACCTCTGCGCGGCTACTATCCTCTCTTGATCGCTGGACACGCACGCCCCATAACACCTTCGGTATAAAGGATACAAAAAACTGATGAACGCGGCCGCCCCGATTTTTGATCTTGCCTTCTGGGTAACGGGTGGCGCAATTCTGGCCCTGTTGGTCCTTTCCGCTCTTTTTTCGGGAAGCGAGACGGCCCTGACCGCCGCATCGCGTGGAAAACTACGCGCGCGCGCCGACAAGGGCGACAAGGGCGCTGAGCGGGCATTGGCCATCACCGAGGATAACGAAACGCTGATCGGGTCAGTCCTTCTGGGCAATAACCTGGTCAATATTCTGGCCACGTCGCTCGCAACGGCCCTCTTTACCCGCCTCCTCGGGGATTCGGGCGTGGCGCTGGCGACGCTGGTCATGACGCTGCTGGTTCTCATCTTTGCCGAAGTGCTGCCCAAGACCTATGCGATCACCAATGCCGAAGTGGCCGCCAGCCGCGTGGCCCCTGTGGTAACAGTCATCATTCGCATCTTCTCTCCGGCTGTTGCTGCGGTGCGGGCACTTGTCCGGCTCATCCTGCGCCTTGTGGGTGTGCGCGCCGATCCCGACAGCAATGTTCTGGCCGTGCGTGAGGAGATAGCGGGCGCTCTTTACCTTGGTCATTCCGAGGGCGTGGTGGAAAAGGAGGACCGTGATCGCATCCTTGGCGCGCTCGATCTGGGCGAACGCGCGGTCGAGGAAATCATGCGTCACCGCAGCCAGATCGAGATGATAGATGCGGGGCAGAAGCCTGTGGCTATTCTGGATCAATGCCTGAAGTCACCCCATACCCGCCTGCCCGTCTATCAGGACGATCCCGATAACATCATCGGTATCGTCCATTCCAAGGATCTGTTGCGCGCGATGCACAAGCTGACACTGGGCAAGGGCGGCAGGGCCAGCGCGCTGCGCAGTTTCGATATCAAATCCGTGCTGATGAAGCCGTATTTCGTGCCTGAAACCACCACGCTCGACGACCAGATGCGCCAGTTCCTGCGCATTCGGACGCATTTCGCGCTGGTGGTCGACGAATATGGATCGCTTCAGGGGTTGATCACGCTGGAGGATATCCTTGAAGAAATTGTCGGCGAAATCACGGATGAATTCGATACCGATGCCGAACATTCGCTGCGCCGCGGCGAAGACGGGCAATATGTCGTCGAAGGCGCAATGACGATCCGGGATCTGAACCGTGCCACCGACTGGTCCTTGCCAGACGACTCAGCCAATACAATCGCCGGGCTGGTCATTCACGAGGCGCAGATGATCCCCAAAGTCAATCAGGTGTTCAATTTCCACGGTTTCCGATTCGAAGTGCTGGCGCGCAAGGAAAATCGGATAACCAGACTGAAGATCGGCAAGCTTTGACGGCCGCCAATGTAATCAAATAATCCTGAAACATTACCACAGCGAACACATCGTTCTCCAGCGTTCAAACCAGGCAGCGCACGCATTAG
>JAUNVT010000074.1 GCA_030540655.1 Rhodobacterales bacterium
AGGGCCCGGTGCATCTGTCGAAACCTGAAGCGGCACTTGATGACACGGCACACAACAAGACTGGCGGTTGGTATAATTTTCTTATCTGCGCCGTCCTCTCGATCTGTGGACGCGTGAATTCAATTCTGCGAAGGTGGACCCGGAAACTCCGGCGCCACCTTCATCAAGAACTTATGCCTGGGAAAGGTGTCGGGAACGCATCTCCAATCAGCGGGAAGATCAGACGGTGTTCTGCAGTAGGCCTTGGCCAGCTTTCTGGGAAATATCCTATTACGCGTTATAGGAAGCTTCCTTGTCGGCTTGCAGGCGGCCACTCGGCAGATGTCACTTCCCTGCGCTTAACCACCTCCGTCAGGTAGTAAACGTCATGGCAGGGAATGTTCTTCTGTGCGTATGGGCAGGATTTCTCCAGACTTGACCTGTAGAACTGCGGCTCGAGGCTCGTGAGGTCCAAGCCCAATACGCGGATGTAGATGAAATTTCCCTGCGCGCGCGGGCCGAGCATTCGTACAGCTTCAGTAAGCCTGCCCTCGGCTGGGACATATTGTCTATCATCGGTGTGGGCGAATTAAGCGTCATTTCCGTCCAGCTCGTTCTCAAAGGAACGCTGCAACACCTCCATGCTGACAGACGGAGATACCCCGGTCCAGCCCAGCTGAAGAAATCAACGAAATAAGGCAGCGCCCATCGCGAGCGCTGCCTTGCATATTGACCCTAAAGAGCCAGCATAACCACCCATCACACGGAATGAGTCATCCTGAGATGGGTCCTCTAACAATATTTTCCGAAAGATCAGCTTTCGTTGTATTCGGGCTGCGCTTCCAAAGCATCCTTTGTGCTGTCGATGTAGATCCTCACGTCATCGCCATCATTTTGACGCAGGATTTGAAGTTCGTCAAAGGTGACGGCAACCTGCTTGGCACCAATTCCAAGAAAACCGCCAACGTCGATGACGACTTCCTGTACCTTGCCGTCGTCGCCCATGATCAGCGATTTGATCGAACCGACGTCTTCGTCGTTGGCACCGTAAACCGTCGCACCATCCAGATCTTCGGCAGTCATCTGGCTGACGGTTTCCATATCGGCATCTTCATAGCCTTCGCGTGCGACCGTTGGACGGGCCAGCATCGTGCGATCTGTGGCATTTTCAGTTGTTCTGGCATCTGTATCTGCCAAGTTGTCTGTATCTGCCAGATTGTCCCGGTCGGCGCGCTCAAAAGGTGGGGCTGCTTCCAGTGTTTCCTTTGGGGTGGAAACGACGAGGAAGCGATCATCCGCATCGCCTTCTTCATGAACGACAGTGATATCCTGCATTGAAACTGCAATATCGCGCTCGCCCATGCCAAGGAAGCCACCAATGCCAAGAATGACGGCGCTTACATTGCCATCTTCTGTGATGATGAGATCGTTGATTTCGCCGAGATCATCCCAGTCTTTTTCCGTGCCGTCCACAATGGTACTGTTGGCTTCGACAGGGTTTTCAGCATTGTAAATTCGCGATCCGATCAGATCGGTTGCATAGAAATCGTTTTCCCCGAATGTCACGGATCCAAAATTATCGGCTGATTGCGCCTGAGCCGCTCCGGTCATGGCTAAAAGAAGAGCCGTGGTGCTCATAAAACGTGTCATATCTATTATCTCCACTAAATTACGTGACAGTCACGATGCCTTGACAACGAGTTGGAGGGCTGTTGGTTTCACGCAGTCAAAGATAAATATCGCGCTGCAAGTCCATGTTGATCCCGCAGTATGAGCGCCGGAAACAGCGCCACGCGCCGCTTTGCAACTTTCAATATCGATCGCCGGAACCAAAACAGTGTCATCGGGCTTGTTTGTATACGTCGCCGCATGGCGAAACGCAGGCGGAGGGAGACGCTCGTGTATGGAATATTCTATCTCATCGGATTGATCGTGGTGGTTCTCGCCATCATCAATCTTGCATTTTGACTTTTAAAAGGAAAACACCATGACCGACCCTACTTCGAAAACTACTGGAAATCTCAAAGATCAGGCCAAAGCAACCGCTGCGGATTTGGGAGATACTGCTCGTGAAGCCGCTCGCGATACAGCGGGAGCCGTACGGGAAGAAGCGACCCGTCGCGCTGAAGGGGCAAGATCGGGTATGGCAGATGAAGTGTCAGACATCGCATCGGCACTGCGCAAAGCCGCTGATGAAATGCGCGGTGGCTCGCCCCAGGAGCGCACATTGGGCCAGATTGCAGGTGGGCTCGCGGATATGTCGGATGCCATTCGCGACAAGGATCTGGGCGAAATGGTGAATGAAATAAGCACTTTTGCCAAGCGCAACCCATGGCTGTTCCTCGGAGGCATGGCGCTTACCGGTTTTGCGGCGACACGCTTTGCCACGGCGTCGGCAAGACGCAACAGCAGTGATATTCACCGGGACAGCTATCGCCGCGACAACCTTCGCCGCCACAACATTCACCGCGACGATCATCGCACCGACATTTATAGCGGAGACGATGACAAGCCCGTTACTGCCAGCTCGGTTCATGCCAGCAGCCGTTCCTCCAACCAGCAGCCGGCAACCACCGTGCCCGGTACACCACGCGGTACACCAACCGGTGGAGGCCAGCGATGAACGATCCGACACGAAAAACGACTTCGGACATGCTGTCAGACGCTCTTACGCATGTCAGTTCGCTCGTTCGTAAGGAAGTGGATCTGGCTCGCGCCGAAATTTCGGAGAATCTGAATCGCGCTGCCGTGGCGCTGGGGATGATCGTCGGTGCGGTTATCGTCGCGCTTACTGCGCTGAACGTTCTGTCTGCTGCGCTCGTCGCTGCCCTGACCGAGGCCGGTCTGGAGGCAGGGTGGAGCGCGCTGATTGTCGGTGTGGTTTTTGCTGTCATTGCTTTTGTAATGGCGGGCAAAGGTGTGAACGATCTGAAACTTTCAAGCTTGGCCCCCTCGCGCACTGCGCAGAACGTCAAGCGCGATGCCAATGCTGTAAAGGATGCCTACGATGACAAATGAAAACAGAAGCCCTGAAGAGATAGAACGCGAAATCGAGCGCGAACGGGCAGGACTGAAAGACTCGATCAACGACTTACAGGAACGCTTTTCTTTCGATGGAATGTTTCAGCAGATTGGCGACCAGTTTCGAGAGCATGGCGGTGAGTTTGGCCGTTCTGTTGCGCGGTCCGCGCGTGAAAATCCAATTGCGCTGGCTTTGACGGGCGCCGGCCTCGCATGGCTGATCCTGGGCAATAACCGCAGCAGCGGTACGGATGACTGGCGCTACTCTGCTGGAAGAAGCGATACCGCGCGTGGACGGGTTGGTGGGTTTTCCCGCGACCGCGGCCGTAGCTATGAGAAGCGTGCAAGCTGGGAGAGAGGCAATGTGGCCGATCACGGCGATCTGCCGCGCACTGCCGCCCGCAGGGGAGGAAGCTACGTCGGGCCGAAAACCGGCGCGGCCGCCCGTGGGAGTTCCCACCCGACCTGGGCGCGCGACTGGGATGATACCGAGCGCGGATACCAGAAATCCGGCCTGTCTTCGGGCACATCCTCCAGCACCGGCTCAACTTTGGGAAGTGCTGCAAGCGATGCTCAGGGCAAGGTTGCGGCAGGTGCATCTGCGGCCGCAGGGGCGGTTTCCTCGGCTGCGGGCACGGTGCGCGATACTGCCAGTGATATGGCTCACAGCGCATCCGACACGGCCTCTGGCGCAGCACAAGGGGTTCGCGACAGCGCCGGCAATCTTTGGGGCAGCGCGACCCAATATGCGAGTGCCGTGCAAAGACGGCTGAGCGAGGGGACCGAGCACCTGTCGGAGGAGGCACGCGACCGCATTGCGGCAGCACGTGCCCGCGCGATGGACGCACGTGACGAGGCGGCCCGCCGCTTTGGTGACAGCGCCGAGAGAGCAACGGATTTCTATGACAACCATCCGCTGGTGGTGGGTGCGGTTGCATTCGCCCTTGGTGCCGCAATTGCCGGGGCACTTCCGCGCACCCGCATCGAGGATGAATATGTCGGTGGATACAGCGACGAGCTTTATGATGAGGCCGAGCGCATCTATTCTGAGGAAGTCGATAAGGCGCAAAAGGTCGTCCAGGCAGGCATGGATGAGGCGAAGAATGTCGCGTCTGATCTGGGGGACGATGTTCGCGATGCCGCACAGACAGCGGCGGACAAGGCCACATCAGCCGCCGGTCGCGTTGCCGGCGCGGCCCGGGACAAGGCTGAAGATGAAAATCTTGGCGGTACCCGGAACGACACGGACACCGGAAACAATACCGGCAAGGCCTGATTGACTGGCGGGGGCGGCGCGGTAATGCGCCGCCCCTTGCGACGTTACATATAAGTGTTGGAATATCCGTATGAGCCGTGGCCGCAAAGCTGAAAAACCCACCCAGATCCCTGCAAAGGGATGGAAGGACATCGCCCTTCGTGTCAAGGACGAGATGGCAGAAGATCATGTCGGCCTGATTGCTGCGGGCATCGCGTTTTATACTCTTTTAGCGATATTTCCTGCGCTGACTGCACTTCTGGCGATCGGGGGCCTCCTCGTCGAGCCATCACAGATCGTGACGGAGCTTCAGACGATTACCGAAATTCTTCCGCAGGAGGTGGCGACAATCATACTGGATCAGGCGCAGGATGTCGCCGGATCGGCCCAGGGTGGTTTGGGCTTGGCCGCAGTGCTTGGTCTTCTGTTGGCGCTCTATTCTGCGTCCAAAGGTGTCGGCAGCCTGATCGAAGGTCTGAATGTCGCCTATGATGAGGAAGAGACGCGCGGATTCATCTGGCTGAAAGTGATCACCATTGGTCTTACACTTGCGCTTATTCTCGGCGCGGTCGTGGCGATGACGTTGATGGTGTTCATCCCGGCAGCATTGGCTTTCATCGAGATTGGTCCGTGGATTCAGCTTGCGGTCACCGGTGCGGGATGGCTTTTCATGCTGGGTCTGCTCTCTGTTGCTTTGGCATTCCTCTACCGCTTTGGGCCAGACAGGGATCGTGCGGAATGGCGCTGGGCCACAGCCGGATCTCTGTTGGCATGCGTCCTATGGCTGATCGCGACCATCGGATTTGCCATCTACGCTGCGAATTTCGGGTCATACAATGAAAGCTTCGGCTCTCTCGGCGGTGCCATCGTGCTACTGATGTGGCTTTGGATTTCAGCTTATATCGTTCTTATGGGGGCGGAGTTGAACGCCGAGATGGAGGCGCAGACGCGCTGCGATACTACTATTGGTGAAGACCAGCCGATGGGACAGCGGGGAGCTGAAAAAGCCGACACGCTGGGTGAGGCCAAAGCCTGAGACAAACACCACTATCGCGCGTGTTCCGCACGCCACCTTGCCCATGCCTCGGGCGTATCCAGATCGGTAATCGCGCGATAGCCGGGCAGGGGGACAGTGGTAAAACCATGGCGCTTCAGCAGCGACTGCGCACCCGTATCGCCGCTCAGCTTCGCAAGTTCACGGAATAGCGACCCCGGAAAGAGCGTCGGATGGCCCGGCGTGCCGTCTTGGGCCACAGCCCGCAGAATATGTCCCGGATGCGCGGAGTGCGCTTTCATGAGCGCACAGATATCGGAGGTTTCTATATCCGGCAAATCAGGAAGCAGGATCATCAGCGCAGTTATATTATCCGGCAGCGCTGCCACTCCTGCGCGGATGGACGAGGACAGCCCCTCATCCGGGTCCGTCACCGGCACAAGTTGAACGTTCAAACCGGCCAGAGCGGAAATACGAGCAGGCCGGTCCGCCCGGGTTGTCACATAGACGGGCGCGCCACTGGCAATTGCCCGTGCAACCTGCCGCGCCAGCAAAGGCACACCGTCGATTTCTTCCATCAATTTGTCGCGCCCCGCCATGCGCCGCGATGTGCCCGCCGCTGGTAGCAGGACGGCTAGCACCCCCTAGGGCTCCAGCGTCCGTGCGAGCGCGCAGAACTGCTCCAAGCCCACGGTTTCGGCGCGGTCGGTGGGTTTGATGCCGGACGCGATCAACCGGTCCTCGATATCGGGCGCGAGCCCCTTCAGCGCGGCCCGCAGCATCTTGCGCCGCTGGTTGAAGGCCATTGCGACCGTCCGCTCCAACAGTCTGGGCTGCGCCGGATAGCGGGGCAGCGGCAGAGCGTTCAGGTGCACAACGGCGCTGGACACCTTTGGCGGGGGCGAGAACGCCTCGGGCGGCAGGTTCATCACGATGCGCGGGTCGCTGCGCCACTGCGCCAAAAGAGCAAGGCGGCCATAGGCCTTGGAGCCGGGCGAGGCCACGATGCGTTCGGCCACCTCGCGCTGGAACATCAGCGTCAGGGATTGCCAGAAGGGCGGCCACGTATCGGGTGTCAGCCACCGCACCAGCAGTTCCGTACCTATGTTATAGGGCAGGTTGGCAGCCACGCGGATCGGCGGAGTCAGATGTTGGAGCGGGTCGATCTGTAACGCATCGCCCGTCATGACGGTCAGGCGGCCGGGGTTCGCTTCGGCAATTTCCGTCAGCGCGGGCAGGCAGCGCGGGTCTTTCTCAATGGCGAGGACATGGCGCGCACCCTCGGCCAGAAGGCCGCGCGTCAGCCCTCCGGGACCGGGGCCGATTTCCAGCACATCAAAGCCTTTCAGATCACCTGCCTGCCGTGCGATCTTGGCGGTCAGGTTCAGATCCAGAAGAAAGTTCTGCCCCAGCGATTTCCGCGCACTCAGATCATGCGCGGCGATGACCTCGCGCAGCGGAGGAAGCGTGTCGATGCTCATCCGGCGCGCGCCGCCGCCATGCGCGCGGCCATTTTCAGCGCCTCGATCAGGGATGTCGGATTGGCAATACCCCGCCCGGCTATGTCGAACGCGGTACCGTGATCGGGCGACGTGCGCACGATGGGCATGCCGAGCGTGACATTGACGCCACGGTCAAAATCCAGCGTCTTTATCGGGATCAGCGCCTGATCGTGATACATGCATATCGCCGCGTCATAACCCGCGCGGGCCGCTGCGTGGAACATCGTATCGGCCGGCATCGGACCGATCAGGTCCAGACCTTCGGAGCGCAGGGCCTCAAGCACCGGAGCGATAAGATCAAGCTCCTCGTGGCCCATCTTGCCGCCTTCACCGGCGTGTGGGTTCAGCCCCGCAATGGCGATGCGTGGGGTGCCGAGGCCGAAATCCCGGATCAGGCCGGCATGGGTAATCCGGATCGTATCGGCCAGAAGGTCAGGCGTCAGCGCGGCAGGCACGTCGCGCAGAGGCAGGTGTATCGTGGTCGGGACAACGCGCAGCTGATCGCTGGCCAGCATCATGACCACGCGCCGCGTACCTGTCAGTGCCGCCAGATATTCCGTATGGCCCGGGTAGGTAAATCCCGCGCCATCCTGAAGCGCCTTCTTGTGGATGGGCGCGGTGCAGAGGGCGCTGGCCGCGCCTGACATTGCCAGATCGACACCGCGGGCGATGGCGTCAATCACTCCTTGGGCATGGGCAGGGTTCGGCACGCCTGCGGTCAGCATGCTTGGCATGGGATGGGGCAAGACGGGCAAGCTGGACGCGCCAACTGCCTGATCGGGCCGCTCGATCACGGTAACCGGGAATCCTGCAGGCAAATGCGCCGGATCACCGATCCAGAAGAAGGGCAGGGACGTGCCCAAAGCCTCCCACGCCTTCTGGGCCAGTTCCGGCCCGATACCGGCAGGCTCCCCGCAACTGAGCGCGATGGGTGCCGAAATGGCCTGTGCAGAGCCGGTCATCAGTATTCGATGATCCGGGCCTCGGATCTCAGTTGTTCAAGATACCCGTTGGCAAAGGATTCCAACCTGCGCGTGGCAACCTGATTTGTCAGGTCAGTCTTTTCGTCGTCTGCCGTTTTCTCGCCTTCGGCTTTCGGTGAGGTGTCGGGCTTCGTTTCGCTACGGCCACACATCATCAGCAGTACGAGGGTCTGCCCATCTGCGCGGGTCACGTCATAGGATACCTCGCCCGGATCAAGCCGCGACAGGGAAATCGCGACATCATTCGGGATTTCCGATCGCGCTTTTGTGCCGCGTTCCAGAACTGACGGGGGCTGCCCCTTGGCGATACCGTAAAGATCATCGCAAGTGTCCGTCTGCGCATCGATCTGCGCGGCGCGGCCCAGCGCATCGGGTGTGCGGCCACCGGGAATGTAGTAGGCGGCGTATTCTATAAAGTTGTAATCGGGGGCAGGCGCATCCGTTTCCTCGATGGCGCGTAACTGAAAGAGCGCCACCGCACCGTCAAGTTGCAAGGGGGCCGTCACCTCTCCCGGCGCAAGGTCAAGGATGAGGGGGCGCAGAACGGGCGGCAGTTGCGTGATCGGCTGCCATGGCAGGTGCCCGCCTGCATCGCGGGTCTGCGTGGCCGAGAATTGCCGTGCTTCGGAAGAAAATGCGGCGGTGGAGGTCAGTTCGGAAATCTGCTGCGCCTTGTTCATGACCTGCTCGGTATTCTCGGCGCGGTAGGGAATGATGATTTCTGACAGCAAAACCCGAATGCCGGCCATGCTGGGAGCAGTCTCGCGGGCGAGTTCCAGATCATCATCATCAACCGACACGCGCGAACCAAAGCGCTTCTGCGTAACCTCGCGCCATTGCAGCCCCGCACGCACAAAGGCGCGGAACGTTTCTTCGGCAACACCGCCGCGCCCAAGAAGGGCGATCATCTGCTCGGCGGTCAAATCACCCCGGGCGGCAAACTCCTCCATCCCCGCTGTCGTCGCAGCATCATCAACGGTGACGTCGTTGGCGGCGGCGGCCTCCGCCTTGAGCCGGTCCTCGATAAGCTGCTCCCGCGCCAGCGCGGTTGCGTTGCCGGGCGCGCGCAGCAAGGTCAGAAGCTTGCTGCGCTGGTCCAGTTCATACCGCGTGATGGCGGCGCCGTTCACCTTGACCACCGGATCGAAGAGTCCTTGCGCGGGGGCCATCCTGGCAAAGACAGCAGTGCCCGCCAGAGGCAGCATCAGGGCCAGCGCGATGCGCCGCAAGGTGAGTCTGGTAGGCGTCAGTAACGTCATTTTTTGCATTCCCGAACGTAGCTTTTATCGTCGGTGCGGGCGCTGAAACCGCGCAAACCAACGGTCAGTAATATATCAGTAGACGGGTCGAGGATAGAGGAAGTGGTGAAGCGGCGCGAGGCCGAAAGCGATACGTCCACACATTCATTCGTGTAAGTCACCCCAAGGCCGGCGTGTACGGTACGATCGCTGGCTGCATTGTAGCGCCATTCGGCCCGGCCGGTCCAGTGGCGCGATACGCGATAGGATCCGTTAAGCGTCCATTCGGACACGATTCCCGGCCGGTCCTCCTGCACATCGGCGGGCAGCCAGATATAGGTCGCGCCCATCCAGAATGCGTCCTTGCCCCAACTGGCGCGCGCCTCGGCCTTCGAGCTTTTCCACGTCTCGCCCATCAGTCCGCGGGCTGTCAGGGTCAGGCCGTTTCCGGTTTCAATCTGCCCGGCAATCAGCACATCCGACGTGATGCCGCGCAATCCGGAGGAGGGCGAGAAGGTCAGCTCGCCTGTTGCCTCGCGCTGTTCCCGGTCGCGGGCGATCTGCCCCACCGTGAACGTGCTGCGCATCCCGCCCGGCGCGGCGCGGGTCCAACTGACACCGTAGGATGCAGATGCACCGCGCTCGCGCCGATCGGCCGCAGCAAAGCGGGACAGTGACAAAAGATTGCCTTCGTCAAATTCGGTGCGGGTGCTTTCGTCATTGGCGATGTTGGGGGTATGCCCCCCCACCCAGGCCAGTTGCACGACCGGCTCGATCAGGTGGGTCGTGCCCGCCGGAGTGGTTTTGGCAAGCGGATAGCGCAGGGTCACGGCCGCGTTCGGCGTCGCTTGGGTGACAGAGGGCAAGGAGGTAGTGCCGCCTTGGTATACCCGGATATGATCCACCGCCACGCCGGTTTGCGCAGTGGCGCGCAGCCCGCCATAAAGCGTCCAGCTGCGCAGCCAGTCAGCACTGGTCATGATGCGCGCCACATCGCGCCCGTCCGCAAAAAGGTCGTAATCCGGACCATCCGTGGACAGCGTTGACCAGCGGTAATGGCCATGCGCCTCGGCGGCAATGCGTAATTCACCACCGATGAGGGATGGGAAAATCCGCTTCTCATAGTCAAGATCCGCAACGCTGGTTGGCAGCGTGCTACTGTCCTCGCCCACCCGCAGGCTGTGGTAATAGGTCAGCGCGGCCCGGCGCCATTCATCGCGCTTCACACGCTCAACGGTAATATCGCTTTTCAGACGATCCTGATCACTATAATTGTAATCGACCAGATAGGCGTTATCCCGGGCCGCCTCGATGTTGAACCGCAGCACATAGTCTTCTGGAAGACTGAAAACCCCGCGCCCGAACACATAACCTCTCGTTTCGCCGGGTAGCAGGTCATCGCTGCTGAATGCGCCCTTGAAGTTTATGTCCCCCGACGCAAAAGCCTGCCGATACCGAAATTCCAGAGTGCGCGTCTTGCCTGACAGGAACGGCGTCAGGGTCAGATCGCGGCTATCTCCCATACGGATGAAGTACGGCACCTTCAGGCCGGCACCGAGTAGCGATGAGTTGTAGAGCACGGGCTTCAGGAAGCCTGTCGCGCGGGTCACGGTAGGGTCCGGTAGCCTCAGCCGCGGAAAGTAGGCGAGGGGTACAGGGCCAACGCGGAACTGCGCGCCATCAAGATAAAGCTGCCGTGTTTCAGCGTCATGGACAATGCGGCGCGCCCGGATCTGCCACAAGGGGGTCCCCCCGTCGCTGCACACCCGGCAGGAGGTGACGGCTGCCTTGTAGACCTGATAATATCGCCCCTCAGTGCGCGTCACCTGAGTTGCAGCCATTTGCAATTGATCGTCCATGACGACACGCGCGCCGGTCATGATACCGTTGCGCAGATCACTGTCCAACTTTCCCTCATCCGCCAGGACGGTCGTATAATCACCGTCGAACAGGGTGATTGGCCCCTCGATCTCCAGCGTGCCTGCGTTCCTGTCATAGATAATGCGCTGTGCCCTCAGCCGCCTGCCATCCTGCACCGCCTCGACATTGCCGGTAGCGATCAGGGTGCCGTCCTCCATCACAACCTCGTCCGCGATGAGCAGAGCCGCGCCGCGCTGTGCAAGAGACGCGCCGGGCAGCAAAGCGAGCAGAACAATGACAAGGCGAAGCAGGCGGATCATCCGTCCTCCAAATGAAGCAAGATGCCGACAGCAAGCATCATCGACGCGGCGGGCGGAGCCCATGCCGCCAGGATAACGGGGATTTGCCCGTTTTCACCCAAGACCTGTGCAAAATTCCGGATATAGTGCAAGGTGAACCCCAACATCAGCGCAACAAGCACCGAAATACCGGTATTTGTGGTGCGGTTGTGTCGCATGGTGAAAGCGCCCGCTACCAGCACCAGCGCCATCAGGAATATCGGCCGGGCCAGTTCCATCTGGAACCACACGGCATAGCGGCGGGCAGAAAATCCAGCCTGCTCCAACTGGGAAATGAAGTCCGGCAGATCCCATATGGCGATATATTCAGGTTTGCCGAAGCTGTCTACGATACCTTCGCGGGTGAGCGCCGAGGTGACGCTCAGCCTGTCCATACGCTGTGCCGTGGCCTCGGAGTTGGTGCCGTCGGACAGATCCCACAGCTTGACCCCCTCCAGCAGCCATTCGCCCGCGCCCAGCGTTGCATGGCGCGCTGCGATACGGCTCAGCGGCACCCCATCCGGCGAGAAGGAAATGAAAGTGGCATCACTCAAACTGCTGATATCGGGGCTGGCCGATGCGGCATGGATTACCGTCTGGCCCGCCGCATTGCCCTGTCGCAGCCACAGCCCTTCGGCCGACACGGCAATGACGCTGCTGCCACCGCCCCGGTAATTGGTGACCAGAGTGTTATATTGCTTGGCCGAGGCGGCGACGACGGGATTCAGCACACTGACCGACACCACACCAATCAGCGCCGCCACTGCCAGGGCCGACAGCATCCCTCGAAACCCCGACACCCCTGATGCCCGCACGACGACCATTTCAGAGGATCGCGCCAGCCGCACGAAAAGTGCGACCGATGAAAGGATCATCACCAGCGGCAGGATTTCGTAATTGGAATAGGGCAGATTCAGAAGCACGATCCGCACCACCTCCCACACGGGCAGTGTCGGGAAATCCTGCAGTTTGTCGACGAGGTCGATCAGGCCGAGGATCACGACAAAAATGCCGGTGATGCCCAGATACGTCCACAGGAACTTGCGCGCAAAGTAGTAATGAAGCGTCATGTCAGCGCCTTGGCCTCGCGCCGCCGTCGCCTGAACAGCCCCGGATTGGCCGCGGAATGAAGCATGGCGCCCGAAAGGACCAGTCCCACCGCGCTGGGCACATACATCAACGGCCACAGGGCCGGCACGGTCAGGACAGGGGCAGTGACACCCGCCTCGACCACCTTGATCCCGATCAGCAGCAGAAACGCGATGATGATCTGGCGCCACACTCCAAACCGGCTGAAGCTCCCCTGGAGCAAAGTGGAAAATCCAACAAGCGCCGCAACGATACACAGGATCGCCTGGGCGAACCGGTTATGAAGCTCCGCCACTGCCGCGCCCAGGGTTACATTCGTGCGCTCGGCGACGGCTGCCGGATCGCGGATCAGATCCGGCGTCGAGGCAAAGGCGATCCGGTCGGGGCTCAGCGCGTTTTGTGCCACCAGACTGCTGATGTCATACGAGAAATCATCGTAATGCGTGGTAAAGAGGCGCTGACCGTCGGGCGAAACATTCTGCGCCAGTCCATTCAGCATGACCAGTTTCGTCCCATCGCCTTCCTGTACCAGATAGGCGCTGGCCGAGGTATAGGTGGTCGGCGCGCTTACACGCCGCCGGTCCGACAGGAATACATGACGCAGTTCTCCCTTGGGAGTGATTTCGCGTATGTAGAAGGTCACGCCCGGCGCCGGATGCAGAAATTCGCCCTCGGTCAATAGCTTGGCTGTAATGTTGCCAGACACTTCGGCGCGGCGCTGCTCCAGCTGTTTCAGGCTGAGCGGGATCAGCAGATGCAGCAGGACGGACATCATCAGCGCCACCACCGCGCCATAGTAGACCACCGGGCGCGCCAGACGCCAGGGCGAAAACCCCGTCGCCTGCATCACCGTCAGCTCGCTTTCGGTGCTCAGCCGATTGGTAACATAGACGGCACCGGCGAAGGCCGCGATAGGCAGAACGGTACCTATGACGCCCGGCAGGGTCAGGGCCGTAAATTCGATGAAAATCCAGGCTGATTGACCATCGCTGATCAGGCGGTCGAACATGCGCACCGCCTTGTTGATCCAGAAGATCGACACCAGCACCAGCGCGAAAAACCCGAACAGCACCATGAATTGCGACAGCATGTATCTGTCGAATCTGGCCAACTCATTCTCCCCGCGACCCAATATCCGCCCGCACGCTATCCTAATTGCCCGGTCGGTAAAACTGCTAAAACAGAGGAGCAGGGGCCATTGCACTTGGGCTGAAAATGCGCAGACTCCGGCGCAATACGTCACAGCCCGTACAGGAGCCGCCCCATGACCCAACCCGCAAAAACCACCCTTGTTGCCACAGATCTGGACGCCATGGCAGAGATGTCCGGCCGGATCGCCCTGTTGATCGGCAAGGATGGCCAATTGAACGCGGGCGCCGAGCGCGTGAATGAGCTTGCAGGCGGCGCGCTGACGCGCATGATCGAAGCGGGCGCGCTGGAGGATATGAAACCCGGCGATGTGAAAACGCTGGCCTGGCCGTCGGGGTTGAAGGCGGAAGCCGTGGATATCGTGCTGCTGGAGCCGGGTGCGGACCAGATCGAAGCACGCAAGGCCGGTGCCGCTCTTGGCAAGCTTCTGGGCGAGGGAGGGATGACCATTCTGGACGCATCGGAGCCCGGCAGGGTCGATCTGATGCAAGGGATCGCGCTGCGCGCCTACAGCTTCGGCGCGCGCAAGACGAGCGATGCAAAATCGCTGGGCGAGGTGCGAATGATGGTGAAGGATCCGGCGGGGCTTGAGGCGCAGATGAACGACGCGCGCGCCATTGTCGAGGGCACGTTCTTCACGCGCGATCTGGTGAGCGAACCGGCCAACCATCTGACCACGACGGAATTCGCCAACCGCATCAGCGATATGGAAAGCCTTGGGCTGAAAATCACCATTTTGGAAGAGGACAAGCTGGAGAGTCTTGGCATGGGCTGCCTGCTCAGCGTGGGGCATGGCAGCGCCAGCCCGACAAAGGTGGCCGTGATGGAATGGTCGGGCGGCAAGGATGGCGATGCACCGCTGGCGCTGGTCGGCAAGGGCGTGGTCTTCGATACCGGCGGGATAAGCCTGAAGCCTGCCTCCGGCATGGAGGACATGACAATGGACATGGGCGGCGCCGGCGTCGTTGCCGGGGTCATGCGCACCCTGGCTCTGCGCGGCGCCAAGGCAAATGTGGTGGGGCTGGTCGGGCTGGTGGAAAACATGCCTTCGGATCGCGCGACGCGCCCCGGTGATGTGGTGACATCCATGAAGGGCGACACGGTCGAGGTGATCAATACCGACGCCGAGGGGCGGCTCGTTCTGGCCGATGTGATGTGGTATGCACAGGAAACCTACAAACCGCGCGCCATGATTGATCTGGCCACTCTGACAGGCGCGATCATCATCGGGCTGGGCCACGAAAATGCGGGTGTCTTTTCCAATGATGATACGTTTTGCAATGCGTTCCTCAAGGCAGCAGAGGCCGAGGGCGAGGGCGCGTGGCGCTTGCCGATGGGCCAGGCGTATGATGACGAGCTGAAAAGCCAGATCGCGGATATGAAGAATGTCGGCGGCCGCCCCGCGGGCAGCATCACGGCGGCGCAATTCCTCAAACGCTTCGTGCAGGAAGGAACGCCCTGGATCCATCTGGACATTGCGGGCGTGGCCTCGGTGAAATCCGATACCGCCTATGCGCCCAAGGGTGCGACCGGCTGGGGCGTCATGGCGCTGAACCGTCTGGTTGCGGATATGATCGAGAAGGGCTGATGGGCGCGGCCTATTTCTATCACCTGACGCGCACCCCGCTGGAGGTAACGCTGCCGATGCTGCTGGAGAAGGCGCAGGGTGCGGGGTGGCGTGTGGCCGTGCGCGGGTGCGACACGGCCAAACTGGACAGGCTGGACGAGGCGCTGTGGCTGGCGGGGAACAAGGATGCTTTCCTGCCCCACGGCCGGGCAGGCCAGCCGCATGAGGCCGATCAGCCGATCCTGCTGACAATCGGGGCAGATCTGCCCAATGGCGCCACCTGCCTGATGGCCGTAGACGGCGCCGATGTGGCGCCGGAGGAGGTGACGCGTCTGGACCGCGTCTGCGTGCTGTTCGATGGCAATGACACTGCGGCAGTTTCAAATGCCCGCCTTCAGTGGAAGGCACTGACGGAGGCGGGCTGCGCCGCGCAATACTGGTCCGAAGAAACAGGCCGGTGGCAGAAGAAGGCCGAGAAACAGCCCTCTTCCGCCTGATGTGCTATGGAGCGTCTCGCGCGCGCCTGTCAACAGCGCC
>JAUNVT010000075.1 GCA_030540655.1 Rhodobacterales bacterium
GAACCAGCAGAAACCGGCGGTTCTTGCAAGGCGCGGAAATTAGCGTGACAATACCGCCTGCCACGTTCCTCCAGCCGTGCAGAGTTGTCCAGGAGGACAGACGCCTGCGAACCGTCGCAGGCGCATGCGGCCCGATGACCCGCAGCAGCCCCTCGTTCCGCAGGATGTCCTCTACCGGGGCGGGCATGCCATGAGAGGCATCCCGCAGCCGCTCCTCGGGGTCCCAGAGGTGGTGCGCCACGAATTTCAGCACGAGATCGCGTGGCGCAGGCCAGGGAAGGGGAGCACCCGTCGCCGCATGGACACCATGCGTAGAGGTATCCCAGATCGGAGATGAGCGCGCGCAGGGTATTCCGACCCATCCCATTTTCGGCCAGGTGTCTCAGGGTTTGCACATCCTCGCCTGTCAGATGCGACGCTCCCTGTGCAGAGATCCCGCCGGGCAGGATGGACGCAACTGCATCGACACGCGCCCCCGAAATGCGCGGGAGGTGCTGCTTCCGCTCTGTTTTCGACATTGAACACGACCTCCTGCGCTTCATTTTGCAAATTTTCGTATTTTGTTCAATAACTATTGATAATAGGTAATTATCAATTGTAAGAAGTTGCCGATCAGGTTAGTGGGACGACGGAACGAACAGCTGTATTAGGTTCCGCGAAGGATCATAACAGACAGTAATCAAACAGATAATCTGATTCAGATCCTGGAATATCTCAACATCGGCGGGACCTGACCGGAGGTGTCCTGACATTTGTCCGGAGCGGCCCGCTTTTATCCTGCCCAGAAGGAGCTCCGGCGTGAGTGTGCGGGCCTGTCCCGCGCCGCGCCCGGGCTTGATCGGCAGGCCGTCATGAGCAATGGTCAACCCGGGGCGTCGCCGACAAAATTCCAGGCAGGGCAGGGCGCTCGCACCTTATCATCAGCACCTTAATGTCAGATACCGCAGGTTGAGCGCGCCCATGCATCGCAAGCTCGCCTGCGGCCGCGCCACGACCGGCCTCAGATGACGAAGCGCCAGCCTTTCTGACTGTCATTCAAGCCTGTAATCAACGCGCCGCGTAGCTCTGGCCGGGCATGGGCGGGTTCTTTCGCCACAACCTGCAAGTGATCCGATAAAGTCAGGATGGCCCACCGGCACACCTCTTGACCTAACCGACTCCCTCATTGCATCGTGATGAGCACCGCTTATTCACGCGCCACTGGTTGAGACAGGCATGTGACCCATTTATGTCACGTCCATGATCCCGATGCCGGGTACGCGCAGCACAGGAGTATTGAAATGCAGCACGTGAAGGAGCACCGTGCCCCGACGCGCTACACCCTCGAGCCGGGGGAGCTGAAGGCGCTCGCACGATTCATGAAGAACAAGGGCGGGATCAGCGAGAAGCAGGTATGAGACCAGGCTCGGCAATTGGGATGTGCGACAAAGCCCATTTACATGCTCGCCGATCGAATAGGACTTCCGGTCAAGCCAGCCGGAGGCATCTACACCAGCAGCGCGGAAAAAATCTGTCCCAAGAGCAGGCAGAGAAATATTTCAAAGAACCACAGCCTGCGAATGAAGTCAGCATCCCGGAATCTCCTCTAGGCACCTACACTCCGGCAGAAGTTCTTACCGAGGATGAGTTCGAAGCAGCCGTCGAACTCATCCGCGAAGAGGAAGATCGCATCAAGACTCTGCGCGCTGAGCATGAAGCCGAACTCAAGAGACGCGAAGAGGAATTTGCTGCCCACATAGCGGACATGGAGGCGAAGGTTTCCCAGGAGCAACTCCGCGCCCGCCAGGCCATCCAGCAAACCAAGCAGCTCAGGATCAGTACCCTGATGGAGAGGGATCAGCTCGACGAAGTCAGGGCGCAGGTAAATTCAGCGAACAGAGCCGCAGAACGAGAGCGAACAAGGACTGAAAGAGCCGAGCGTATTTCCCAAAATCACAAGAAAGAATTGCTCCTGTCCATGGCACGCGAACGTGCTCTGCTTGAGGCTTTGAAAAAATCCGAAGCCGATCTTCTCGCATGCCGGGCCAGAACCTCCCAGATCCAGCCTGATTGAAGCGTGGCGCGGCATAGGGCAGGCGTTCTGAGACATCCGGAGCCAATGCCGACAGTGCCGCTCTTGACCGCCGCACTGTATCGTCGCAGACCTAGGCGGCGACGTTTCTCGCTCGACGCCGCAATCGATGCCTCGGGATGCAACCTCCCGAAGAGCGCCGTTCCCAGGTCGCTGCGCAGACTGTCGTCGCGCGGCTTCATCGACGGGTATCATGGGTGGCTCCGCAAAGAGTACGTTTCAGGCTTCCTTGACTGGACCGTCTACGGCCGGCAGTCCTCCCTGATGTCGATCCGCTCGGACCTGATTGCGCTGACCCCGGATTTCGTCGCTCACGCACAGCTCGATCTAAATGGATCTTCCGTCCTGCGCACCATCGCGGAAACGCGCTATGGGACCCCGGTTTACGGGATGGATGGAGGCATGACCATCCTGCCCATCTACCTGCGCCGACCCCTCTACCCGCCGCAATCGGCGCATGAGCAACTTGCACAACTGAGCGACCTCGGTCCGCAACTCCAATCGATCATGGGCTTGCTCGACCTGGACCGATCTGGCCGCACCGACCTGAGCTGGCTTCCCCTCCCTGCGAGGCGCTGCCGGGTACTGCCGGGCAATGACAATGTTCCATTCGCCACGCAGATATGTGGAAACGGTTGCCGAAAAACCCCATACGAAAATCTGCCACCAAACCCATTTCCCGGATCAGACCCGACCGAAACAAGAGGATAAGATCATGGCCAAGCTGCACTTCATTTACAGCACGATGAATGCCGGCAAGAGCACGCAGCTTCTGTAAACGCGCTTCAACTACATCGAACGCGGCATGAGCTGCCGCTGCTCACCGCAGCACTCGACAACCGCTACGGCACTGCGAAGGTAACCAGCCGAATGGGCATCTCCGCCGATGCGGAAACATTCTCCCCCGACGACGACCTGATGACCCGGTATCTGATCGGAGCCAGGGAAGCAGGAATCGCCTGCGTTCTTGTTGACGAAGCACAATTCCTGACCTGGGACTAGGTCCACCAGCTGGCCCAGGCGATCGACATGCTTGAGCTGCCGGTGATGTGCTACTGGTTGCGCACTGACTTCCAAGGGCGGCTCTTCGAAGGTTCGAACGCCCTGATGGCCATCGCCGACGACCTGCGCGAGTTCAGAACCATTTGCCACTGCGGCAAGAAAGCCACAATGGTCCTGCGCAGGAATGCCGACGGCACCCCGGCCATCGAGGGCAAACAGGTCCAGATCGGCGGCAACGACACCTATATCGCCCTTTGCCGCAAACACTGGATCGAGTCGCGCGCTGAGGCGCGCAAAACCCGCGACTCAATTCCGAATGCCATTGCAGCAAAACAAGCCGCCCAACCTCAGCAAGCCAGCACGGATCGAATGAGCCGGACCCCGCCCCTTCAGGAAGGCGACCGATCCCGCGCCATCTGCCATACCTGCAAAGCCGTGGTCGAGACCCGGCTGGTGCGCTGCGACCTGCCGCTGCGAGGCGAACCGAAACATGCGCGGGATGCCCTTGCGTACGCCTGCACAGGCTGCGGCGAGATCGCCGCCATGCCACGCCAGGATCTCATCATCAGGGAAGGACCGCCGCGACCACAACAGGCGTGTTGCAGCGAGCTCGATTTTTAAGAAACCCATGTCCCGATGGCCTGATGCACTCCGGGTGATAGATGGTTTTCCTGGCGCACGGGCGGCCAATAACGCAAGGCAGCGCTCGCAAAGGGGGCTGCCTTGTCCCGTTGTTTTCTCCATCTGCATCGCAGATGCATGATCAGCCAGTGAATTTGCAACAGATTGTATCTTGCTACTGCCGCGAGTGTCGCGATCACAATGCCTTGCACGAGACAAGGCATCGTCTCTATATTTTCCGAGGCTACCGAAGCGGTGAAGAAAAGGGCGTCATGACAGACCAGTTGAGACTTATGACAGAAAGGCTCGTGTCAACGAGCAACGCCATCTGTGAGGAGATACCCCTCGCCGGCACGACCGGAGAGGATGTCCTTTGGATCAGGAAGAAGTTCTCTTCATGGAAATTTCCTCTTCCGAGCGAGCTTCTGGATATCTGGGCCCTTTGCGCCGGAACGCCGCAGCATGACTATGACCACAGCCTGCTGAAGTCGCCTCTCGGGATCAAGTCGCTGGATGAACCGGATGTGGATGTTATCGCGGCCTATGATGTCGAGCGCTACGACATCCTCAACCTCGGCAGCGGATATGAAGTATCCCTGACGATAAACCGGGATGGCCAGGTCAGCCTTGATCCCATGGCGTTCGATATGCAGCCGGAGTCTTTTCCCTACGGCTTCATGGAAGGTTTCACGAAATACGTGGAAGCTATCGAGGCCGAGGTGGCAAGCGGCTGCTATGAAGAGGAGGACTGAAGTGGCGGATCATCAGTTCCTTGCGTATTCATCGCAGGGTGGCCCGGACGCGGCACTGGAAATCTGCATGAAATGAAGTTGATACAGCCACTGGCCCGCAGATCCGCAGTCGCGCGGAGGCCGGGCTTGTAGCCTGGACTATTGACTGCGTCGCTCGAGGGCGAAAGAGACCCCTGCCTGCCATCCCCTGTCGCCCGGAAGGGTGCTCGCGCCGCCGATGGCCCGGCACCGAGGTATTGGCGCCTGGCCCATCTGCCGGCCCATCTGCCGGCCCTGCGTCCGGCAGGGCATCACCCTCCGCGATGATCGACCAGATCAATCCCGGCAAACCGACGGCCTTGCCCGCAGTCAAGCCGATGGCAAGGATGGCGCGCTCGAGCGCTCCTTTCCCTGCCCCGGCTTCATGATTCCGCCTTATCTCTCGCTGCGGCTTTCCCGGGCCGAACGTGCCCGGCTGAGTCAGGCCACCTTGCCCGAGGCAAGCAAGGTCCAGCACGATCTCGATCGACCGCTCAGGATATTCTTCGAAAATGGCATGGAACTGTGCATCACGCCCGGAACCCTGCTCGAAATACGGGCGCTTTACCACGCGCATCCCTGGCTCGTCGGCAAGCGACCGAGGCTTGCCGCAGAGACAAGCACAAGGCTCGTCAGCACCGCTACGATAAAACCGCCATTGCGGCGTCGCGCGCATCCTGACATTGTCGACATCAATTCTTTCTCCTCGACCTCGGACAGCCAGTTACCGATCCTCTCCGGAAGATGCGTCCAGTGGGTCCGCTTCGGAAGCGATGCCGGAAAGACCCCCTTGGTGATGCGATGATTTCAGGTTCGTCCGCGAAAATCCCACCTCCCTTGCGAAAGGGTGGGATTGACGCCCGCGCATGACATGAACGAAAAGGGGATCGCGTGTGAAGATCATCGGCGGACACGACTACTACGAGGGCGCTGGTCTTGGCGTCGACGAGAGTATCGTCTTCTTGTATAAGGAGCGGCTTTTTGAAGCCACCCCCCTCACCCTCCCGGACGGCATCGGTTCGATTTACGATCGGCACGCACCCTGTCTGCGGTTTTTTCGCCTGCTGATTGGCGGCGAGGTCATTCCCGGAGTGCGGGAAAAAACCCCTGGCTCATCTCGGCGCAGCGCCACCGGGAAGCTTGAGCGCATCCATCCCGGCAACCGGTTCCATTTCGATGCCGAGGCCGCGCTTGATGCCCTGGCTCGCATTGAGGCAGCCGGAGTACGAACACGCTACTACTTCGATCGCGTTCAACCCAAGGAAAGAATCTCCCGCTTCTTTCGTCAGACCGAGCGCGCCGACTGGACTGGCTGGATGATCGAAAACCACATCGTGGTCGGGCACAATCACCGCTCAGGTACCGATCGAGAGGCCAAAACCAACGTGGTCCAGGCCGATATCGCCACCCTGAAGGAGCTTGAAGCCTTTCGTGCGCTCGATCCGGCGACTGCACATATGCGCATTTCCAACTGGATCGGCGGCGTGCTGCCGCAGAGCATCGATACCGTCGAACTCTCCGACATTTCCCGGATTAAAAAGGCTGGATTCGATACCGTCTCGTCCTTCCGTGCACCCAAGGGCGCCAAAAAATCCCGCCGCAGGAAGGTCTGAAGCCTGAACACCCGCGTACCTGCCCCTTCCGGTCGTGGATCGGTGCGGGCCGCAGGCTGCTGCCCCGCCAGGCTTGTCAGGAAGCAAAACTCCCGGAGGCGCATGGCCCCCGCTGCTGCGGAGAAGGTCGCGCTGGTCTTCAAATGAGAACCAGCGCGACCTTGCGCACCAGCCGGGCCGGACTTCAAAGACCACGGGCCCTGTGATAGGATAAAGGAGAATCTGCAATGTCTCTGATCTCCGCCCCTTCCTGCCCCCTTCCCGATGGTCGGAAAAAACAACGTCGACATTCTTTCGCAGCCTGTTAACCGGACAATGTTTTTCAACAGGTTCGGAAAAAGACAGGATCATGCTCAACACCCGCGCATTCATGATGCCGCTGAAAAAAGGACAGGTCACGCGCCATGCTTGACGACCTTCCGCAACAAAAAGAAACGAGCACATGGACATCATGGAATTCACCCGCACAATGACGATATCTCACGACACGATAAACTGGTCTGCCCTGACTGAACGCGACCGTCTCGTGATCGAGATCGCGAAACAGACGGGGGTCCGCCACCGCCCATAACATCCGTCGCGCCCGCGACTATGTGGATGGACTGACATTCGCCGGACTTCTGGTTCAGAAGAACGCCCCCGAGACCAATCCAGCAGCGGCCGCGCCGGACTTCGCCGACGTGATTGAGACGATGACGCCTGTCTTTCGCCGCGTCGTGGAGGAAGGGCAGATCATGAATGCCGAGGAGGCCTTGTCCGATATGAAGGGCGAGATCGGCATTGTCGATCAGAGTCCGTCGGAAATGCTGGTCAAGCTCGGCCTGACCGCCGAGGGCATTCTTAACGACATCGCGGGCAAATACGGACTCAGCAAGCACGAGAGCCTGCAAGTCCTGAGCTTCGCCATCGTGTTCGCTACGATCGCCGACACGCCCGCCGATGAGCGCGATGCCCAGATGGCGGCACTCGTGCTCGAATCGCGCGAAAAGATCTCCCACTGGAGCAGCTTCGTGCCCTCCGATGAGGAGATATTCGGTGATATCGATTGGGGCGACGAAGATGAAGAGGACGGTGACGTCCCGATCTGACGCGGGCTGCTTTCCCGGACCCAAAGACAACCCCGGCGAGGCCTGCCTCGACCGGGGCTTTTTCTTTTCCAGCAAATCGGAGTCCCGATCATGAGCCGGACCGGTTTCAATGCCATCCTCGACCGCGCGCTGTCGCGCATCAATGACAGAGGCCCTCACACCCTCACACTCGGAGCCGGCAATATCGCGCCGGGCCGTCACCCGGTTGTCTGTGACCCCCACCAGGCGCAGTTCTGGCAGATCTATCTCACGCCGGACGCAATGAGCCGCAGTACAGTTGTCGTGATGCGCCTGCGCGCCCTGATGCCTGCGGTCCTTCTTTTTGCCGCCCTCGCCGATCGCGCACCGGCAACGCTCAGCATCTCGTCAATGAACTATGGGCCCATCAAGGCCAATGCGCTGCCGGAGCTGGTGCATCAGATCTCCATCTTCGCCGATGAAGGCGATGATCTGGTGCCCGTCTCGGGTCGGCACATGACTCCCTTGCGCGACCTGCTGCGCCAGGCCTGCTCGAGCCACGGACGGCTGACCCTGCTGGGAGAAATTGCCGGGGAAGACTGGCATGAATGCGACCTGTCCCGGCTTCCCGTCGCCGACCCGACCTGATCGGGCCGCTTCAATTTCGAAAGGATCACTCATGGCGCGCCCCCGCCTCCATCCCTTGGTCCGGCATGCGGGCAGCAAGATGTTCCCGCTGCTGCGCACCGGTCTTTCAGTGCCCGCAGCCGCGGGCTTTCTGCGCGATTACCGAACTTGTCAGCTCTATTCTGGCCTGGGCCTCACCTTGAATTATGACACGCCCGTGCACCTTGCCGTAGCCGATGCAGATGCGGCCCGGCGCCATGCGGCGGGTTCGCTTGACGCCATTCCAGCCCTCGATCACGATTTCGTACGCGAGATCCTCGCCAGCATGGGCGACCGGATGGACAAGCAACTTGACCACCTGACCTATGCCCATCACAGTCATTTCTGCGAAAGGCTCGGCACGCCGCCCGACGATTACACCATGCCACACCCGCCGGGCAGCTTCGCGATATTCGCCTTGCCAGAGATGATGCTGATGTCGGGAACCTATGGCCTCGATCTGCGCAAGGAACGTCGCGAGGTCTGGAATAGTCTTCCTGAAGCCTGGCCCGACCTGGAGCATGCGCCCGAGATCACCCGCCTGCGCAATCGTGAGGACCTCGCGGCGCGCAAATCCACAGAGCGTCTTGCCGGCGCCGTCCCGGATGCCCGCGATGAGGATCTGATCCTGCCGGTACTTGTGCGGCCGCGCAACTGTTACTCCAACCACAGCCTTCTTGGCATCATATCCGAAGTGCTCGCCTTCCTCGGGCGGATCGCGCCGCTGGCGCCGCAAATCGGCGGCTCGGACATCCAGCATCCTGTTTTCGCAAGCGCGACCTCCTGAATTTTCCACGGAAACCATTCCCGTGCCTCAAAACCTCCTGTCGCAAAAAGCACCATAGTGCCGAATATTGCCGAATGCGCGCTTCCGGATTCCGATCCCACCGGATTTCATGGAAGCGCTCGCCGGCCAGCGAACCTGCAACAGCTTGTGTTTTGCTACTTTCGCGCGATCGCCCAAACCGGGTGCCATCCTGGACCCTGTGAAAACCACGGGTGATGCGACAGGGCCAAGGCATGTTGAACTCATCGCATTTGCCGCCTACCATCAAAAATTCGGGAAAACTTCCTGGGAAAATGGTTTTGAGCAATGTTGGTTCGCGATCTCAAGGGTTGCGCGGCACGTCGGATTTTTTGACGAATACAGGCAGGCAACCGGGTTCTGCCGAGACAGAACCTGCGCGCGAGTTTGGCGCCATCCTGGACCTTGTCCCGCCGTTTCGCTTTCTGTCCAGAGACGATTATTCGCTCTTCAGGTCTCTGGCAAGAAAACATGGGGCCGTCCCCCTTTCCGCCGACCAGCTTTCCAAGGATGGAGTCGACCTGTTCCAGCAGGTCAACGCGCAGAAGAATCCGGTCTGGATCGCCACGCGTAAGGCGCTTCTGAGCGCCAAAGGTGCGCTTGATCCTTACATGATCGGCGGATTTATCGAGGATGTTGTCTCCGAGCATCTCTCAAGCGACACTTTCAACAAGAACCTGGCCGAGTGTTGCGAGGCACATGGTACGTCTTTTGCCGTCACCGGCAAAAAGGTGTTGCACTGGGCGTTCTCCTGCTCTGAAGCGGTCCATATGCAGGTAGAGGGGCTGCTGAGCAATGATGCCGGTCGCTTTCTCAGTACTGACAGCCAGATCCAGTCCATCTTGCGCGGCTTGTCCACCGCGGTGCGCATCCGCATCCCCACAGGACAAGACTGCTCGACGGAAGAGGTGAACGTCTCCATGCCCCGAGGGCTTCATGAGCGAACATCCCGCCTGGATCAGGAGGATCTCAAACATATCAAGCCGAAGATCTCCGGCGTGCAGGCGACGCTCGTAATCGGCCTTGACCGGCGCGGAGCCCGTGAGCCGGTCGCCTTTGCGCCAGTTGAGATAATCATTCCGGCACAAGGCGTCCCTTTTCTCCAATTCCCTGCACGCCCCATGGCATTCATGCTCCGGTGTCGTTCATTGGAGGATGTTGCGTCTGACGGCTTTCTGAGAACCACGTCGCTGGGGCTTCATATACCTCCTATCACGCCCTGGAGGACAGCCTTGGCGCATGTCTATGACAAGCTCTCCGAGGCGATCGCGATACTGATGGATACGCCAAAGCTCCCGATCGAGGATTGGGCGTTCAGGGACGACAGATCCCTCAAGGCATTGACGTGCTGGATCGAGATGCCTTGTAAGTCCGAGATCCCGTCTACGTCTCTCAATCAGCTCGACAAGCTGGCGCCGAGACTTGACCCGGTGAAGTCTTCCCCGGGACTGACCCCCCTGGCGGCAGATGTGGAGCCGATCTCCGATCGTATCTCTTCGGCCCGGCGCCTGACACACGCCGACCCGGTCTTTCCGCTTGACCCGTATCAGTCGCGCGCTGCTGCGGGGATCGCATCACTTGACGATCTGTGGGCACAGGCCGTAACCGGCCCGCCGGGGACCGGCAAGACCAGCATGATGAAGGCCGTGATCTCCGACCGGGTTGTTCGGGATCTGATTGCAGGACGACCGCCATCGATGCTCCTCGCAGGCCCGACCACACAGGCCTACAAGAACCTTCTTGACGCCATGACATTTGACTGGAGCGGAGCGCCTCCGCGCGGCCAGCGCGTGTTCGGTGACTTCCCGTTTGTCGGGGCTGTCATTCCGACCAGCACCGAACTGTCCGAAAGAAAAGATGTACCGGAGGCCGAGAGGCCGCCGGTCAGCGGTCCGCACTTGCGCTTCATGCGCGCAGGTAGCGTGCCACAAAACCTCAGGCCATGTTTTGACCATCTGGAACTGCCATGTGGGTCCGGTGTCGTCATTGGAGACCGCCAGACCTTGCGGTTTATCGAAAGCCTGCTTCCGTCGAGCGCACAGCCTTTGAAGTTGACCGGCAGCGAGGTGGGGACTGAGATAGCCTCGGCAATCTCGATACTGAGCGCTGTCGACGAGGCGGTTTCGAGCATCCTCGAGCGGGCCGCTGAGGACGGCCGGAGCGGCGCTCCGAACATCACCTGGCCGACCGGCCTCGAGGAATACGAGGGGGTCTTTCTGGATAGGTATCAGCGCCTGCGCGCTCAGAAGACAACCGAACCGCGCGGGGTCATCGTCGACGAGGCGCTGGACCTGTCCATCCGCAATCTCGCCTTTCATGTCGGCTGGCGGCTTGGCCAGCTCAGGTTCCTTCAAGCAGCACACAAGTGCCGCGCAGAGATCCCGTCCATCGAAGCAGATTGGCGTAAAGCGCCCGATATCCAGAGGTTCCGGATTGGCCGCAACGCCCTCTTCGAGGTGAAGCGTGCCATATCTTTCCTCCTTCCCGTCCGCACCGGCACGGTCACGTCGGCAGGCGGGAAATCAGAGGAGCAGTTTGGTGCACCGGCGCAGATGGTAGTGGTGGATGAAGCCGGCATGATGGGCCCCGAGTTCGTCCCTCCGATCATGGCTGAAGGGCGCCGAACACTGGCGGTCGGAGATCCCTACCAGATCGCGCCCGTCGGGATGGATGCCCTTCCTGTTTTCGCCGCAGTGCTCGCGGATGCAGGCATGGACGCCCTGAAGATGGCCCCGTGGACACAGCCGGACCGCCCTGATCCGGAGGGAGGTCCGGATCTCAAGGGTGGTAATGGAATGTCTGTCGTGGAGACCATGTCGCCATACAGGGGCAGGCATGCGCTCGTGTTGCAACGCCATTACCGGTGCCCCGCGTCCATCATCGAGATCTCGAACGATCTGATCTACCGTCCCCGCGGCATCGCCCTCGAGGCAATGCAACCCGATCCTGTGGTCTCGGAAGACGAGTTGCCCGTAATTGGCGCCGTCTTGCACAACTTCGACCCACCGAAAGGCCAGACCTTCAACGTGGCCGAGGCTGAAGGGATCGTCGCAGCATTCCTAGCGAACTATCCGCAGATCCTGGCCAAGGCCAAGGGGGCTCCGCCTGCGCATGAAATCACCCTCGAAACTCATCTGGATCTGATGCCTGAAGCGGTTGCCTTCATATCCCCCTACCGCGACCAAGCCCGGCATGACCGCATTCCGGACAGGGGGCAGGCAACTGTGGCCTCCAAATTCTCCGAGGCCGATCTGGGACAGGAGGATGCGGTCTATCTCGGGATTATTCCCAACCTGATGCGGCGAGCGCTCATGAGGCGCATGCCAGGGAATGACAAGAGGATCGAGGACATCATCGACCGGACCGTGTTCGGCACGATCCATGCATTGCAAGGCGCTGAAAAGCCCGTTGTGTTCCTCAGCTGTGTGGCTGGTACACATACCGGATTCTTCAACCGCGAGGCGGCGCTGGTGAATGTCGGCGTCACCCGGGCGAAGAGCAACCTGATCATAGCCCGTGGCCTGGCCTTCGGCGCCGCCGATCCAAAAGGGAGTGCGGCGCGGCACATTGCCGAGACCACGGCCGACGCGCGGGTGCTGATGCCAGATACGGTGGTGCTCGTTGAGTCGAGAGACAAGGGTGCGCCAATCGCAAGGGGCTCACGAAGGTTCCAAGTGATTGCAACGCGCGGGTCCATCGGACGGGTGACCAGCCTTGACCAGAAAGGTAACCCGATCGTGGAGCATGCGCCATCGGCGGACTATGTCGCCGGGGACCTTGCGCTCGCCCAGCGTTGGCTCAGGCCCCGCCAGGAGGGCGGTTTCGGTCTGAAAAGGCTTCTGCTGGCGACCGATGCCGATGACGAGGGATCGGTGATCGCGCATGACCTGATGGCGTATCTCGGGCTCGACCAGGAGAGAGTCGCTGCCCTCGGGATCACTGTCAGGCGCTGGCGCCTCGAAGATGCGACAAGTCTTGGATCGGGCCTCGTTGAAACACTCGACTTCGCGCCGATCTTCTCCGCCGATATTACCGAGCGATGGGCCGCCCGCCGGCAGAGGGCGCGCACAGAGCTGCGTAGCGCCGTGTCCCGCGCAATGATGGCGCAGGTCCGCAATCGCGTGGAGGGCCGCCCGCCGACGCCGTCGGCCCTCAGGGCGATGATGTGGTTGCACACGGCCGAAGAGAAGGAGGGGCTGCGCCTGCGCATCAACCTGCGCGATGAGGCCGGCTCGGAGTTCTCGGTGCTGGCCTCGGAGGCTCCTGGAGTGCCGACGCGGTTCCAAACGCGGGAGGAGGCGGAGCGCGTCCTCGAGGGCGTACTTGGAGCATCGGACCTGGAGACCCGGGAAACAGTTGCCCTCTCACCAATCCCGACGAAGAGATCTCTGTTCGACGTCCTTGGTGTCCTGAGTTGGGCCGGGATTTCTCCGTCTGTCGGCCTGGAGGTGTTGCAGCGCTTCTTTGAGAAAGCGGCGGGGCGGAAATGACGCATCAGTCGCCGACCCCGATGATAGATAACCTCGTCCCGGCCGATGGCAAGCTTACTGAAGCTGCACGAAAGCTCGGGCCGCGCGCGCATGGAGATTTCATCTACATCCGCGTATTGGGCTCGGACCTTACGACGCTCGAGCCGCAGTTCTACGGCTCAGATCTGAAGAAGTCCTGTCTATACGGAAAGCAGAACGTTCACGGTCATGACGTCTACTACCTGACGGAGGCGATCGAACGCAGGGAAGTGGAAATCCGCCGGGTGGTCGGCGGCAAGCCGGCGGGCGAGCTTCATGTAAAGCGTAACAGGATATTTCCCAGAAGGCTGGCCAAGGCCTACCGCAAAACGCCGCCTGATCCTCCCGCTGACTGGAGAAGCGTTCCCGACAAATATCCCAGGCACAAGTTCCTGATGAAGGTCGCGCAGGAGCGCAAGGAGGACCTTCGCACCATTGGATTCACCGATGAGCAGATCGATATCGCGGCACGAACAGGAAAGTTGTCAGCACTTCATCCCCGCGATGAAAATGGAAACCCTCGGAAAAACCCCGATGGCTCGCTCCTCACGATTCCTTTTCATGTTCACCATTGCATTCCGCTTCAGTGCGCTGGCTCGAATACCATGGAAAACTTTGCCCTGGTCGATGACATGGTGCATCTGCGGCTGTTTCACAGAGGGGACGATCCCGCCGTATCGGCGCTTCCGGAGGGTAAGCACGCGAGGGTCGCGATCACGATGCCCCGCCCGGGGCAAGACATCATCTCCATATTTCTCAATGTTGCCGAAGTAGTGAGGAAAAAGGCGCCATGACAGACCGGTGGAGACTTATGACAAGCTGGTGTCATCAAGAAGAGGAGGGCTGAGATGGCCGTTCACCAGCCTCTCGCCTCCTCGTTGCATGATGTGCCGGACGCGACACTCAAGGGGACGGTACATGTTCATGGGCCGGACGTGCGGCGCGTTCATGCAGCGCTCGATGCCTGCGCCGATGAGTCCGGCCCAATGCGCTTCGAGGAAGTGCGGTTTGCCGAACTGCCGGGAAGAGCGGGCTCGGTATGGCTTTTAGGTAAGGCTCCCTCCCCTGCCTTGTCGCAGTTGATCTCTGCGGCGCCAGGTGTGGGACATGCGTTTGGAGGGAGCCTCGGACTTCCATTGAGCGGACAGGCACCAGAAGGGCGCCTCGCCGTGACGGGAGGGCAGGTTGTAGATCGGCCAGACACCGTCCGGATGTCTGTCTTTCTTGCGATGCTCGAACGAGACCCGCAAATCACACCTTCTTCGCTGGAAAATCTCTTCGATGGGCTTGAGGCTTCAAGGGAAGCAGGTCTTGTTGTCATGGATGCCGGCTCCGTCGGGCTGACGCCGGACGGGAGGAAGATGATCTCCGACGCGGGAGGGATTCTCGATGCGGCGTCGGAGGAAAGCATTGGAATGATTGATCTCTACGCTCAGGATGTAGCAGATGGGCGGATGACGCTGAGGGGCGCCCTCAGGGCCTTGGGCGAAGAGCTGAGCCTGGCCCTTCCCGAGCCCGGCGAAGAGGTGGAGGCCGACGACATCTACAGGCCGGGTGCTCTGGTTCGCAGCGCTGCTGATGGGCTGCGCCCGATCGTCGAGGCAGCCCAGGCTATCCCGGAATCGCATCGCCTCGATGTCGTCGTCGCAGGGCTGGTCCGAGCGCTCGTTGAGCTTGGCGTGGACGAGAACCCGGCTGCCGATCGTGTGCGGAACGATCTTCGGCTCCTCCGCTTGTTGGGGGCGTCACTGTCTCACGGCCTGCCGACCTTGGAAGGAGCGCGTCGGAGGCTCATCCCGGAGCACGAAGCCATGATCGATCTCTTTCACACACGGCTGGGCGGCGACGCGACCCATCACTTCCTTCTGGAAAGGGTCATTGAAGCTGACGAGTGCGTGCCGGAACCGCCCGCGGAACCTCAAGGATGGTTCAGGAGGTTGCTCAAGCGCATTGGGATCGCATGAACTACACTCCACCAAGCCTACGGCTCTGGAGGGGGTTTCCATTCCCAGTCAGGCTTGTCCTGACGGCAACCAGGCCGGTTCCCGACCTGCGGACTGAAGGGCTGCGCGGATCATCACCAGCGTAGCGGCATGGTCCCGCCCGATGGTGCGCCCGCAGGGCAGCACATGTGTCCTCTGGGACAGGGGCTTCCTTCTGACCTCCCAGGAGATGGGGCATCTCTGGGAGGGCTTCAGGGCCGGGGTGTCCAATGTGATGAGCTCGATACCAGCTTCTTCCGCTTTGTATCCGAGGTGCCGAGCTGACAGTCGGCAGGTGGCCTTCACCACCCACCAAATGATCCGGAGATCATTCTGGAAGGAGCACTGGCCGCCTTATTGGTAGCCATGTGGTCCCGATGATCCGGTTTTTCGCGTGGACAAGCCGGAAATTAAACAT
>JAUNVT010000312.1 GCA_030540655.1 Rhodobacterales bacterium
AAATCGCAACGGAAAACTCCAGCTTCAAACGCTCCGGTTTGCGGGGAACAGATCATATTAGATCGGACTCTAAGCCCGCGTGGAGAAAAAATCCCGTGGCAGGTCAAGGCGAACGTCTGTTTTCAAACAAATGTACGATATGTCATGGGCTTGACGCAAATGGAAAGGTGCCCAAGACTCCGGTGTTACTACAACCGATGGATCTGACGCAGTTGCAACATAATAATAATGGTGAGTTTCCGCTCACCATAACAATAAAAAAGATCGATGGGCGCGATCCGCTGGTCAGCCACGGGTCGCCCATGCCAATATATGGTGACTTCTTTAAAGAGCATGACGTCAGCCTCAAGAGGGGTTCCGGCCAACCGATCATGACCAGTCAACCGATTGCCGACCTTGCTGTATAGTTGCAATTCCTACAGCAATAGCGCAGCTATACTACGGCGGCCGCGCGGACAGATGATATCAGGGAGATAGCTTCTCGGAGCTACACAGATCATCTGAAGGTGCACATTATATAGTTGTAAACCACTTCGAAATGATCAAAGGGACAAGCCATGACCGACTTTGCAGGCAAATCGCAAAAGCCTTATCAGAAGACCTCCTCTGCCCTCAGCGAGACGGTGAGCGCCTCAGGCCAGATGAATGAATCGACGCAAAAAGCCCTGGCAGATATCGGTAACGAAATGATGGAGTTTGCTGCCGTTCGCATGCAACAAGTTCTGGAAACTCAAAGAGCCATGCTCACATGCACCAGTCTCCACGACCTTCAGAAAGTCCAGTCCGATTTCTATACTCAGACATTGGAGGCGTACCGCGTTCAGGCTTCGCGGGTTATGGAAATGATGTGGGCAGCTCGGCCCGCCGGGCTGGAAGCCCTGCCGATCATGACCAGTCGTGATTACGACGACATACCTTTGTGATAATATTCGTCACCGCATCGGGCTATGGTTGTAGTGGTGACGCTATTCGCTCAGGCCAATTGAAAACATTTGACTGCTCCTGGCGCAGGTCACACAGCAAGACACTTCAAGCCGCGCTCGGGAAGGGAATGACCCAATCATGAGGCTCTGGCCGGGTGCCCGGTGGAGAAGTTGAGAGCATCGAAGCGAGGGGTCGGCATGGTCCAAGCAATAAGACAGGCATTGACGCACGTCTGCATGGCAAAAACTGGTATCAACAAGCGTGCCAGCCTGTGTGAAAACACTTGCCCCCTAAAATATAGGCGATCATCGCTGGTTTCGCCTGATTGAGGATTCCCTCGTGCCTGCAAGAATCGTATTATCTTGCATGACACACATCCAGGGAATATGCAGGCCACAGACGCTTCTTTTGCCTGCATGCGTGGATGATTATGTCGGGCCAGATAACGTGGTTCGGTTTATCGAGGCCTTCGTCGACAGCCTTGATCTTTCGACGGCAGGCTTCTTCAGAACTCTCCCCAAGGCCACCGGCAGACCGGGATATGATCCCAGTGATCTGCTGAAGCTTTACATCTATGGCTATCTGAACCGGGTGCGCTCCAGCCGCCGCCTGGAAGCGGAAACACACCGCAATCTGGAAGTGATCTGGCTGATGCGGCAGTTGCAGCCGGACTTCAAAACCATTGCAGACTTTCGGCGTGGGAACAAAACGGCCTTTCGGCAGGTCTTCCGTGAGTTTGTGGTTTTGTGCCGCAGCCTTGATTTGTTTGGCCGTGAGCTGATTGCGGTCGATGAAACGCGGCTGAAGGCGGTAAACAGCGGCCAGCGCAACTTCACCAAAGCCAAGCTGGCCAAAGCCATGGCCGAAAGTGATGAGAGATATGCGCAGAAGTTGGTGACGCTTGATCAGGCGGCAGCTTGAAGTTGGCGGATCCCGTCGCGGAACTCAATCCCCTGGATGATCTCGGGCAGTCGGTTTTGACCGTCGCGCTTTCGCCATTTCTTCTGCGCTGACATCATCAGCTTGAAGGCCATGGCAAGGCCGGTCTTTCGGCTGAGACATCCCTTGGTGCGTTTTGTTCGATGCCGCACTGTGGCGACCATACTCCCGATCGGATTTGACGTCCGGATGTGTTTCCAGTGCTCGGCCGGGTAGTCGTGGAAGGTCAGCAGCGCGTCCCGGTCCT
>JAUNVT010000076.1 GCA_030540655.1 Rhodobacterales bacterium
TCGTCAGGCTCATAACCTGAAGGTCGTAGGTTCAAATCCTACTCCCGCAACCAAATTAGCACGCAATAACAAATGCCTATAACCCGACCTACTCAGTCGGGCTTTTGCGTGTTCGCTCTACATCAACGCCACATCAACACCGGACCAGAAAAACCGCACCAGCGTGCATAAGCGGGCAGCGACAGGACACCGCGTGCAAAGAAACGCGACTCGCTGATAATCAAGCAAGGCGGGTGCACGTTGTCTCGTGACGATCCCCCAATAATCGAGTTACGATCTGCCATGTGCAATGTTTACTCAAACACTATGCCGGTTGCCGCCATGCGCCAGCTGTTCGCAGTTGATGCGAGCAACGATCAACTCGGCAATGCGGAGCCGTTGCCTGCGATCTTCCCGAAGGGAAACGCTCCTGTTGTTGCGTTGACCGATGATGGTCAGCGTGCCCTTTGGAACACGCATTGGGGTTTTGTGCTGCCCCAGGTCTCAAAAAAGACCGGCAAGCCGATTCAGCCGAAGGCCGTGAACAACGCGCGTGACGACAAGCTGCGAACGTCGCCCTTTTGGAAGACGAGCTTTGTCGAACGCCGGTGCCTGATCCCGGCGACGAGCTTCTGCGAGGCTAAGGGTCGCAACGCGGCCAGATCAGCCACCTATGTCTGGTTTGGGGTGACAGGCGAGGGCAACCGGCCGCCCTTCGCCTTTGCCGGTGTCTGGCGCGCATTCAGCGGCAATTACGGCGGTGAGCACCGCGAGATGGTCACCTCGTCGATGGTGACGACAGGGCCGAATGAGCTGGTGCGAGATACCCACCCGGACCGGATGCCGGTGATCCTGCATCCGGAAAACTACGAGGAATGGCTGACGGGTGAACCGGAAGCAGCCTTTGCTCTGTTACGGCCATTTCCGGCCGAGGAAATGGTCATTCACCAAAGCGGCGAGGGCCTGAAATCCGACAGGGGTGATTTGTAAACCCGGCTGGAAACCCGATCGGCCTTAACATGCGGGGGCTTTATCGCAGATGGAGAACAAAAGAAGAGGTTGCAAGTATTCCCATGCCGCTGCACCGCGTCGAACAGCCTGTCATCGCCAATGGATACCCAATGCGTCTTATCAGCACGCCGGTCAGTGCCGAAATGGCTTTCCAGATTTGACGTTAGCTCCCGAATATATTTCCCGGCCCTCGCAAACGCTCCGACAGTGAATGGCCAACTCACTTTTAGTGGACTTTGGCAGAGCCTGCCGCACTGCCGATAAACGTCTTGTGACATACGGAGGGCGCTGGACGAAATAACTCACCGGTCTCCTCGTAATTTAAAGCCATACAAGGAGTACACGAGTGCGTGCAGTCCTCACAGGCTCCAAACGTCTTCCGGCTCGCATCACGGATCGCTTGTACGGATTGAGCCCCGAACCAAATCGTATCAAACGAAGTCTCAAGCACATTCCCCATGCGCGCGCTAGTTAGCTCGCCAGAGGCCTCGGCACGGTCGGATGCAGCCTTGAAGTTAAGGCAAGGGTACACATTGCCTAGAGCGTCAATAAAACAATACTGTCGTCCTGCTAAACACATCCCATCAACAACGCCGGGATCCATGCCCCCTCCATTGACGGGGTTGAACTGTGGGTATTCTTCATAGAACTGACGAGCCTGCGCAGCGTCGATGCTGTGTTCAAGCGGGAAGCTAGCACCATCATAGCTTTTCGATATCTCCGTGTCTGCGTTCCAATCAGCGCCAATCTCCATTGCAAAGAGTTCAATCTCTTTCAGAGAGGCGAGAGCCTCCCGCATTATAGGGGTTTTGAGCACCACTGGGATGCCTGCTCGCCGAAGCTCCCGCGCCGCATTGAGCACTCGCGCGTGTGAACCGCGAACACGCGAGAGAGTATCATGTACCGAAGGGTCGCCCGCGAGCAGGCTTAACTCCACGGCGCCGACTAGATCCGCGAGCTTCACCGCCATCGCGCGATCAATTCGATGACCATTACTATAGAGCGTCGTAAGGATGCGGCGTTCTGCAAGTGCCTCTAGCAGGGTGAAGAGATCGCGTCTTACCAGAGGCTCCCCGCCAGTAAGGATCACATGCATGGTGCCAGCTTCTTCAAGCTCATCGAACAAGCTTATTAGATTTGCGGTACTAAGCGCCTCTACATTGTGGTGATCTTGATAGCAGTGAACGCACCTCCAGTTGCATCGCCACGTTACTTCGATCTGTACATGAACAGGGCTCACACGCTTTGCAGGGGATATATGATCTAACATTTCAAACGCACATCGTCTTGCAGGCTGAGCGACTTTTTCCAGCACTGGGGCCTGGACCGTCACCAATGACGATAATTATGATGGGCCCGTCTGTTATGATGATAATTATTACCACCCTTTGAACAGATCCGCCCGGACTTGAAGTGAAGTCAGCCGTCGGCGTCAGCACTCCAGCTGCGTCCCTTAAAACCAGATCGGGCGACGGCCGTCTAAGATTACCTACGACTTCGATCCCGGGGAATTCACACCTATCCGTCTTGTCAATCAGTGAGCGCAATTCCGTCAGAGTGAGTTCGGCATTTTCAGCAGTGACTGCTATAACGCGGTCGAGCACGCTTATTCCCTTGCCTGAAACACGCTCTGCGACGTTTCGTGCATCGCGAAGGCGTAACTCCATGTTTGGTGTGTCGAGAACCACCGCCTCTATCGGAGGCAGCTTGTCCGACTTCTCATCAAAACGTTTCACGAACCGAGGCCGAAGCTGTGAAAGCTCGGCATCAAGTAGAGGTGCACTTTCGCGCTCTTTTTCGAGTTGGAAACTAATAAAATCAGCTGCACGTAGTTCGTCAAGAAACGAAATAACTTGAAACGCGGCCACTTCTGAAGGAAGGCCTGCCGATTTACCATGTTCTTCGACTAAGTCGGATATGCGAGTGCATCCACCCTCAATGCGTCGCCAGAGCTTCGCAGCCTTGGCGTCAAGCTCATAGTGCCGGCCGCTTGGAAGCGTGAGCAGAAACAGCGATCCGTGTTCTTCGCGGGCCGTCACACGTGCCTTATCATAGTAAATTTCGCCAGGCATTGACTTGGCCATAATTTCGCACTCCAGAGCCATTATTGTTGAAATACTTGAATGGTTTCAAGTCGTTGGTGTCTAGACCCAGCGACTCTCGGAAACGAACTTTGTAGGTCAACTCATAGCACAGCGAACCCACTTTGTCTGCTACAATATCGTTCAAATCTTGTCGGTCCGCTGACGACCATAACTCCGCCAAGCGATTTCGATCCTGACAGATGATCGCTGATGAACGACGCTGAACCGCAAGTTGGAAACTGGCCGAACAATAGTTAAATAGCGTATACTGCTCGAAATAAGCGCGCTCGCTCCGGCGTCCAATGCCTATCAGGATCCGCCTGGCCCATTCATGAAATACGACGGCTTCGTAGGCTTCAGGATTAGGCCAATTAGTGTCGGGATCAACATCTAGCAGCTCGGTTCATCTTAGTTCGATGACTTCGTGTTCCTCCGGATTGCTTAACACTCCGACGTCGCAGTCGGTGTACTTGGCAAGATGCACACCTATTTTCCCCAAGCGTCGATACAGGATGTAGAAGATGATGGGGTAGCTTTGAGCGGTACTGTCCTGAAGAATGCTGAAATGCTCCGTGACCTTATTGATGGTTCGAATGCTGCCAATCAGGTATTTTTGCACCACGTCGCCAGTCTGCATGACATCGACAAACTGGATCGGTTTCTTCGCTTTGCCGATGGTCGATATTGAACTGGCCCCTTTTCACCTGCACGCCCGCGCCTGTTCGCGCATCACGGCGTAGTCGCTGAGCATCCGGATCACTACCGTGCCCTCCGGCAGGGTAGCCACCTCGGCAGCGGCGCGCGCCTGGTCGGTTGCGCTATACGGCATCACGGGCGGACATAGTACGCCTGCGTTAGAACCGTCCATCGCGCATCCGCTGAGCCAGAGCATCGCGATCAGGAGGACGACGGCTGGCGGCGTCCAGCATCTGGCGTTGGATTTCATGGGTTTTCTCCGATGTTTGCAAGCGTTCCGCCAACCGCCCAGCGCGTTCACCGGCGCGGCGATGGTTCAGAAGGAACAGGGCGATGGTGGTGGCGGCCAGAAGCATGCCCAGCGCCTTGCGCGCCGGTCCGCTGGCGAGAACCTTGGTGATCCAGCCCATCACCGCTGCCCCCGCTTCCAGTCGTCGATCCGCGCGTGGATCGCGACGGCAATGCCGATCAGGGCGACGGCAATGAACACCCAGCGCAGGGTGTCGAGATAGGGCACCAGCGGCAGGATGGCGGATTGGGTTTCAGCCAGGACGTCCTGTGCCACCTCGACACCGGCGGCACCGATGGTCGTCACCCCGGCCGCGCCGCCGCCTTTCAGCGTGCGGCTCTCGGCCAGCACCTCACGTGCAGGCGGCACCTCCGGCACGAAGGGCGTGGGGCGTGCGGGAAACGGTTCGCCCCAGGACCGCGCTGGGCCGAGATCGATGTGCATGAAGCCCGAGCGGGGATAGGTGCCGAAACCCAGAAAACCCACAGCGCGGGCAGCCGCGGCAAACGTGGCAGGGTCGTGGTTCGACATCGCGATATCAAACGCGGTGCCCAGCATGTGCCTGGAGCGCGACGCTCCGCCCACGGCGCGGTTGTGAGCCGGGCTGCGATAGCCTGAACGCACGATCAGCGGTTTGCCAAGCCGGTTGCGCAGGGCCTGCAGCTTGTCCATGGCCTCCGTGTTGATCTTGAGCGCGCCTTCGCGGCGGCTGGCGATCTCGGCGGGAGAGAAACTCGGCCAGCGCCAGGCGCTCTCAGGCACGTCGCGGAAATGGGCATAGGTCGTGGTTGGCATGTCGGTCTCCAGAAATGCAAAACCCGCCTCTTGGGCGGGTGGATGGCAGTTTTGTCGGTGTGATCGTCGCTCAGTCGCTGCGGCCGCGCTGGAAGGCCTCGAACATCAGATCACGCATGGCACGGATGTCGGTCTCGATCCGCTCCAGCCGGTCGGCGTCGCCCTTGCGGTCCTCGGCGCGCTGGCGATCGACGCGGTCGCGCTCAGCCAGAAGCTCGCGGTCCAACCGGGACAGCATCGCGTCATTGGTGAACGCCCTGCGTGAAACGGCGGCCAGCAGCGCGATGGTGCCGCCGATCAGAGCCGTGATGGCCGCGGTGATGCCGTGGTCGCGCAAGGCCGCTCCAACCTCCTGCACGAGGGAGTTACGTTCTGTCATGATGATGTCCTTCGATGATCGATCCTCGCGCGTCCCTCAGCCGATCTTCGCGCCCCAGAAGGACGTGTGCTCGGCCGCGAAATACCCATCCTGCGCGCGGAAATACCCCTGCAGCTCAACGGTATCGCCTGCGCTCAACCGCACCATGGTCTGCAGCCAGATGGCGGTGGCCAGCGAGACATGGGTGGCGGAACTCTCGCCGAAGGAGCCCCGGATTTCCGAGCTGCCGTTCAGCAGCAGCCGTCCGCGCATCCGCGCCGTGGTGCTGGAGTTGATCTTGTAGAGCAGCGTCGCACCGAAGATGTATGTCCCGTCGACGGGCGCAGTGAACAGGTTTGTCCCCGCATCGAACGCGCCCTGATCGTTATATTCGGTGTTGTTGAGGGCGATCTTTGTCCAGGTGCCGACGCCGACATAGTTGTCGTAGTCGGTATACGCCTTGAAGCGCGGGAGCCGGGGCTGGTCGACGATTCCGCTTGTGTTGTCGACGATGAGCCCGTCGAAGAACGTGTTGCCATCGGGCGAGACGGCGAGGAGGAACTTGTCCGACCCGAACAGCCCCAGCAGCGCTTTTGTCACGAAGCCGGTCTGCAGGGTCAGACCGAGATCGTCGCCCATGGCTTCCTTGTTCATGGTATAGAACAGATCGCCGGTGCCGCCTTCACCTGTGGTCTTCGCGGTCCAGAGCGCCGCGTTCAGCTTGGCCGAGAAGGGATTGGCGGGATCGGCGGTCGTGCCGACGCCAAGCAGCGCCATGTTCTGCAGCGCCGTGGGCGTGATGCCGATCCAACCCGCGCCGTCATAGACCAGCAGCACGCCCTCGTCTTCGACCCATGCCCGCCAGCCCGCGCGGGGTGGCAGGCGCAGCCAGGCCCCATCCGTGAAGATCGCGACGTTCTGATCCCAGCCCGCCCAGTCGCCCCCACTGCCAGAGGCGACAATATACCTGTCGCCATCGGCGGGCGAACCGGGCGGCTCAGCCAGATCGCGATCGAGGACCGAGAGCTGCACGAGCCCGTCAAGAAGCCGGAGCGCCTCGTTGTGGGTGACGTGTTTTTGCGCCTGCGCTGCCAGGATGTAGGGCAGAGCGAGGTTGGTCGTAAAATCGGACATGGTGGTTCTTTCAGAAAGTCAGTGTGACGGTCTTGGCCGCGCCCCGCCCGATCAGGGCGGAGAGCTGGTAAATGCGGATGGTCAGCGTGTCACCGGGGCCAAGCAGTGCGCCCCAGTCGGTGGTTTGATCGGCAGCCGTGTAGATCGCGCTGGTCGTGGTAGCGCTCAGCACCCGCTTCACCGTGGCCCCATCGAGGATCTCGAGCTCATAGGCTTCGACCTCCTCGATCAGCGGCACCTCGACTGCGCCCCAGCTGTCGGCCGAGAGCGCGCGGGACCGCCGCGTCCAGCGGATCGTCAGATCGCCCAGTGCGCGCGGTCGTCGCCATGGCTGCTCGACATGAGCGACGGAGAACGGCCGCAGCCCAGCGCCTTCGGGCGTGAAGGGAACGGCAACATAGGTCTCGTCGCTGACAGAGCGGCTTGCGGGGCCGATGCGCCAGTTCCACGGCAGCCCGAGATCGGCCTCGGCGATCGGCAGCGAGGCAAGGCTTGCGTCCAGCACCACAATTCGCGCGTCTGCCGGAGCCGGGTTGCCCATCGCGTCCTTGGTGCCGCGCTGGCCCCGCAGCAGGCGGGTCAGCCGATACCGGCCGTGCGCCAGCAGCTCAGCCGCGCCCGCCTGCACGATCTCCCAGATGCCGAGGGCACTCTCGACGGCGATGGCATTGGCACCGGCGAACAGGGTCAGGTCGGTGACACTTTCCAGCGTGCCGGAAAGCAGGTCGACCACTACCTCATTGCCGAGATCAAACCGTGATGTGGGACCGGAATATAAGTCCGAGACCAGAGCGCCCATTCGCGCCCGGCCGCCGAAACTGGTCAGCAGCTCGAATCCGTCCGTCGATGGGCTGCGGAACACCGCCATATCCCCCGGCCAGGGAACCGCATGCGCTGCGACCATCGGGCGATGGGGTGACTGATCCTCGGTGAGCTGCGGCAGGTCCAGCAGAACTGCTTCGGGCGCGCCGAACACGACGGGGCTCAAGAGCGACGACGGGCGTGGCGATCCGGGCGGCAGATCGTAAGCTGCCCGGTCCTGATGCACCGCCTCGATGCCGCGCGCCTCTGCGTCGGCAATGGAAACGAGCCGCAGTTCCATTTGCCGCCCGTCTTGTTCCAGCGTCACGACATCCGCTGGATCAAAGCGCAGCCACGAGGGCGGCAGACGAAACGCTGCTGTTTCACGGCCTGTCCAGGCTTCCATCAGTGCGCGCCGACAGCGGCGCTCGGCCTCCTCTGGTGGAACCGCCATGGGAAAGGACTCGGACGCAATCCGCGTCGTGTCCACGGTGATGCGGCGCGCCTCGACAAGGGCTGCGTCATAATCCTCATCCGCACGCGCCACCTGCCATTTCAGGGCCTGTGGCAGTTCGGTCTCCTGGCCGCGCGTCAGTTCCAGCACGTCGCCCTCGCGGGCGGCCACCAGAACATCGGACGCGAGGGTGGCGACGGCGGCGCGCCCGCGCATCACAAACCGGATCACGCCCTCGGTCTCGACCGCGTCGAAGCCGAAATGCCGCGACAGCGTGGTTATGGACGCGCGCGGAGATTCCAGCGCACCAATCGCATAGCCTTCGACCGCGCCCCAGAGGCCGGTAACATCGATCCGCTCCGCAGGCATGCCAGCGCGCAGGCAGAGATGACGGACAAGCGCTGCCAGCGATACCGCGCCAAGTCGCCCCGTCAGCCAATGTCCGAGCCGCCAGTTCGGCCCATCGGCCCAGACATCGGTGAGTTCCGGAAAGAACGGATAGGGCCGCGCGTCCCATGTCCAGGCGGCGCATTCGGGCACATGCACCATCCGGCCGCTGTAGAACGATGACACCGGGTTGTTCGCGGCGTCGTCCCACCAGAGGTAGGTTGCCTCAAGATAAGCCCGCTGGATCGCGTCATCCCGCCAGCCCCGCGAGAAATGCGGCGTGACACTCTCGGACGACTTCGGGTCGAAGAACACGTTGGGCTGATTGGTGCCGCGGTCAATGGCGGGGCAGCCAAGCTCGGTGAACCAGATCGGTTTCGACTGTGGCACCCATGCCGTCGGCGTGCTGCTCTCCACGCCGCCCGGGCGGTTATAATGCGGGTTCGACCACCAGCTTCGCAGATCCTTGGTGCGGAAAACCCACGGCTTGCTCGCGGACCCATCGGTGATTGGTGTGCGGACCTGTGCCGCGCGATCAGCCTCGGAGCCGTAGAACCACTCAAACCCTTCGCCGCCTGCGATGTTCCCCTGCAGATAAGCCCGGTCGTAGATCGCCGGGGCCAGGGCGGCATCGGCATGCTCGAACCCGTCGCGCCAGTCCGAGAGCGGCATGTAGTTGTCGATGCCGATGAAATCGATCTTCGGGTCGGCCCAGAGTGGATCGAGGTGGAAAAACACATCGCCGCTGCCGTCGCCCGGCTGGTGGCCGAAGTATTCCGACCAGTCGGCCGCATAGCCGATCTTCGTCGAAGGCCCGAGAATCGCCCGCACATCCGCCGCCAGATCACGCAACGCCTGCACCGCGGGATAGGTACTCGCCCCGGAACGGGTTGTCGTCAGCCCACGCATCTCCGAGCCGATCAGGAAGGCATCGACCCCGCCTGCCGCGGCGCAGAGATGTGCGTAGTGCAGCACCATGCGCCGCAGGCCCCAATCACCGGCCGCGCCGGTCCAGCTGACGTTCTCGCCAGAGACGCTGAAATTGGCGGGCGACGCCGCGCCGAACAGCGCTGAAACCTGCGCGGCCGCCGTGGCGGTCTTGTCCACCGTCCCGGCGAAGCCCGCCGCCGGAGAACAGGTGATCCTCCCCCGCCAGGGGAATGCAGGTTGGCCAGTCCCGGCGGCGTTGTCGGAATACGGGTTCGGCAGAGTATTGCCGTGCGGCACATCCATCATCAGAAACGGATAGAAGGTGACGCGCAGCCCTCGGGCTTTCATCTCCCGGATCGCCTGTACCACCGTGAAATCCGCAGGCGTGCCGCCAAAGTTCGGTCGATCCTGATCGTCGCGGCTGACCAGCTGTGCAGCCGCCCGGTTCACGCCATTCACCGACCATGCGGCTGGCGTGGTGTTTTTGGCGGCCAGTTCGACCTTGGGCCGGACCTGACAGTGCCCCGCGCGCAGATCATCGCCGAACCAGGATACCACCAGGCTGACGCTCTCGACCTTCGGCGCGGATGCTTGCAGCCGATCCAGCGCCACCACCATATCTGCGGTGTCGGTCAGCGCATTGAGATTGTCAGCGGTCTGCGACCCGCCGCCACCCTTCCGGATGCCCTGCGTGGCATAGGCGAACTCGCCTGATGCCGGAATCATGGTGACGGCGCGGGTCAGACCCTCGGCGCTGTCGGGATCGGCCAGAGGACGGAACACCTCAAAACTGATCTGCGGGATGCGGTTGCCGTAGTTCCCCAGCGGCAAATCTTCGAAGACGACATAGGCGGTGCCGCGATAGGCAGGTGTGTTTGCCGCACCCATCTTGGCCGAAATGAACGGATCGGCTGTCTGGCTGTCGTCACCTTGATACCAGCGCCATGTGATCCCCGCCGTATCAAGCGGCTTGCCGTCGACCCAGATGCGGCCGATCCCGGTGATCGGCCCCTCGCAAAGCGCCACGGCAAAGCTCGCATAGTACAGGTATTCGGTCGTCTTGACCGTGCCGCCCCCGCCGCCCTTGCCGCCACCCTGCGTGGTGGTCTTGGTCTTCTCGCGGAAATCCGTGGCCCAGATGATGTTGCCGCCGATCCGCATCCGGCCGTAAAGGCGAGGTATCACGGCTCCTTCGGTGGCCGAGGTGATGCGCAGATTGTCCATCCGCGCACCTTCGATCCGCTGGGTCGGCGCGAGCGAGGAGATGATCCAGCTGTCGACAACCGAGCCGATGGTGGAGCCAATGAAGCCGCCGATGGTCGCGGCGCTGACGCCGAGGATCGCGCCGCCGATGCTGCCGCCAATGGCAGCGCCAGCGGCACCTAGAACGAGGGTGGCCATGTGGGGATCTCAGCGTTGTGGGAACAGGAAAGCGAAGGCGATGCGCCGCCGCCATGATGGAGTGAGCGGTTCCTCGATCACCCCTAGGCGCTCATAGGCGTGGAGGAAGCTGTCGGGACCAGTGAGGATCCCGACATGCTTGGCGATGGCGCGGGGCCTCATGCGGAACAGGACCAGCGCACCGGGAGCAGCTGCGGCCGCCGGTTCCACTTCGATCATCATCCGGCGTGCGCCATCCGCAAGAACCTCGCGCGGCCCGGTCTCGCCCCAATCCCGGCTGTAGGGTGGGATCGGGAACGGCTCTGGACCCACGACCTCGCGCCAGACCCCACGAGCCAGCCCGAGGCAGTCGCAACCGACGCCACGCAGGCTGGCCTGGTCGTGATACGGCGTGCCCAACCAGGACCGCGCTACCTTGATAACGCGCTGTGGTTTGGCAGCATTCAAAGCACCGCCCCCTCATGCCCACCATCCTTGGTGGCGTAGCGGAGAACCGCGTCCTGGCCGGGTATGTGCGGGAAACCACGAAAGTTGGCGATGTTGGCGAACTTTGCGCCACATGTCTCCATGCGCTTGTCGCAGCCTGCGCGGACAATGAAGGCGTCGCTTTCGGCAATGGACCGCACCGGCGCTTCCAGCAGCGTCAGCACCGCGATGCCGTCGCTCACGTCATGCGCGATGATTTCCGCACGCCGCCCGGCATTCGTGCCGGTTGTCCATTCGACGGTGCCGAAGGTGAACCAGCCGGAAGTGAAACCACCGAGCCCCGATGCGGTGAAAGCCCGATCCCGCAGCAGGTCGAGTACCGTGCCGTTGCCCTTGAAGGCCGGTGCCTCCAGATCAACTCCGCAGCGCGCATCCCCAAGTGCCGCATCGCAGGTCGCCTGAAACGTTCGTCCCACCGTCTGGCCGAGGACATGGGCCAGGGATCGCACCTCGGCGACGAACGCCAACCGCCCGCGCCGGATCTGCCCGATGGCGCCGCGCCGCATCAGCACCCGTTGTGCGGGATCCGCCCAGTTCACCCGCCAGACCTCGACCTCAGCGTTGTCCCAGCGGCCATCGAGGATGTCGGTTTCTGAAATCCGGTCGGAGGTCAGCACGCTCTCGGCGTCCTGCGCATCCACCGACAGGTCTGAGCCAGAGCGGACCTCGGAGGCCGTCAGCCCGCTTTCGGGCTCGAAGGTGGTGCTGTCAAAGCTCAGCGTCCGATCATGATCGGTGAAGCCGAAGCTCACGCCGTCTGCGCGCGCAATCCGCCAGCACCAGGATAGCGTCGTCGTGCCATCGTCGAGATGGGCCTGAAGGTCAGGGGTGATGTTTTTCATCGGCGGAGTTCCAGAAGTGGGATTGAGGTGATCGAGCCAAGTCGCTCGATGTCGTGCGTCACATCGAGGGCGTCGCTGTCGAAGCGGACCGGCACGTCGAATTCGAAGCCCGCCGTGATCGCGACGCCAGCGCCGGGCGCGGTGTTGAAGGTGACGAGGCCAGTGGTCGTATCGACCGACCAGCCGGAGGGCTGCTCCACCCCGCCGAACGCGATGCGCACAGTTCCCGCCACTGGCTTGGCGATGGCACGCGTCCAGAATTGCGCGCCTGAGGCGTAGCGTTTCACAAGCTGGAACGCCGCCGTCGTTCCGTCGCCGGTGCCAATCGCCTGATCAGTCGGCGATGGCGTACCCGAGGGCAGGCAGGACTTGTGATCGCCCCAGTCCTTGAACCGGAAGCCATGAAGCCGACCGTTGCGTGCCTCGAAGAAGGCCACGACCGCCGCCAGATCATCGGCGCGGCGGATGCCATAAGCGACATCATACCGGCGGCGCGAGTTGGCCCAACTGGCGTTTCGCTCCTCGTCGCCGGAGGCCAGCTCAACGATCTGGGTGCGCCGTTCGGGGCCGCCGCGTGCGCCACGGCTGATGTTGTCCGGAAACCGGACCTCGTGAAATGCCATCACATGCCCCTCCGCCCGAGCGATACGGCGCGGGCGATGTCGGCCGCGACCTGCGTGCGCGATTGTCGGAAGCTTTCGGCGTCGCGGGCCATGATTGTGACGTTGACGCTGCCGCCGCTGCCATAGGTTTGCGCCTCGCGCCGCGAGAGCAGCCGCTCGCCGCGCTGCAGGATCGCTGGCACCTCGTCATGGCGCAGCCCGGCGACGCCGCCGGAATGCATACGGGGGGCAGCCGAGAAGGCCATGGCCGGGACCATCCGCGAGGGTCCAGTCGCCCCGACCATACCGCCCGCATGCAGGATGTTCGCGAAGATCCCGCCAGCGCCGCCCGCACCTCCAAGCACACCACCCAGCGCGTTGGCGATCGGCGCGAGGATGAACTTGCGCGCGCCGAGCTTTGCCAGCTCGGCGATCAGCGAGGTGACCAGATCGCCAAACTTTAGCTTGCCGGTCTTCACGAACTCGCCAACCGCGTTCTCGGCCGACCGGAAGGCGCTGACGAGACTCTGGCCTATGTCCCCGCCGATATCGCGGGCCTTGCTGGCATAGTCGGACAGCGCTGTGGTGACCGCCTGCCAGCCAGAGACGGCGGCTTCGGTATCGGGTTCGGCCGCAGCAGCCGCAGCCCCGGCTGCAGTTCCCGCATCCGTCGCCGCCCGCCCGGCATCCCCAAGCGTCGTCTCAAACCGCTCCGCCGCCGCAGTGGCTTCATCCAGCGCATCACTGCCGGTATCGTCGCCGCCCGACATGGCATCGCCCAAGGCCTGTAAGGCCGGGCGGACCCCGTCAAACGCCCCGGCGCGGGTTGCGGCCGCGCGCTGGCGGTAACGGTCGGCCTGGTGCCCGGCATTGCTGGCGGCGTGCTCCAGCATCGAGGCATAGGACATGGCCCCAAACCAGTCGATCCGGTTATCGACACCGATCTCCTCGGCAACCGCATTGAAGGTCGGGCCGATCCGACCCAGAAACTCAGCCCATTTGGTCGACAGGAACGCCATCAGCCGGGTCCAGATGCGCTCGATATCCGCGCCCAGTGCCCGAAAATCATCCGCGAAGGATCCGGCGATGGCCTTGATACCGTCCCAGACGGCCTTCGCAACGTCGCCCATCAGCCCCATCGCGGCGCCAAATCCACCCGCGCCCGCAACAAGTTTGGTGAACTGATAGACCAACTCGCCCGCGCCCACGATCAGCGCCCCGATGCCGGTGCGGATCAGCGCGCCGCGCAGCAAGACAAGCGCGGTGGCCAGACCGCGCACGGAGAGTGCGGCGACCGCCATCCCCGCCACCCAGCGCCCGGCGAGAAAGCCCACAAAGGTGGCGGCATAGGTGGTCAGGCGGCCAATGTTGTCGAACAGGCCACGAATGGCGATGCCGAGCGGCCCGGTGCGGCTGGCCACGGCCGCCATGGCGTCAGCGACGGCTTCCAGCGCGGGCGCGGCAGCGACGGCCAGCTGGTTCGACAGCCCGCGCCAGATCAGTCCCAGCCTTGAGATGGCGTCGTTTGTCCGCTCGATCTGGTCGGCATCCTGCTCCGAGACGACAACCCCGAAGGCCAGAACGTCCTCGGTCGCCTGGCGCAGCGTGGCCGTGTCGATCCGGCTCATGGCGATCGAGCCTTCCTCGCCGAAAAGCTGGCCTGCAACGGCTGCGCGTTCGGCCGCAGGCACGAAACTTTCGATGGCGGCGTTGATCGCGCCCACACGTTGGTCAAGCGGCAGGGCGATCAGCTCGTTGGCCGAGAGCCCGAGCCGATCCAGCGCGTCGGCAGCAGGTCCGGTCCCGGCGGCCGCCTGGCTGAGGCGGCGCGTCAGATCCTTGGTCGCCTGCTCAATCCCGGAGATGGAGACGCCCGCCAACTCACCCGCCCGCTCCAACGTCTGGATCGAGGCGACCGTGGTCCCGAGTGACTGAGCCAGTTTGGCCTGCGCGTCGACGGTCTGCAGCCCGGATCGGACCATCGCCACGCCAGCAGCAGCAGCGGCGGCCACGGCGGCAGCGGCGGCCACTGTGACACGGCGGGAAAACGCCGCGAGCCGTGTATTGGCCGCTTCCATCTCCCGGCTGAGCCGCCCGAAGCCGCGCGCTCCGGCCTCGCCCACGCCTTCCAGCTCGGCGCGCACCTGTCGGCCACCGACTGCGGCAAGTCGGACAGAAACGCGCTTTTCAGCCATTGGAATGATCCATCTGTTCGTTGAGTTTGGTGACTATCACCGCTTCGATGGCGGGCAGCAGTTCGGCCATAGCCAGAGGCGGGATGCCGAGGGCTTCACCGAGGGCGAGCACCGCCGACATGTCCCATCCGATCACCGCGCCCGGCAGCACGCGGAGTTGGCCGCCGAGACGACCGACCAGGTCCCAGACCTGCCAGCCTTCAAAGGTGGTGGGTCGGTTCAGCCGCGCCGGGCAGTCTTGGCAGGTTTGCGTGCAGGCTTCACAGTATCGCTCGCCCCCGTCGAAGGACCATTCGGCGAGGGCGCGGAGTCGTTTTTTTCCTGTTCCAGCAGCAAGCCCTTGGAAACGTAGGTCAGCTGGAAGGCCTCGAAAATCGGCCAGATGTCGAGAAGTGCGTCGACAGCGTCCGGGCTGGGGTTAATGGAATTGCCCTCGGCGTCGCCGATGCCTTCCCAAGCGAGAACTGCCCTCTGCGCCAGCGCTTTTGCGAAGGCGACGGCGCGTTCCTCGTCGGAGGCGTCCTCTGACAGGCTTTCGACAACCGGATCACTCCGGGTCGCCACCATCAGCGCAGTCGTCAGCGGGCGCAGCTCTGCCCGCACACCGGGTGCGAGATCATGCCAGCGCGGTGCGTTCGTCAGGTCGAGCGTGAGCATCAATATACCTCAATGTCGTTGATCAGGGTCGCCGTGCACATCCGGCCAACCGTGCTGTCGCGCGCGGCCTGCCAGTCGAACGTGGCCTGCACGCCCTGCGGCCCAGAAATCTCGATGCGGGGGCGTGGCAGATAGAGGGCGTGCACGGTTAGGCGCAAGCTCTCGCCGGACGGCAGGACGTAGGCGAATTCCATCTCGCAGGCCTCGCCGTTGATCGCCTGCGTCACCAGCGTCTGGTCGGCGAAGCGCACCTCGATTC
>JAUNVT010000313.1 GCA_030540655.1 Rhodobacterales bacterium
CTGGATCATGGCAACGACATGGGGCTCGTCTGCGGTGGCGCGATGCATCTGGCGGGAGTTGTCACGAAAACTGACGTGGTACGCATGATTGGTCACTGTGAAGGCGCCAATTGTGTTGCGCCGATCACCTCGGCGATGAAGTGTGAGATCCACACGACCACGCCCAACGCATGGCTGCATGATGTCTGGGAGATGATGCAGAAGCGCGGGCTGAAGAATGTTCCGGTTGTTGACAAGGACGGCGCAGCACTTGGCATTCTCAACGCCAGGGATGTTTTGAAAAACCTCTGGAAAGAGGTTCAGCACGAAGAGGACCTGCTGTTCAACTACGTGATGAATGTCGGCTATCGCTGAAAGGATACAGGAGAGATAAACATGTCAGACCCGTTATTTCCGACAAATACAGGTGCATTAGGGAAGCACCGCAGAGACCTGACACCGGATGCGACAAAGGCGTTCGAGGCGTTCAGTCAGGCGGTCTTTGCTGATGGTGCGCTCGATACAAAGACCAAACAATTGATCGCCGTGGCGGTCGCCCATGTCACCCAATGCCCCTATTGCATCAAGGGCCATACCAAGGCGGCGCTACGCCACAAGGCAAGCGAAGCCGAGATCATGGAAGCGATCTGGGTCGCCGCCGAGATGCGGGCAGGCGGTGCCTATGCGCATTCAGTGCTGGCGCTTGACGAGATGCAAAAGGCCGCTGACAAGGATTGATGACCCACCCTTTCAAGATTCACAGGAGGACATGACATGATCTGCAAGAACGCAACATTTGCAACGGCAATTGGAATAGTCGGATTGGCGGGCGCAAGTCTCGCGCAAGAGACGGGTACGGCCTGGCACGCAGATTTGACGCCAATAAACGCGGAAACAGTGGGTAGTGAAGCAACCGGCACTGCGACACTCACCGTCTCGGACGACACGCTTACCATTCACATCGAGGCCACCGGTACCCCGCCGGGTATCATGCATCTTCAGCATTTTCATGGATTTACCGAGGGCGACGAAACATCAACCTGTCCGACAGCCGATGCCGACGCCAATGGCGACGGTATCATCGACGTGATCGAAACCGAGCCGGGCTCCGGTGTTACTATGGTTCCCTTCCACGCTGATCTGGTGAGTATGGAGATTGTTGCGGACAGCTATCCGACGGCGGACGATGAGGGCGCTTACGCTTACGAGCAAGAAGTGCCCCTTTCGGCGCTGGAAGAAGCGTTTTCCAAACAGTTTCCCGGGCAGAAGCTCGATTTCGAGCGCCGGGTGATCTTCTTGCACGGCGTGCCCGAAGGCACTGATCTGCCGGACAGCGTTCAGTCGCTCGGTGAGGTTCCGGCACATATCACCCTGCCGATTGCCTGCGGAGATATCGTCGCAAGCGAGAGTTGAGACCAGATCGGACAGAATTCAGCCCGCGAAAGTAAGGAGTGATGGAACAGGCGAAGTGTATGACATGTTCTCGATTACGCTCGGCCATTCAAACGGAAACGGACCCAGATCGGGAGGCTGTAAGGATGTCTGGCGGATTAAGTTAAACTCCGACCGGAAGACAGCCCGATTATTGCAAGAGGAGCATCACGTCCCGAAAGTCAAGGACTTCATAGGGGGAATTTTTTCGGCAGGATACCTGAGGAGAATCTCAAGGAAGAAACGCGAAAACGTTGATAGGCGCCCGGCCCCACGGTCCGAGCAATTTCGGCCGAGATGCAGGATCATCGTGTCGGTATTCCACACCGGCAGGACAAGCCCTGCACCCTTGCCAGTTGCCGGACAGATTGCCCCCGAACATGTAGGCTGATACGGTTCGTTGATCATGGGGTGCGGAGGGGCGTGTTTCACGCCGTTCGTATCGACGCGTGATCTCGTTTTTTGACGTATGCGCGCCTCGTCTTACATGAGGGCTTAACAGTCAATGCGATTTATTTCATTCGCTTCTCCATCTAATCGGATCCAGGTTGGCAGGGTTCGGGCCCCGAGGCATCTTTGTCTCACAGCTGCAGCTGCGTCACCTTACATACCGGTTACGTTCTTTCACGGTAAGCGTCTTTCCTGCGCGTCCTATTGCGCGGTTTTCCAGGGCAGCAGGTCGTC
>JAUNVT010000077.1 GCA_030540655.1 Rhodobacterales bacterium
ATCCGGGCCTTTCCGAAGGTCGGCGGTATTACACCATCCGGTGGGACACTATCGAGCATCTGGACCCCGGACCGTGCTGCCCTGCGCCCAAACCGTGCCGATGCTCCTTCGGGCGCTGATGGCATCACGCCAGATCCAGATGCGAAAGGTCGATGGCTGGGAAACCCCGGCTCAGCCCATGGTCCCGATCAGCCTTGACCTCGCGGCTTGATCAGGCCCAGATCCCCATGCCCGGAAAACGCCGCCGGAGAATTTCCACCAGATTCGAGACACAACCTCGTTTCGTCCAGCTATGTAGTCAGTTACAGTATATCTCTTTGGAGGCAATGATGCCCGCTGTGCAAAACCGCCGTCCGCTCGCCAGTCGCGGAACAGGATGGGCCTCGATGGTCTCCCGCAGGCTTGCCGCAACACGCATAACGCCGAACCAGATCTCTTTTGCGGGCATGGTCGCGGCGCTGGTGGCGGGAGGATGTTTTTGGGGCGCGGGCACCACAGTTGGCGCGGGCCGGGCAGGCTTGCTATTGCTTGCTGCCGCGCTTGTGCAGATCCGCCTCCTGTGCAATCTGTTTGATGGGATGGTTGCAATCGAAGCCGGGCGCGCTTCTCCTGATGGTGCTTTCTGGAACGAGTTTCCTGACCGGATCTCTGACATGCTGATCGTGCTCGGTATCGCTGCCGGGGTGGGCGAACCGGCACTCGGATGGTCGGCGACAGCGTTCGCCTTCCTGACCGCCTACGTCCGGGAGTTGGGCATCAATTGCGGCGCGGGCGCGGATTTCAGCGGACCAATGGCGAAACAGCACCGTATGGCGCTGATAACCTTTGCCGCCATCCTCAGCATTGCCGAGCCACTTTGGAGCGGAACAGGGCAAATACTTGTGTCTGCTCTATGGGTTATTATCATCGGCGCGGCCATCACGGCGTTGCGTCGATCGCTGAAAATAGTAACTGTGCTTCGTCGGAAGGCGAAAATTCAAACACCTTGAATGTTGTCAACTCCGCCATGATTACCCCTTAAGGATGGAAAGTAATTTGCCCGATACGCATCCACTTCCCAAGACTCTGACGGCTTATCTCGAAAGCGCGCGGGAATGTATGACCGCTGAAAGCCAGGCTTATTTTCTCGGGGGCGCCGGGGAGGAGCGGACGCTGCGCAGGAATGAGGAGGCCTTCGCGCGGGCAAACATCCTGCCGCGGCCCCTGCAGGCGATGGGAGGAGGCTCGACTGCAACAAATCTTTTGGGGCGCGTCCTCGACTGCCCTGTCCTTGTTGCGCCATTCGCCTATCACCGTCTGCTGGACCCTTCCGGCGAGATCGCATCCGCGCAGGGTGCGGAAGCTCAGGCGATCAGGATGATCCTCAGCGCGCAAAGCAGCGTTGCCATGACCGAGGTACGATCAGCGTCACCCGGGTGCGACTGGTTCCAGCTTTTTTGGCTGGGGTCGAGGGAGGCAACACTCGCGCTTGCCAGAACGGCTGTCGCGGCAGGTTTCGAGACGCTGGTATTGACGATAGATGCGCCTGTGCAAGGTGTGCGGGATCGGGAGATCGAGGCCGGGTTTGGATTACCGGCGGAGGTGCAGGCGGTCAATCTGGCGCAGGTCCATCGACCGCAATTTGCCCCTCTGGCGCCGGGCGAATCGCTGGTTTTCGACCGGATCGCGCACAGCTTGCCCAGTTGGAAGGATGTGACATGGCTGATCGAGGCCATTTCCGTGCCCGTTCTGTTGAAGGGTATCCTGCATCCCGATGACGCCGCCATGGCGGTGAAAACAGGCGCGGCCGGAATCATCGTGTCCAATCACGGCGGGCGGGTTCTGGATGGGGCTCCTGCCACGCTTGAAATGCTGCCCGCCATCGTCCGGAAGGTCGGGCCGGATTACCCGGTATTGCTGGATAGCGGCATCCGGCGCGGTGTTGATATATTGGTGGCGCTTGCCTTGGGGGCCAAGGCGGTTCTGGTCGGGCGTCCGGTTGTCTGCGGGCTCGCTGTTGCGGGCGCATTGGGGGTAAGCCATGTGCTGCGCATGTTGCGGGACGAGTTGGAGATCGCGATGCTCCTGTCCGGCTGCGCCACGATCAGCGACATCAGCCGTGACATCGTTCACCTGAACCGGTAGCGCAACGGGATCAGCAGCGTGAATTCATCCCCGTCCAGATAGTTTGGCGGGGTCGGCATCTTGTCGATGCTTTCGACCGTCTCAAGCGCCGCGCGATCAAGGACTGGCCAACCGGAGGATTTGGCGACTTCGGCTGAGACGACGTCACCATACCGGTCGAGCGTAAAGCGTATCTGTGTCTCGCCTTCAATGCGGTCGCGGCGCGCGTTTCCTGGATAGGTCTTGGCTTCGCTGATCATCAGAACGATGCTCTTTTGCCATTCCCGGATTTCCTCTGTCTGTTCCGCAGTCAGACCTTCGCTCGATGCTTCGGCCGACTCTGCTTCGGCCTCTGCATGAATACCGGCAACGGATTGCTCCGATGCCTCGCTGTTTTCCGCGCCGACCTGGCTCTGTGCTTCGATCTGGTCAGGGTCATGCTCGGTTGCGACTTCCTCTGCGATCTCCTCTGTTTCGGCCTCGGGCTCGGGGGCCGCGACGCCGAACTTCAGGCTTTCATCCTCGACCTTGTAGGGGATCTGGCTCAGGATCGGCTGCTCGGCGGCCTTTGCCGCCTCAACGGCTTCCGGGCTTTCCGTGACGGTCGGCGCTTCCTGGCTTTCTTCCTGGGCGATGCTTTCCTCGGCCAGCGCGGAAGGGGCGGCGATGATGTCTGACAGATCGAACATGATCGCGCCGGTGATCCCTTCTGGCTGCGGCTCTTCCGGCTCTGCCTCGGACGCCTGCGACATGAGATGCGCAGGGAACCCCAGATGGACGGCGACGCTGAGCCCGGCCGCGAACAGCCAGAAGCCAAGCCCCGATCGACGCGCTTTGTAAGTCAGGCTCATGGTTCCTCCGTCCCCGATCTTGCCCCGCCTTCCGCCTGCTCCATCACCGCCTCGTCCAATCCGACAAGGCCGACCTTGAGAAAGCCATCGGCCCGCAGGACGTTCATCACACGAATGAACTCACCGTAGGGCACCGATTTATCGGCGCGGATATAGATGCGCGTGTCCCGTTTCTGGCCCGTGGCAATGCCGACGTCGATATACAGCCGGTCGAAATCCGTTTCGGTTTCGCCAACCGAAAGACCCAGATCCTCGGTGATCGTGATGAATACCGGATCGCTCGTGCGCTCTGGCGCGTCAGCGACCGCCACGGGCAGTTCGACGGGTATGTCGACGGTCGAAAGTGGCGCAGCGATCATGAAGATGATCAGCAGGACCAGCATGACGTCGATGAACGGCGTGACGTTGATCTCACTGCTTTCACTCAGATCGTCATGGTCGTCCCTGCCAAGCCGCGCTGCCATGCCGTCTACTCCGCCGCCGATGTATGGAAATGCGCGAAGGTATGTGGCCCCTCATCGCTGCTCCGGCTCTGTTGGGCAAGGTCGAGATCGCGCGACAATGTGCGTTCTACGAGCGATCCCGCATCCGACAGCATGATCTTGTAGCCACCGATGCCGCGCACCAGCACGTTGTAGAAGATCACCGCCGGAATCGCGGCGACCAGACCGATGGCTGTCGCAAGCAAGGCCTCGGCGATGCCGGGGGCGACGATGGCCAGATTGGTCGTGTTGCTTTCCGATATGGAGATGAAGCTGTTCATGATGCCCCAGACGGTGCCGAAGAGGCCGACAAAGGGGGCGGTGGTTCCGACAGTCGCCAGAACGCCGACCCCGACTCCCATCCGCCGCGCCGCGCCTGCTTCTATGCGCAGAATTTCCGAACCGGCCCGTTCCTTGACTCCGGCTTTCATCTCAGTCTCGGCGCCCGAGCGCACGCGTTCACGCTGCACTGCCCGCACCATCTGCCCGACAGCGCCGCCGCGCTTGGCAAAACGCGCCTCGGCAGGCTCCAGCGCGCCCAGCCTGTCCAGCTCGCGATAGCGCCGCCGCAGCGATCTGCGCTCCCACTGCAGGATCATGAGCTTGGCCACAAAGATGACCCAGACCAGCGAGGATGCGAACAGGAGTGACAGCATGACCGTCTTGACGACCCAATCGGCCGCCATGAACATGCCAAGGGGCGACATGTCGTTTTGCGCGGCCTCATCAAAAAGACCCGTCAGCGCGCCGAGGTCCAGCGCCGAGGCGGAACTTGCGATGGCACCGGAAAAGATTGCGGCGAAAAATAATGCGTATCTCATGTTTCTGCCCATGTCCGGATCAGGTTGTGGTAAATTCCCGTCAACCTCACAGTTTCGGGTGCGTTCGTGCCGATTGTTTCGCTGAGCGACTGGATCGTCTGATCCAGATCGAACAGGATGCTGCGATGCGCGTCTGACCGGATCATGCTTTGCAGCCAGAAGAAGGACGACACCCGGCTGCCGCGCGTGACCGGCGTGACCTCATGCAGGCTGGTCGAGGGATAGAGGATCAGATCCCCCGCAGGCAGCTTGACGGTCTGTGTGCCGTAGTGATCCTCGACCAGCAATTCGCCTCCGTCGTAATCCTCGGGCTCGCTCAGAAACAACGTCATCGACAGATCGGTGCGCAGTCGCTCCTGCGTCAGCGGATTGACCCGGATCGCGTTGTCTATATGGGTGCCGAAGGTCTGTTCGGTTTCGTATTTGTTGAACATGGGCGGCAGGATCCGGCTGGGCAGTGCCGCCGAAATGAACAGGGGTTGGGTTGTCAGCTTTTGCAGGATGAACTGGCTCAGCGTCTGAGCAATATCGGATGTGGGCGACAGCTGCTGGTTTCGTTTGACCTCGGCCGATTGCGGGCCGGCCGTCTTTGACCCGTCTTCCCAGTCGGCGCTGTCCAGATGCGCGCGACACTGCTGAACATCCTGTTTGCTCAGTACTGCGGGGATCGTGATAAGCATGGCTGCGCCTCCGTCGTGGCATGGGCAACTGACAGGCCGCCCATGCCGGGAGAAAGTTAAATCAGAGCTTCATGTCCAGAGCGATGGTGAATTCGCGGCCGGGCGCTACATAAGTAAAGGGCGTGCCCGAGCGGTATCCGGCATCGTAGACGATCTGATCGGTGACGTTGTTTATCCCCGCCCTGATGACGGCGTTGTCGGCAATCTCGAATTCGCCAAGCAGGTCAAACGTCCATGCGGATGGCAGTTTGTTGCCGTTGGAGGCGATGCTACCCAGATCCATATCGCTTTGATAGTTGACCCGCGCCCCCACCATGACCGTGTCGGTGGCCTGATATGTTGCCAGCAGGTTGAACTGGGTTTCGGCAATATTTGCCAAAGACTGCCCTACGGCGTCGCTGTCCTGACTTTTCCGGATCTTGCTGTCCATGAAGGTTGCGCCGCCAAACAGGCTGAGGCGCTCATTCACATTGCCCGCAACGCCGAGTTCCAGACCGCGGATGCGGTATTTCAGGGTGTCATAGGTGACGGTCGCGCCGCGCGGTCCGATGTCTTCGCGCGCGTTGTCCTTGGTCGTCTGGAACAAAGCGGCCGTCAGCAGCAGATGCGGATTCATCTCGTATTTGAGGCCCACCTCGAACGACGTGTTCTCTTCGGGCTTCAGATTTTCCCCACCGGTGTCGAGGCCGCCGTAAAAGCCGCCGCCCGCCTCAATTTCCTGCCCCATCGGGTTGGACGAGGTTGCGGCCGCTGCATAGACGTTAAGCTGGTCGTTGATCGCATAGGTCGCGCCAAGGTTCCAGTTGAACAGCGTATCACTACGCGACAGCGCATAGGCGTCGTCGCCGCTGCCGCCGGAACGATCAATATCATAAAAATCCAGACGCAGCCCGCCATTCACGGTCCAGCTCGGCGACAGCTCGACCGTATCCAGCACGTAGATCGACTGGGATTTCACCTTGGTGTAGGTGCCGATCGTGCCGCGCACCGGGACCTCACCACTCCAGCAGCCCTCGCCAACCGGATCGGGATTGATCGCAGTCACCGTGCAGCCGCGCTGGCCTGCAGGAGGGCGATAGTCTTCGCTGCTGAGGTTGTCATAGCCGTATTTCTTGATCTTGTCCCTCGATGCGGAAAGCCCGATGACGAACTGATGCTGGGTGCCGCCAAATTCGGTATCGCCCGCAAGTTCCAGAACGTCTGAAATCGTGTCCGTCGTTTGATTCCAGCTCTTGAAGCTGAGGCCGACCTGCCAGTCCGCCGGATTGGTCGAGTCGTTGTCAAGCAATCTGCTGGGCGCCGTCAGCACATAGTCATTTTCAGCGCGTCCCGCCCGGAAGGTGTTGGTAAGGGTCAGACCGTTGTCAAATTCGTAGGTTGCCCGCAGTGTCCCGATCGCCGATTCCGTCGTCTGGAAATCCCTGCCGGGCACACCGTAAAATGTATTGCGGCTGACGCCATATTCCGTCACCGGTCCCCGCAGGCCGAGGTCTGGGTTGTTCACATAGGGCACACCCCAGTCCGGTGTCTGTTCGATGCGCGTATAGGCAATATCGGCCTCCAGCTTCAGCGCTTCGCTGGCTTGAAAGGCAAAGGCAAGCGCCGCGCCTTTGCGATCATCCTTGCTATGGTCGCGGCCGGGAACCTCGCCGTCCTGAAGCATGAGGTTGAAACGCAACTGCACCTGGTCATTTACCACCTTGTTGGCGTCAATGGTCTGGCGCAACGTTGTGGCGCTGGTGAGTGTCGAAACCGAACGCAGGAAATCCACGTCCTGCGGGCGTTTGGTGATGATATCCAGAGCGCCGCCCGTGGTGCCGCGCCCGCCGACAGTGCCGGCCGGGCCTTTTGATATTTCAATCTGCTCGGTGTTGAACGTGTCGGCAATACCGGTGCCGGGCGTGCGGATGCCGTCCACATAGATATCGTTATTGGCCTTGAAGCCGCGAATATAGAGGTTGTCACCGAAAGAGTTGCCGCCCTCGCCAAAGCCGATGGACAGGCCGGGAGTCGTGCGTGCAATCTCGCGCACGCTGGTGGTGCCGGTGGTTTCGATCACGTCCTGCGTGATTGCCGTGACGGTGCGTGGAATATCCCGCAGCGGGCCCTGCAATCTGCTATTGGCAAGGCTGTCCGCCTTGAACGGTGCGTCCGGGTCAGCATAGCTGTCGCCGCCTGCCGCTGCCTTGGCCGCTGCCTGAGCCGCTGCATCTGCCCGGGCCTGCGCTTCAAGTTCGGCGCGTTCCGCCGCCTCTTGTTCAGCACAGACCGGAGTGCCTGCCAATGCGGGCGTGCAAACGGTCGGCGCTGCGGCGCGGCGCGGTGCAGGTTTGGCCGGCTTGCGCGCCGGCGCGGGCGCCTCGGTCGTTTCCACATCAACCGTTGGAAGAATGATCAAATCCGAATCCTGCGCAATAGCCCCTGTCGTCAGGCAGGCCATCGCCAGCGACGTGCCAAACCCCCGCACCATGAGCGTTGGGTTTTTATTCGGTTGGGCCGCGCATATGCGGCTTCTGAGTGATTGACGCATGAGTCCCTCGCTGTCATTTTCCACTATTACGCTGGCGACTCTGGGCGAGGTTGGCTTGCGTTAAACGTCGGTCATTAACCTTACTGTTTCAGTAAGTAAATGCCTCTTTGCCCTGATGGTGTTCTTCGCGCCGATTTGTTGTGCAGTTACGCCTTGACGCAAATTCCCCGACTGCTACCGTTCAGCGCGGTGTCCCGATGCAGCTTCGGCATTGGTAACTGAAGAACTGTCCGCCCATGACATACTTGGCTAGGAAGAGGCTTAAACGGTTTCGCGCCCGGCGACGCCGCGTGCAGCCGCACCTCGGAAAATATACCGGAATCAGGCGCTTTCCAATAGCAGATGCGGGCACGTATCCCGATCATATCGTGATACGTTGGGACTTGCTTAAGCCCGATGAACCATCTTCAGGACGCCTCGCAACTGGCCGGGCCGGGCGGGGTCCTTATGCAGCCGGACTCAAGGCGGCCGGTTTGCCGCGATAGCGGGTCAAAGGCTCAGAACCGCCGTTGCGATGGAGAAGTAAATCAGAACGCCGGTGGCGTCCGATATGGTCGTGACCAGTGGCCCGCTGGCGGTCGCCGGATCGAGCCGCAGGCAGCTGAGCAGGAAGGGCAGCGACATTCCCACCAGACTTCCGATCAGCACGACGACAAACATCGTCAGCCCTATGGTCAGCGCCACATCCGCGCCGCCGCGCCACGCGCCAAGCGGAAAAACCACCAGAGCCATCGTCGCGCCGAGCGCGGCGGCGACGGCAAGCTCGCGCAGGATCATGTGGCTCCAGTCTTTGAGTTCCACGTCCCCGGTGGCCAGTGCCCGCACCATCAGCGTGGCCGATTGCGACCCCGCGTTGCCGCTGCTGTCGATCAGAAGCGGGAGGAAGAACACGAGCGACACATAAGCGAGAATCACATCCTCGAAATAGGCGATGCCCGCACCGGAAAAGAGGTTTCCAAAGACCAGAAGCGTCAGCCAGAGAATGCGCTTGGAATAGAGTATACCGATCCCGGCATCGCGCATCGTCTGTTTGAAGGGCAGCACATGGGACATCTTCTGGAAATCCTCGGTCGCTTCTGCCTGCATCACGTCAACCGCGTCGTCATGTGTGACGATCCCCATCAGCCGCCCGTCTGTGCCTACCACGGGGATTGCCAGAAGGTCGTAGCGGGCGATCATCTTGCCTACATCTTCCTGGTCGGTTTCGGGTGTGACCGAAACCGGCGCGGCCTCCACCAGATCCTCAACCGGGGTATCATCTGCCGCAAGGATCAGCGCGTGCAGGCGCACCGAGCCGGTCAGGCGATGATCCGCGTCCACGATGTAGGAGCGGTAGATCGTCTCCGCGCCAGGTGCCTGCGCGCGAAGCGCCGCGATCGCCTCTGCAGCGGTCATGCCTGCGCTCAGCACGGCATAGTCAGAGGTCATGATCGCGCCGGCGCATTCCTCCGGGTAGGAGGACAAGCGGTGGATAGCCGCGCGAACTTCTGGCCGCAGATGGCGGGAAAGCCTTTCCTGCGCGCCCGGGGTCAGCTGATTGAAGAAATCCACGCGATCATCGGCATTCATGTCGGCGACGATCCGGGCAAGCACGTGATCCGGAAGCATCGCTCCAAGGCTCGCCTGATGGTCCGATGGCAGGCGCGCAAAAGCCTGCGCGCGTCTTTTTGGTCCAATCTCTACCAGATGCTCGGCAGCGGCATCGACGGAAAGGCGGCTCAGCCAACTGGCAAGATCAACGGGACGCGCCGTCTTGATAAAGCGAAGAGTGGCTTCCGCACTGGTATCGGCCGGGTAGAGATCAAGTTCGGATGTCATGAGGGGAACCTTTTTACTTGCGCAGCTTCGTGACAAGCACCCCAACCGGACGCCTGGCTCATGCGGTCATGATCGAAGCCGTTTTGAAATCCCGCCCGCAATACCCGATCCGACACACAAAGTCTTTCCCCGCTCCGCCCTTTTCGGACAAGCGCCTGAGACGGAGCCTTTGATCCTCCCGCGCGCTTCATTTACGAAGAGAAATATAGCGGCACGGCATTGCAAACGGAGTGCCAGCCTTCCGTGAGCTTCCAACGTAAAAAGCCCCGGCGGATGCCGGGGCTGTATTCGGGCCAGTCGATGCGCAAGGACGGGGTCAGGTTGCCATTGAGCGCAACATCCACGCGGCCTTTTCGTGGAAGTTGGCACGGGCGGTCGCGAGGTCTGCGGTCACCGGATCGGCGGCAGTTTCTGCCGTGTCGACCAGCGCACGCATTTTTGCCGCCAGAGTTTCGTGGTCGGACAAAAGATCCTTGATCATCCTCTCCGCCGAAAGACTTGCGTCCGCATTCTGGCCATCCTGTCTTGCGGCCAGATCCGCAGGGGCAATCAGGGCGGGTCTGCCCAAAGCCCGGATACGCTCGGCCAGCACATCGGCCGCAGTGAACATGTCGGTGTAATGCTCCTCCGTCATATCGTGCAGAGGCACGAAAAGCGGGCCGGTCACGTTCCAGTGGTAGATATGGGATTTCAAAACCAGACGGTAGGTATCTGCCAGGACATCGGTCAGCGCGTCTGCCACGGACGCGACGTTCGCGATGCGGGGCAGGTTGTCGGCGGTTGCAGGTCTCGGTTTCAAAACGGTCGTCATATAAATCTCCTGTTATCAAAGGCGCCGGGCGGGCGGCGCAGATCCGGGGTGTCCTGACGTGTCAGGCCCAGATCGCTGTTATCCATCCCAGCCACCACGCCTGGAATGTCGCCGCGATGGATGCCGATATCGCGCAGCTCCCAATCGGTCAGGGCGCTCAGCTCGGCCCTCGTACGGCGGCGTTTCAGATGACGCGCGATCAGGCGCGTCAACTGGCCCGGCAAGGTGCGGGTCTTGTCGTTCCTGATGTGATCCGCTGCCTCCCAGAGCATCTCGCGGGTGAAGAAAACGGACATGTCATCCTCCAATTGGTGAGCTACTGATTGCAAGACGCAGGGCCGCCGCAATTCCGGCGCCGGACGCAGTGCTCCGGTGACCGATTTGCGGGTGCCATCGTCTATACCGTGTGATCCATGAAAGATCGCAAGCCCCGAGGCGAGGATAAGCAAAGGCTCATCCGCCCGGGGCTACAGGCGGTTCAGTAGCTTTCCCGCGCTGGGCGGGAACCTCCTATGGAAGCTGAACATCATCATGCTTCCAATATGGCCCTTACACCCCTTGTTTTCAAGCCGGTCTGAAAGGGCTGTGCCTCTTATGTCACAGATCATAGGCCCGGCACCCGGTGCTCCCCGTGCCAATGGCGCAAACCCCCGCCGCGGCGATGCCGTTCGATCTTTCCAGACGGGAATTTTCTGATATTCCGATCATATGGACATCATTCTGATCACCACCATCATCGCGTCGCTTTTCCTGCTTATCGGCGCAGCCGAGCCGCTGGCAAGCTATCTGCGGCTGCCCTATGCGGTGATCACCGCCTGCCTGGGCATCCTCATAGGCGTTGCGGCAACGTTTTTCCTGCGCACCGATCTGACCAACGCGCTCAATCCGGTGGCCGAGGCGATCATCGCCCTGCCGATCCGCTCGAATGTCTTTCTCTATGTCTTCCTGCCGACCCTGGTGTTTCAGGTCACGCTGGGGCTGAACCTGCGGCGCATGGCCGATGACTGGGTGCCCATTCTGGTGCTGGCTGTGGTGGCGGTTTTTGTCGCGACCTTTGTCGTCGGCTATTCGCTGGCCATTGTCAGTTCGCTGACCCTGTCCGCCGCGCTGCTGGTCGGCGCCATCGTCTCCACGACCGACCCTTCGGCCGTCGTCAGTATCTTCCGGTCGATCTCGGCACCGCGGCGCCTTGCGCGGATCATCGAGGGAGAAAGCCTGCTGAACGATGCCGCCGCCATCGCGCTCGCGGCGCTGTTTCTGGAATATGTCAGGGCAGGGCTGCCCGATCCGTCCGTCACGGACGCGCTGGCGCGGTTTCCGGTTCTGCTGGTGGGGGGCGTGGTGACAGGCTGGATCGCGGCGCGCATCGCGATCTGGATCATGACGATGTTCGCGCGGTACGAGCTGGCTGTCATTTCCGTATCCATCGCCCTGCCTTATCTGGCCTATATCGTCTCGGAGCAAAGCATCGGCGCGTCGGGCGTGATCGCGGTCGTGATCGCTGCGATGACGCTTCAGCTGACCGGCCCGCGCCGCCTGCCGCCGCCGACCTGGCAGAACCTGAAGGATGTCTGGGATCTGCTGGCGCATTGGGCGGGAGCGCTCATTTTCGTGCTCGCGGCGCTCCTGATCCCGCGCATATTGGAAACCATGGAGCTGAGGGATCTGGGCCTTGTTCTGGTGGTGGTGGTCGCCGCCATCGCGGCGCGGGCGGTGATATTATACATGTTGCTGCCGCTGCTGACGCGCCTTGGCCTGTCCCCCGTGGTCCAGCGGCCCTACCGGGTGGCGATCCTCTGGGGTGGATTGCGCGGTGCCGTCACCCTTTCGCTGGCGCTCGCGGTCACCGAAAGCGCGCTTGTCCCGGTCGAGATCAAGCGGCAGGTCGCGATCCTTGCCACCGGCTTCACGCTTTTCACGCTGCTCGTGCAGGGGGTAACCTTGCGCTGGGTGATCGGATGGCTGGGTCTGGACAAGCTGTCGCCGCTCGACAGCGCGCTTTACAATCAGGTGATCGCGGTCGCGCTGCAAACCGTGCGCGCCGATTTGGCAAAAGTGACGGAAAGCTACGATTTCACCAAGGAAACGGTGCGCGCCGAGGCAAAGAAATTTGGCGAACGGCTCGATACTGCCGTGAAATCGGCCGATGATGACACCGATATCCCCGACCGCGACCGCGTGACACTGGGCCTGATCGCACTGGCCAGCGCCGAGCGTGATGCCATCGTGGATCGTTTCCGCGACCGGACAATTTCCTCGGCCCTGTCCGAGCGCCTTTTATCCGATGCCGATGCGCTGATCGAGGGGTCGCGCTTCAACGGGCGCAGCGGCTACAAGGCTGCGGTTCGGAAAAGTCTGGGCTTCGGTATCTGGCTGCGGCCCGCGATCTTTCTGCACAATCGCTTGGGTGTCTCGCTGCCGCTGGCAAACATCACGGCCACGCGCTTCGGGCTTCTCCTCTCACAACGGCTGATCCTGCGCGATCTGCACGGCTTTATCGACGGGCGTATCCGCCGTATCCATGGCAAACGCGTGGCCGACCTGCTTCACGCGATGCTGACGCGCCGCATCGAGGTGGTCGAGCAGGCGCTTGCGGGGCTGCGCCTGCAATTTCCCGGCTATGCCGAGGAAATGGAGCGCCGCATCATCCGGCGCACCGCCCTGCGTCTGGAAGAGCGGGAATATGACACGCTGCTGGCGGACGGTTTGATTGGTGAAGAGGTCCATACCGCGCTGACGCAGGATATCGGCGCGCGCCGCGACCGCGCGGAGGTGGCGCCCCTCCTGGATCTGGCGCTTCACAAAACTGAACTGGTACGCCAGTTCCCCCTCTTTTCCGAGCTGGATGAGGAAGTTCTGGTCCGGCTCGCGCGGGCGCTCAAGACGCGTTATGTAAATGTGGGCGAAACCATCCTGCGCCGGGATACGCCGGCGCGCCGGATCTATTTCGTGGCATCAGGCGCTGTCGAACTGAAAGTGGCGGATCAGTCCTGGCGGCTCGGCCGGGGCGAAATGTTCGGTCAGATGAGCCTGCTTTTGCGCCGCCCGCCGCGGACCGAAGTGACAGCCATCGCCCCCACGACCCTGCTGGTTCTGGACGAAGATCGCTTCCTGCGCCTCGTCAACCGCAGCAAGACCATTCAGGCCGCTGTTGCGGAAAGTGCACAAAAACGTGGAATCGCGTCAGAGCAATTGTCGCTCAAGGGCCAGCATTCTCCGGTCCGGGCCACGCCCGCGGGTGGCGCGGACGCATCACTGTAAAGGCGGTTGCTCTTTTTCAAGCGCGGCCAGTGCTTTTTTGATGCGCCTCAGACGGTCTGCGCGATCCTGACCTTCCATCCCCTCGCCCGATGCGCGCATATGGGCGTTCTTGTCATCGCGCCAGTCCTCGAGCATCCGCACTTTCTCGTCCCTGCTCAGACTATCGTCACGCATCAGATCCTCAGGGGTTTCATATTTACCGAAATAAGCCAAGACAAGCCTCCTGTGAGTAATGTGGCGGGAACAATAGCGCGCCATTCGCCCCGGCACCAGATCAGCAGGGCTGCGGCTGGAAACAGAACGCGACGCGACTGGCGAACTGCAAATCCGGTGCAGCCAAAGGTCACACGGATCTACGCATGATGTAATCTGAGCGAGCTGCCCTTTATCTTTTCTGTGAGACGTCTCCGGCAGCGGAACGTCTCCCCGGGAGGACCAAACTGTGGGACCGAAGGCGCAGCCGAAGGACTGATGCGACCCGCAATCGGCGAACCCCCAACATGGATCATGGCGCAGATTGCGGCGGCAACCTGGCCCGGCGGCAGGTTGTCGAAGCACGCATCGCACTGGAGCAGCAGCATTCGGAGTCAGCCTTGGCGGCGATCAGAGCCCAGATCGCCGAGCGGATCGAGATGTGCCGACGGCATCTCGAAGAACTCGATGGAATGCTGCTGGATCTCGTGAAGTCCGAACCGATGACCTCGCGGCGCTTCGAGATCCTCACGTCCGTTCCGGGCATCGGTCCCGTCACTGCGACCACGCTCCTCGTGGAGATGAGGGAGCTGGGAGCGGCGAACGCTGCCGAGATCGCTGCCCTTGCGGGATTGGCGCCGATGAACCGGGACTCGGGTCAGTTCCGGGGTCGGAAGATGATCCGCGGCGGAAGAACAGCCGCGCGTAACGTCCTCTACATGGCCGCGACCGTTGCGATACGCTGGAACCGCGATCTTGCTGCATTCTACAACCGCCTTCGCGAGAGCGGAAAACCGTTCAAGATCGCGATCACGGCCACCATGCGAAAGCTGATCGTGCTGGTCAACACGTTGCTGACGGAGGATCGAATGTGGTCGCTGACGCCGCCTTAGACTGGCCATCCGCTGCGGGGCGCCAGAAAGGCAGCAGTGCGGGACTTGGACGAAACCGCTCTCGCGGTATTGGCGCTTGAGGCAAGTGAAGCGCGCTGATCGGGGCGCCGGGATTTAGCAGATGGGCGCACCTGTCGGACGATTGGGACCCTCTCAATCAGATGACAGGAGGTTTCCATGTCAGATCACCATGTTCCCGCTTTGCGACGGCAGTTTCTCGAAGATATGCGCCTCAAGGGTCTGCAGCCGAAGACCATGTACTGCGGGCGATGCACGACTTCACGCAATTTCTGGACCGTTCGCCCGTAAGGCCTACAGTCTCGACGGTAGCCCGGCAGTGGTCGTGATCCGGTCAGATGGGTATATCGCCGTGCGCGCGGCAGCCAAGGATACGGATACGTTGACCGCCTACTGCACGCGGGTCTTCAACGGGCGGAAATAGGCGTCGCGCTACGTTTCGCCCCCTGTCTGGGATGCTATGATCTTGCGGAGCAGGGCGATGAACTGAGCGCGCTCTGCCGCGGAGAGTGTGTCGAACATATCGTCATTCCCCGCCTGCGCGGCCCCGATTGCCGGGTCGCGCAGGGCGCGGGCACGGTCGGATATCCAGATACGCTGCGCGCGCGCGTCCCCGGCATCCTTTTGTCTCGTGACCAGACCATCCCGCTCCATCCGCGCGAGCGTGTTAGCCATCGTCGCCTGTTCGGCATAGAGCCGCCGGTTTGCTGGAAAAGTTGAACCTCCGGCGCGTCTGGCCGAAGGGCGCGCGGTGACGCCGATGGCAGGCGTGATCGACAGTCAGGGCGTGAAAACCACGCAAAGCGGCGGGGGTCAG
>JAUNVT010000314.1 GCA_030540655.1 Rhodobacterales bacterium
CGTGGCGTGCAGGGGCTCTCTCTTCGCACAAGAGCCGCGATCAGCATAAGACAAGGGGCGCATAACGGTGCTCCGCTTGATGGCTGCGCACAGGTCTGAAGGAAGTCCGCCATTTCGACCGTCAAACGCGTGGCTTTTGTGACGCGCTCGCTTGCCCTCTCATTTGCTCTGGCAATTCAGCCGCTCGTCGCCCAACCCGCGATCATCACCGGCACTGCCAGCGTGATCGATGGCGACACGGTGCGGGTGGGTGCGGCATCTGTGCGGCTTCATGGCGTCGATGCGGCAGAAGCGGGGCAGTCCTGCGAACTGGCTGACGGGCGGAGCTGGCGTTGCGATGTGGCGGCGACGGATCTGCTGGTCGAACTGACGCAAGGACAGGAGATTTCCTGCGAGATGTTGCAGGTCGACGGTTACGGCCGTCTTGTCTCGACATGCGAGATCGATGGCGTCGATCTCGGGGCTGCCCTGATCGGCAGGGGCCTTGCCTGGGCCTACACCGACTACAGCGATGATTACGTGGAACAGGAAGCGGCGGCGCGGGAAGCCGGCATCGGCATCTGGCGCGGTGGGGCGGAGCCGACGACACCTGCAGCTTACCGCGCAGACAGCTGGGCGCGCGCGGCGGCGGCCTCACCGCGTCCCGGGTGTCCGGTGAAGGGCAATATCGACCGCAAGGGCGAGAAGATCTATCACACGCCCTGGTCTGCCTGTTACGCGCGCACGAAGATCGACACGTCGAAAGGCGAAGCCTGGTTCAGTGACGAAGCCGAAGCGATCGCGGCGGGATGGCGCCCCGCGCGCCCGAGATAGGGTCCAGCGGCATCAACCATTCCTTGATGGTCGAAGTCCCTCGTCAGATGGGGAATGTCGTGCATCTTTGACCCAATGCCGCGAATTTCTGAATCCGATCGACGGGCCACGTCACGTGATACTGACTCAAACGTCACGCTTCTCGAAGTCAGACCGGCCCTTGGGTGCTGTCTGGCCAAGGCCAGCCGTGCGGGACAAGTCACTGCGGTGAACTTAGTTGTGACTGAATGAACCGTAGATCTGCTTTCCAGAGTTTGGTTGTGTCTTGGCAGTTGGTGTAGGAACTGATGTTCACCTGCTTTTTCATGGCTGGTGTCGCTCATTAGCCGAGGGCGATTATCCGCGCCGCTTTGACATCGATGCATATGAAAGCCAGCTTATCCACCAGCATGTAACGACGTGAGACGGCCCCCTTAATGGCGTGGATCACCTCTTCGTCAGCGTTGCAATGTAGGCTGGTCGGCGTAATCAATTGGGAGCCAGCCCTGTCTGATACTGCTATTGGCCGCGATCTTGCCAAATCGGTTTTCCACAGGCGCGGCGTCGCCGCCGCTGGACATGTTGTTCACAAGCGATACATCCGGTGCCATGGCTTGTTGGCCTTCTTCACAGCATTGCCGTCCTGCCTTGTCGGGATGGAAGCGTGCTCGGGCGCTCACCAGATACTCAAGCGCCCGAAGCGCCGGGTTGCCGTTGAGAGTCAGGACGCAGGCGAGGATGATTTTCAGCAGCCTGCCGCAGATCGATTTTTCGGTCAGGCAGGAACCTGCCACGGCAGTTCCAGTTGGATAACTGGAACTGGCTGGTGTCGGGAGGCAGAATCGCCCTGCTGCAGTTTTCCTGCCGGGCTTTCCGCTGCTGGTGGGCAAACTCCCCTTCTGGAACGCGGTTCGGGCGAGTCCTTTCGCATAGGCTGCGATGCGCGGCGCAAATGCCGCGATTGCGGGAATTCTTGGGGCGGCGCTCTATAATCCTGTTTGGACAAGTGCCATCCTCACACCATATGACTTTGCGCTTGGCCAGACAGGATTTATCCTGCTCACGGTCTGGAAGGCACCGCCTTGGGTCATTGTGGTGATGACCGCTTGCGGAGGAATAACATTAGGCATGCTTTGAGCATAAGAGGCTTCAAAACAGACAGTTATGACAAAAAAAGCCTTGATAACCGGCGTCACGGGCCAGGATGGCTCTTATCTGGCGGAATTCTTGCTGGAAAAAGGCTATGAGGTGCATGGGATCAAGCGCCGTGCCTCGCTGTTCAACACCCA
>JAUNVT010000078.1 GCA_030540655.1 Rhodobacterales bacterium
ATTCATCCCTTGACGGCAAAACGCCCGATCAGGCCTGTTTCAACCAGCCGATGCCAGACGCGGCGGCGGCATAACCGAGGCGGAAGACCACTTAAGAACGCCCGGAATATGTTCAGATCAAACGAGCCACCTCTCTGTCACAGAAATTTTTGTGTAATTCTTTCTGATGAAAGACTGTCAGAATGATCAAAAAGCCGCTCGCGTAACGCGTGTCGAGCGTCCTTATATTCAGGTGAATCCTGCCAAATTTCACAATCAAGAATATCTTCTGGCGACTGAATGCAGGGTCCGACCACACATTCGTCGTAGTCATAATACAAACCACGACTTTTCACTTCATACTCCTCACGATCAAACGGATAGTAAATTATGGGTTTATCCAGAAGAAGATAATCGAACAAAATAGAAGAATAGTCAGTAATCAATGCCGACGTTATCGGTAGAATATTATAAACATCTTCCGTCGCCTGCATTATATGTATATGACTCAGGTTCTCAGCTTTTTTGAGGGTACTCATAGGTGTCATAACATGCAGCTTCAGTAATAGTAAAATTCCCTCTTTACTGAGAGACGCATTTAGTGACGCGAAATTCCATCCGCTCTCTTCAAGAAAATCAGGATTGGAATCGCGCCATGTGGGCATATATATAAAACAATGTTCGAAATTCTTTATCTTATCAATTAACACCTTTGTCTCAGATGGATCCCAACGATTAACAATAGACGTTCTTTCTTCTTCTGATTTAAAAAAGACATCATTACGTGGGTAACCAAGCGCAAGACAATTTTTCGGATCAGTTTTGAATGCCGAAGCGAATGAGGTATGAGTCACTTGCTCCGACGTGCTCAATATATAGTCAGCGGCCCTGAAAGGTGCGGGCGAAGTCACCCACTTGGTAAAGAAACCGGGATTCTGAAATTTATTTGCGAGCGGACCACTTCTAATGTCGAACTCAATCTTTTTCAGCGGAATACCATGCCACAAGTTTATCTTGACCGCATTTCTGGAAAAAAATATATTAATATCGTTAATGTAGCAGTTATAGAACCAGTTTTTTCCAGTTAAACAAAAATACATACCTTTAACACTCCACCGCATGTAAGATCTTCCGCCGGAGGAACGGATTTTATTGCATACTTGCGGATTACTCGTGATCCAGATTGCCTCGATCTCCGGATGATTATCAACCAAGTGAATATACAGATATTTGGAGTTGTCGTTAAAGGTGTTGCGATACGATCCAAAAATCCATCGGTTTCCCTTTCGAGGAATGAAGCCACCAAGCCAGTAAAACAGCCAAGCTGGTGGGGCAACCAAGAATCTTAGAAATCTCTTCATTTAACCAAGCTGCCTTTCGCAAGCCTCAGGCCCCAATGACCTGTATTTCTCCGAAATATTCCTATAATAGAAACAACTTCGAAGTGATGGCAACAATAACTACAGGTATGGCTCAACCAGTAGAAAAACGACAAGCTACAGCTTATGCATGACTTAAGAAGCCATTTCTTCAGCACTCCAAGGAGCCTATGGCAGTCCGAATTGTAGTGGAAGAAATATCTCGCGTGCGCGGAAGGTACACCACGTCGCATAGATCGGATAGGAAATCAAATTTATTTTCCCAGTCATCACCCATGGTAAATGTGTTGACATGATACAGCTTCACGTCTTTTCGCTTTTGCTCCCAGCTTTCTTCAGGAATCACAAGATCAACAGCGCGCAGAGCCTCCAGCAGATATTTGCGTTCACTCCAGCTATGAAATGCCTTCTTATCTTTTTTCTTATTGAACTCGTCAGATGAAAGACCCACGATCAGGTAATCCCCCAACGCTCGTGCGCGTTGAAGCAGGCGAATGTGGCCAAAATGCAATGTATCAAAGGTACCATAGGTAATGACGCGTCTCATAGGAATATCCATTCAATATGGGGTGACTGTCTGAAGAAGTTTTCGGGCTGCCTACCGTAAAAACACTTTAGCTTGCTGACCGCACTTTCTTGTCTACGATTGAATAATCGTTGATGATATAAGTGAGAGCGGTGCCGCCCACCTCCATACAGCGATATTCCGCGAAAACCGCAGGTGTATTTTTGACGGTGTGCTCAACAGCGGTGTCGGTTTCATCAGACACTCCATCTAAAGGCGACTACATTATATTTATGCAACATCTACGTGTATAATTCGTGCCGCTTTCCGAACTTTGGAAATCAGTGGGCCCCCCACCTTCTGCCCGGCACGTTCCGGTTGAGTCCGGTTTCTGCCGGTTGGGCAGTTTATCGGAAGTTGCTGCATTTGGCACCGCCCCTGAAATCTTGGAGAATTACCGGCTATGCATAGCCAATCATTAACACTGTGAGCAAGCCGGAATCTGATCGAGTTGAAGTCAGAGATGACGCTCGAAAAGAATTTTAACGTGGAGAATGGGCTGGCCGATTTTTTACTGAATGTGGTCGCGCCAGATTGCCATCCGATTCTCCGGTTTCATCCTGAACTGCCTTGTATAATAACACTTTCGCTGAAACGGTATGCAAGGCCAAGCGGGTCCAGCGAGAAGGATCGCGGAGCGGTATGAGTGGAGCAATAACAGGCGTCTGCTGAAACTTAGGGAAAATCGCAAGATCTCCTACTATCCATTGGCATTACTTAAGAAACCTGAAGAGTGAAAAACTATGCATTTGACATTGGACCAAGCGCGCCAGATGGCAGAAAGCTGTTTGGAAATAGCTGCCGAGATGCAGTTGAAGCCGATTACAGTCGTCGTGCTCGATGCGGCAGGGCAGCCAAAGGCCCTGCTGCGGCAGGACGGCACCAGCCTGTTGCGACCGGAAATCGCGCAGGGCAAAGCCAGAGGCGCCGTTGCAATGGGAATGGGATCGCGCGCCATTTATGAGCGCGCCAAGGAACAGCCTTATTTCATTCAGTCGATGAACGCGCTGGCGGGCGGGGCGCTTGTGCCGGTTCCGGGTGGTGTCCTGATCCGAAAGGGAGACGAGATTGTGGGCGCTGTGGGCATTACCGGCGACAGTTCCGACAATGACGAGGCTTGCGCAGTCCGGGCAATCGAAGCGGCGGGCTTTACCGCTGACCCCGGTTAACCGAAAGCGGGATCAGCGTATCGGTCGCCGCCCGTCAGCCAGCGGCGCTGTCTGGCGCCGGAGTTTCATCGAGCACACGCAAGGCCGCGTCCACACCGCCATCCTGATGCGGCACATTAGCCTTACGCAGACCCAGTTCGACCCCGCTCAGCGTGGCCGCCAGCGTCAGGTCGTTGAAATCCCCAAGATGGCCGATGCGGAACACCTTATCGGCCACTTTGGACAGACCGCTGCCCAGTGAGATATCGTAATGCTCCAGGGCGGTGGCGCGGAATGCATCCGCGCTGTGACCTTCGGGCATCATCACGGCGGTCAGCACGCCGCTTTCCTGTCCTTGGCGGTTGCATAGCACTTCAAGCCCCCAATGCCGCACGGCAGCGCGGGTTGCGGCCCCGTGCCGCTGGTGACGGGCAAAGACATTCTCGAGCCCTTCGTCGTGCAGCAGCGAAATGGCTTCATTCAGCCCGAACAGCATGTTCGTCGCCGGAGTATAGGGGAAATAACCTTTTGCGTTGATGGCTGTCATCTCGCGCCAATCCCAATAGGACCGTGGCATCCCGCCCTGCTGCGAGGCGTCCATCGCCTTGGCGCTGACGGCGTTGAAGGAGAGGCCAGGCGGCAGCATCAGACCCTTCTGAGACCCTGACACAGCCACATCGACGCCCCATTCGTCAAAACGGAAATCGATGGAGCCCAGACCGGATATGGTATCGACCATCAAGAGCGCCGGATGGCCGGCTGCATCCATCGCGGCACGGACCTCTGCGATAGGCGAGACGGAGCCGGTGGAGGTCTCGTTATGAACCACGCAAACGGCCTTTATCTCGTGCCGCTTGTCCGCACGCAGATGCTGCTCGATCGCATCGGGATCTGCGCCGCCACGCCAGTCGCCTTCGATCGATTCGGGGCGCAGCCCCAGCTTGGCGGCCATCTTTGTCCACAGCGCCGCAAAATGGCCGGTCTCATACATCAGCACCCGGTCCCCTTGGGAAAGGACGTTGACCAGGGCGGCTTCCCACGCGCCGGTGCCGGAGGCGGGGTAGATGATGACGTCCTGCTTTGTCTTGAAGATCGATTTCATCCCGTCCAGCGCCTGTTTTCCCACTGTGGCAAACTCAGGGCCGCGATGGTCGATGGTCTGCGCCGATATGGCCCGCAACACGCGGTCAGGCACGGGGCTGGGGCCCGGAATTTGCAGAAAATGGCGGCCGGCCCTATGTGTCATCATCTCTCTCCGATTTAATTTTGCATTATATATTCAGTTTTGCTAAACGCATGTCAACCACACATGTGACGGAGCAGGGGAATGCTGGAGAAAGCGCTGAAACGGGAATTTTCAGGCGACATCCTGTTCGACGCTTTTGCGCGCGGGCGCTATTCGACGGACGCATCGTTCTACCAGATCATGCCGCAGGGTGTGGCGATCCCGCACGGCCGGCATGATATCGAAATCGCGCTGGCTGCGGCCCGGGCCGAGGGTGTTGCGGTAACCGGGCGCGGCGGCGGCACCTCGCAATCCGGGCAAACCGTGAATTCCGGGCTCATCCTCGACAACTCGGTGCATTTCAACCGTATTCTGGAGCTGGATGTCGAGAATCGCCGCGTTGTGGTGGAGCCGGGGATCGTGCTTGACGATCTCAACCGTGCGTTGAAACCGCACGGGCTGTGGTTCCCCGTCGATGTCTCGACCGCCTCGCGCGCGACCATTGGCGGGATGGCGGCAAATAATTCCTGCGGCGGGCGGTCGCTTCGCTATGGCACGATGCGCAGCAACGTGCTGTCCATCGAAGCGATCATGGCCGATGGCCGCATCGCGCAGTTCGGCCCGCTGGATGCCGGGCGCGGTCCGGATGCGGCTCTGACCGATCCGCTGCTGGCGATGGGGCGCGATCATGCCGCACTGATCGATGCCCGCTTTCCCAAGCTGACGCGCCGCGTGGGCGGCTATAACATCGATGCGCTGGTGCCCTCGGATATCCCGATCAACCTGTCGCATCTGCTGGTCGGCAGCGAGGGGACGCTGGCCTATTTTACAAAGATCGAACTGAAGCTGTGGCCGCTGGTTGGAAGCCGCGTGCTGGGGGTCTGCCATTTTCCGGACTTCTATCAGGCAATGGAGGCCACGCAGCATCTGGTCGCGCTGAACCCGCTATCGGTGGAACTGGTCGATTCAACGATGATCGCCCTGTCGCGCCAGATCCCGATGTTTCGCAAGACGATAGAGCAATTCGTGCGCGGCGCCCCCGAAGCGCTGCTGCTGGTCGAGTTCGACGAAGGGAGCGGCGCGGAAAACGCTGCAAAGCTTGACCTGCTGACAGAGCGGATGGGTGATCTGGGCTTTGACTGGAGCGGCGAGGCGGATCGCCTCGGCGGCGTTGTCGCCATCACTGACCAGCGGTTGCAGACCCAGATTGCCGAGGTGCGCAAATCCGGTCTCAACATCATGATGTCGATGAAACAGGAGGGCAAGCCCGTGTCCTTCGTCGAGGATTGCGCGGTCGATCTGCCCGACCTTGCGGAATACACGCGCGAGCTGACCGATGTCTTTCATCGGCACGGCACCAAGGGAACATGGTATGCGCATGCCTCGGTCGGGTGCCTGCATGTCCGCCCGGTCCTGAACCTGAAGCAGGATGCCGATGTCAAACGGATGCGCGCCATCGCCGAAGAGGCGTTTGCCTTGGTCGCGAAATACAAGGGCTCCCATTCCGGAGAGCATGGCGACGGGATCGTGCGCTCGGAGTTCCACGAGCGTATGTTCGGGCCCGAAATTACCGCGCTCTTCCATCAGGTGAAGGATCGTTTTGATCCCGAAAGGCGCTTCAACCCCGGCAAGATCGTCGATGCGCCGAAAATGGACGATCGCAATCTGTTCCGCTATGCGCCGGATTACACGGTCGCGCCGCTGAAGACCGAATTTGACTGGTCCGCCTGGCCGGGCGAGGGTGGCGGGTTTCAGGGCGCTGTCGAGATGTGCAACAACAATGGCGCCTGCCGCAAGATGGTCGGCGGGACAATGTGCCCGTCCTACCGCGTCACCCGCAGCGAACAGCACACCACCCGGGGGCGGGCAAATACGCTGCGGCTCGCGATCTCGGGGCAGCTTGGGCCGGATGCGCTCACCTCGGATGCGATGGCCGAGACGCTGAAGCTGTGCGTCTCCTGCAAGGGCTGCAAGCGTGAATGCCCCACCGGGGTGGACATGGCCAGGATGAAGATCGAGGTGTTGAGCGCGCAGGTCCGCGTGAAGGGGCTATCGCTTCATGACCGGCTTGTGGCGTATCTGCCCAACTATGCGCCCGTCGCCTCGCGCTTTCACTGGCTGCTGAACCTGCGGAACCGCCTGCCCCTGCTGGCGCGGCTGATGGAGCGGCCAACAGGGTTTTCGGCGCGGCGCGATCTGCCGGTATGGTCATCCCGCCCGTTTCGCGATGATGAGCTGCCCGGACCCGAAGGCGCAGACGTTGTTCTGTTTGTCGATCCGTTCAACCGCTATTTCGAGCCGGAAAACATCCGCTCTGCCGCCCGGGTTCTGACGGCTGCGGGCAAGGCCGTTACCGTTGCCCGGCCGGCGCAGGGTGGCAGACCGCTGCATTGCGGGCGCACTTTCCTGTCGGCCGGGCTGATCGACGAGGCCCGCGCCGAGGCCCGCCGCCTCGTTGCCGCGCTGCTGCCGCATGTAAAGGCGGGGCGCCGGATTATCGGTCTGGAGCCGTCCAGCCTGCTCACACTGCGCGACGAGATCCCTGTGCTGCTGCCGGGTGAGGATACGGCGCTGATTGCGGATGCCGCGAAAATGTTCGAGGAATATCTGGCCGAGGAACAGGAGGCAGGGCGCCTTGATCTGGCGTTGAAATCCCCCGCGCGCATCGTTCTGCTACATGGTCACTGCCATCAAAAGGCAATGGACGTGATGCCCGCCATTCAGAAAACGCTGGCACTGCTGCCAGAAACGGTTATTTCGGTTGTCGAGACGAGTTGCTGCGGCATGGCCGGCGCGTTTGGCTACGGCGTGGAGACCGAAGATATCTCGCGCAAGATGGGAGAGTTGACCTTGTTTCCCGCCATACGTGAGGCGGATCACGACACGATCGTAGTTGCAGACGGAACCTCCTGCCGACACCAGATCGCTGACGGAACGCAGCGCAAGGCCATCCACGTCGCCCGCCTGTTCGAACTTGCCCTTACGGAGACACCTGACAAATGAAGTCAACCGGCACCTTGGAAACGCGCCTTCGCCGCCGTTCGCTGCATGAGGAGGTGACAGAAGCACTGCGCGAGATGATCGTCAGCGGTGAATTGCCTCTTGGCCAGAAGGTTCCGGAAAAGGAGCTGTGCGAGGCGTATGGCGTGTCGCGCACGCCCCTGCGCGAGGCACTGAAGGTGCTTGCCACTGACGGGCTTGTGACGCTGGAGCCCAATCGGGGTGCCTGGGTCAGCGAGATTACGGTGAATGATCTGGACGAGGTGTTTCCTGTCATGGGCGCGCTGGAGGCCTTGGCGGGCGAGCTTGCCTGCCGGAACGTCACCGAGGAGGAGGTCAGGCAGATCCGCGCGCTGCATGACCGGATGATGGAGCATTACCGCAAGGGGGATCTGCCCGAATATTTTGCGATCAACCAGCAGATCCACGAGGCAATCCTGACCGCCGCGCGGAACCCGACCCTGACAGTTCAGTATCGCTCCCTGGCCACGCGGGTCAGGCAGGCGCGTTATGTCGCCAACATGACCTCCGAACGCTGGCGGCGCGCGGCCGAAGAGCACGAAGTGATCATGCGCTGCCTTGAGACGCGCGACGAGGCTGGACTGGCGGAAATCCTGAAATCGCATCTGGAAAACAAGCTGGTCACAGTGCGGGACTGGTTGCTGGCACGCAAGCTGGCGGAATAGCCTGTGGATCGTATCAGTTGCCGGTCCATTCCGGGCGGCGCTTTTCCAGAAACGCCTGCACGCCTTCGCGGAAATCCCGGCTGCCATAGACGCGCGCGATGACATCGCTGTCATCAGGGGCAACCATCTGAATACGGCCGAACAATTCGCGGCATGCATTGACCGTCAGCGGCGCGGCCTCGCACAGCTTTTGTATGTGACGCTCGACTTCGGCTTCCAGATGGGCGGGATCGACACATTCCGTGGCGAATCCCAGCCGGTGAACAGTTTCGCCATCCAGGAACCTTGACAGCAGCAGCATCTGGCGCGCCGGACCATCGCCAAAGGCGCGGACAAGGCGGGCAATATTCGCGGCAGACAGGCAATTGCCGACAGTGCGCGCGATCGGCACACCGAATTTCGCGTTCGGCGTCACGATGCGCAGATCACAACTTGCGGCAATGACAATCCCGCCCCCTACCGCCGCACCGTCGATCACCGCCAGTGTCGGTGCCGGGAGCGCGCTCAGACGCGAGACGGTGCTGTCGATCCGTTCTTCATAATCGACACCGTCCTGACCGCCCGAAAACTGCGTGAATTCGGAAATTTCGGTGCCCGCAACAAAGGCCCCGCCCGCCCCGCGGAACACGATGGCACGCAGATCGCCGCGCGGCTCCAGCTGATCGCAAATCTCGCCCAGTCGGGCATACATGGCGAAGGTCATGGCATTTCGCGCCGCAGGACGGTCGAAGGTCACATGCGCGACCGCGCCTTCGATGCGCAGGCTGACTTCGCCATTCTCAGACATCGCTTGCCTCCGCCTCGGGCTCCAGTCCCAGCTCGCGCAGGATTTCGGCGCGATGTTCGTCCAGAAGCGGAGGGTGGCGCCGGACCCGCTGCGGCGTGCCGCGCAGCTTTACCGGAAAGCCGATATTGTTCACCTCACCCTCGACCGGATGCTGGATCGGCATGACCATGTTACGCGCCTCGGAATGGGGGTTCTCCAACGCTTCGGCATAGTCGAGGATCGAGCCGGCAGGGATTCCGGCTTCAAGCAGAAGGTTGACCCATTCCTCGCGGGTCCGCTCGACCAGCGTGGTTTCCAGGTCCGCGATCAGCGCGTCGCGATTGGCAAGGCGCAGCGAATTGGTCACATAGTCGGGATGCTCGATGAGGTCCTCGCGGCCCATCGTCTCGCACAGGCGGCGATAGAGGCGGTCATTGTTGCCCCCGATCACGAAATGCCCGTCGCTGGCGCGCACCGCCTGATAGGGCGCGGCCATGCGGTTCGCCGTGCCGATCCGGTGGGGGATGTTCCCCGTGCCCCAGAATTCGCAGATATCCCAGACCGCGAAGGACAGCCCGGCCTCGTAAAGCGAGGCGTCGATGAATTGCCCCTCGCCCGTTTTCTGCCGCCCGATACAGGCGGCAAGGATGGCGTAGACAGCAAAGAGAGAGCAGCCGATATCGGCCAGCGGCGCGCCCGATTTCGCGGGCGGCCCGTCGGGATGGCCGGTAATCGACATTACCCCGGCAGCGGCCTGCGCCATCAGATCGAACCCGGGCCGCGCGGACCAGGGGCCGGTCTGCCCGAACCCTGAGATGCTGGCATAGATGATGCCGGGATTGACCTTCGATACGGTCTCATAGTCGATGCCCAGCTTCTTCACGACGCCGGGGCGATAATTCTCGACGATCACGTCGGCCGTCTTGGCCAGCGCAAGGAAAACCTCGCGGTCCTTTTCGGTCTTCAGGTCCAGCGCGATGGATCGCTTGTTGCGGTTCATGTTCAGAAAACCAAGGCTGTCATCGCCTTTCATCTTGAATCCCATCGCGCTGCGGGTCTGGTCGCCACTTGGCGGCTCGACCTTGATGACATCGGCGCCCAGATCCCCCAGCAGCATGCAGGCAAAGGGACCGGCCATCACCTGACTGACATCCAGCACCCGGATCCCCTCAAGCGGCAGCGATTTTTCCTGCGTGGACATGTTACTCTCCTCCATAGATCAGATGGACCGGCAGCAGCGAAATGCCGGGCAGATAGGTGCACATCAGGAGCACGGCCAGCAGCGCGGCGATGAAGGGCAGGTTGACCTTGGTCGTCTCCCATATATCCGCCTTCGCGATCGAGCAGGCCGCGATCAGCACCGAGGCAACGGGCGGGGTCTGCTGTCCGATGGCCAGGTTCAGCGTCACCACCAGCCCGAAATGAACCGGGTCAATCCCGGCGGCCAGCACCATCGGCATCACGATAGGGACGACAAGGATGATCGCCGCGGCGGAATGCAGAAACATCCCCAGGATCAGGAAAGCGAAGTTCAGCATCAGCAGAATGAGATACTTGTTTTCGGTCAGCCCCCCGATCGCACGGGCCAGTTGCTGGGGCAGCTGCGCCTCGGTCAGGAAGCCGCCGATCAAATAGGACGCCGCGACAAGCAGCATCACGACTGCCGTCTGCACGCCGCTGTCGATCAGCGCCTTGTAGAGTGCCCGCACGTCAAATTCGCGATAAAGAACGCCGGAAATGAACAGCGCGGCGACCACGGCCAGCGCGGCCCCTTCGGTCGCGGTCACGATCCCGCCGAAAATGCCGCCCAATATGATGACCGGCAGCAGCAGCGCCCATCCCGCCTCCTTGAAGCGCAGCCAGACATTCGCCAGCTGGAAATGCTCCTCGACCGGGAAATTCTGCCGGCGGGCCTGAACATAAGCGGCGGTCGCCAGACCTATCGCGCCCAGAATACCGGGGCCGAAACCGGCAATGAACATTTTAACCACCGATTGCTGCGCCATGACCGCGTAGAGGATCATCGGGATCGAGGGCGGCAGGATGATCGCCAGGCTGGACGCCGACGAGCAGATCGCCGCTGAAAATTCCTTGGAGTAGCCTTTCGCACGCATCGCCGGGATCAGAATGGAGCCAAGCGCCGCCACGCCGGCCACGGCAGAGCCCGAGATTTCGGCAAAGAACATCGATGCGCCGATCACCACGAAGGACAGCCCGCCCCGCACAAACCCGACCAGAGCCGAAGCCAGAGCGATCAGCCGCCGCGAGATCGAGGAAGCATTCATGATCGAGCCTGCCAGCACGAATAGCGGGATCGCCAGCAAGGGAAAGCTGGAGGCACCGTCGAACATGGTCAGCGCCAGGTTGGGCAGCATATCCACGCCCTGAACCACGACAATCGTGGTGATCGCGACAATGCCAAGCGCGACGGCGATGGGAACATTCAGCAGCGCAAGCGCGAACATTCCAAGAAGCATGTATCCGATGGTCATCCGGCGTCTCCGCGATGGTTTGGACCGCGGTCTGCGGCAGACGGAACGCTGGTGTCGTCCAGTTCCAGTGGGGTATTTGAAATATCCCCGAGCGCCTCGCGGATTTCGTGATCGACAAAGCCTTCGCCGCGGGCATCCGCCATGACCTCGGGCAGGCGCATCGCCTCGGCAATCATGAACAGGACAGCGCCGATGGGGATGATGGACTGCGTCAGCTGAACAGAAACGTTCGGCAGGGATACCAGCGTCATGCCTTCAAGGATGGCCAGAACCTGCACGCCTGCATAGGCCAGAAGGCCAAAAAACAAGAAGACGCAAATTTCGGAATAAACCGTCGCGGCGATGCGATAGCGGGGCGGCATGGCGTTCAGGATTCCGGGGAACCCGATATGGGCCCCCTTCAGCGCGGCCAGCGCGCTGCCGAAATAGGTGAGCCAGACCAGACCGATCGAGGCCACCTCGTCGTACCAGCTGAGCGCCTCACCCATATAGCGGTAAGCGGTGCCAAGCACGATCAGCAGGGTCAGGCTTGCGACGATGAGCGCGGTGATGATTTCAAGCGCAATCTCGAATCCCCGCCTGAGCATGAGCATGTTCATGAAGTTTTCCCCGAGTTAAAAGCGGCCGTGGGTCCCGGCGCGCGGCCGGAACCCACAAGGGCAGCTTATTGGTCAGCCAGAGCCTGCGCTTTGGTAATCAACTCGTCTGCACCCTCTACCGATTTGGCAAACTCCTCATAGATCGGTTTGCTTGCCTCGACGAACGCGGCGGTATCGACCTCGTTCACCTCCATCCCGGCATCGATCAGCTTTTGCAGCAGTTCCGTGTCCAGACCCGCCGCGATTTCATAGACTACGTCCTGCATCTCAACCGCAGTTTCGCTCAGCACCTGCTGAATTTCGGGATCGAATTTTGCCCAGGAGCGGCCGGCCACGACATAGCCGGGCGTATAGACGTGATTGCTTTTGGACAGGTATTTCTGCACCTCATAAAAACGCGAGGGGTAGATCTGGGCATATGGGTTTTCCTGCCCGTCCATCACGCCCGTTTGCAGCGCGACAAACACCTCGGAGAATGCCATCGGGCTGGGGCTTGCACCATAGGCCTGAAACATCTTGACCCGCCATTCCCCGCTGGGAACGCGCAGTTTGATGCCTTTCAGATCGTCCGGAACAACGATCGGCCGACGGTTGTTGGTAATCTGGCGGAAACCGTTTTCCCAGACGCCGATGATATTATAGCCTGCCTTCCCGGCTTGGGGCGCCATGGTGGGGGTAACTATTTCATCGCGGATTCTTGCCATGTGGCCCCGGTCATGGACCAGATAGGGCATCTCGAACAGGCCGAAGACCGGCACCATCGAGGACATGATCGTCGAGGGCAGCGCCAGATCAATGGTGCCCAGCTTGATCTTCTGCAGCATCATCTTGTCATCGCCGAGCTGGCTTGAGCCATAGACGACGACTTTTCCCTTGTCGCCCAGCTTTTCATTCACGCGCTTGGCAAACTCCGTGGCGCTCAGGTCCATCAGGGAGCCCGGCTCGCCCACATGGCCAAACTTGATCTCGGCCTGGGCTGTGGCCTGTGTGGCCATGGATATGGCCGCCATCACGGCGGCTGTCAGCAGATGCCTCAATTTCATAATGTTTCCTCCCTGAATATTTTTATGTGTTCTTATGTGGCGAGCCTCAGGAACCTTCCCCGTTCCTGAGCTTCTTCCGTCCTGTACGCTGCCGCATTGCTCCTTGATCCTGATGTCGCCTCAGTGACAAATACGGCAGCCTCCTGTTCAACCTGCGGTCATCCCGCGCATGTTGCCTCCGTCCTTCCCACACTTGGCACCCCACAAGTGTGCCAAGGTAATTTTGCATTATGTATAATAAGCGATTCTGTCAGCGGTCAAGCGGCTATGCGGCCTTCGCCTCAAAGGGCCAAAGATAATCCTTGCCGCAAAGCATCCGGCGCGATCTGTCTGAAGAGATGGCTCTGCCAAGATGTATCCGCCTGAGGACTCAGGCAGCTTGGCTTATCCGCCTTTTGCTCAAGTGGCCTCCAAAACGCGCAGGAAAGATGTTACCCTCGCGCAGGTTCATCCACTGATGATCTTGTAAAATGCGCTAATGGCCTCACGCCCAGCAGATATGGCCGCAAGATATGGAACATCAGAACCGGAAAGCCTGACTCCGCGTCCGTTCACCGGATTCGGTAAAAGAGCGCCTCAGCCCACCAGGCTGCGCAGAACATAGCCCGTTTCCTGCGACAAGCTGCCCGCCCGCCTGTGCAGCCTGGCTATGAGCCGCGCCATTCCCTGCTTGTCGCGCAGCGCGTCGTGGCGGGCCCTTACGCTTTCAGTGTCGTCGGGCGCAATGTCCTTGCAGATATCAGCCCAGTCTGCGCTGTCGGCATAGCCGCTCGCCACAACGGCCTGCGCCATATGGGGATGGGCGCGCAATTGCGCAGCGATGCGGGGCAGATTTCGCAGCCATGAGTTCACGCTATCGGTCGAAATCTGGCGCACGCCCTTCAGCGCCAGCTGTGCGGTCTGCGAGCTTTGGCTCACCTTTTCGAAATCGACAAAATCATGCGTGCGCTTCAAGAAAGGAAACGCAGCCGCAATCCGCGCCTGTGCCGCGTTTGGGTCGCTGACCAGATCCTCGTAACGGCAGATGTGAACCCGCGGATGATCCCGCAAGGAGGCGATCAGTTGCTGATTGCGCTCCCAGACAGGGAAATCGCACCAGTATTCACCCGGACGGCTGCCATGCTGTGACACCACGATATCGCGCGGATCGCGATCCATGAAGATGCAATGCAAATTCCTGTCCCAGTTGATCACCCGTCTGACATGAACCAGATCCATCGGTTGCTTGGACACATAATTGCCAAGCGGCTGGCTGGGCCGCTCGAACAGGCTGATTTCATGATCCCCGAACTTGGCTATATCAAAGCAGGATGTCAGCAGCTCGAACGCCAGTGTAGTCCCCGACCGTGGCGACGATCCTACGACATGGATACATTTGGATCTTTGCATGATTCTGGCACCCCATAGTAAAGCTGCCAATATATAACACAATCTTTAGTAGAGTGTTAACCATGCTTGTAGATTGCCGAAATGTTCGGGATTCACCGTATCCAGCGCCGGGCCAAGGCTACACAGGGCGAATTGAAACCGAGTATTATCGCCTCGGCCCTTCTGCTTGCGTGTTCAGCAAAAGATCAAAATGTGTATTTGAAGTGGTCTATGTCTTTTTCAAAGCGCTGCGCTATCAGTCGGCGCAGCCGACCGTCATACATATCGCGATATGTACCGGATTGTGAGGCCACGTTTTTATTCGCGCGCTTTTGTCCCATAAGCACCACCCTACCCCCCGACAGTTCGCGGATCCTGCCTAGGTGTTAGATCCCATGGTTTGATGGTGCGATTCTTTCTCAGGAATGGAAGGAAGCATTATGGGCCAAGTTCGTCATGGGTGCGCCACGACAACGCACACCGTCAGAGCAGCAATACAGTGATCGCAAGCTTCGATCTCGGCGTTGAGCAAAGAGTTCGGCATTAACCCAAAGACGGTTGCCAAGTGGCGGAAGCGGGCAACGATTGATGATTTGAAGACAGGACCGAGGGAGCCGCGCTCAACGGTTCTGACAGAGGCGCAGGAAGCAGCGGTTGTGGCCTTCCGGCGGCACACACTGTTGCCGCTGGACGATTGTTCTATGCGTTGCAACCGTCGATCCCACATCTGACGCGGTCATCGCTGCACCGGTGCCTCCAGCGGCACGGCATATCGCGCTTGCCCGATATCGAAGGGCACAGACCAAAGCGTCAGAAGTTCAGGCGCTACCCGATAGGGTTCTTTCATATAGACATCGCCGAAGTGCAGATCGCTGAAGGAAAGCTTTATCTCTTTGTCGGCATCGACCGCACCAGCAAGTTCGCTGTGACCCAACTCGTGGAAAAGGCCGACCGGCG
>JAUNVT010000315.1 GCA_030540655.1 Rhodobacterales bacterium
AGCAGCGTGAACTTCATCAGCTCTTCCATGACATCGACCATCCTGTCGTAGAAGGGCGAGGGTTTCATGCGACCTGCCTCGCCGAATTCCAGAAACGCCTTCGGGGTCGAAGACTGGTTCGGAATGGTCAGCAAGCGCATCCAGCGACCGAGTATGCGCAGCTGGTTCACCGCGTTGAAGCTTTGCGAGCCACCACTGACCTGCATGACCGCCAGCGTCTTGCCTTGGGTCGGGCGCACGCCGCCGAGCGACAGCGGGATCCAGTCGATCTGGGTTTTCATGATGCCGGACATCGCACCGTGCCGTTCGGGCGAACACCAGACCGTGCCCTCGGACCATGTGACGAAGTCGCGCAGTTCCTGCACCTTCGGATGGTCGGCCTCCGCATCGTCAGGCAAGGGCAGGCCTGAGGGGCAGAAGGTGCGCGTCTCGGCTCCGAGCCGCGTCAGGATACGGGCCGCTTCTTCGGTCATCAGCCGGCTGAACGAGCGCTCCCTGAGCGAGCCATAGAGCAACAGGATGCGTGGGGCGTGTGTCGCGAGATCCGGTGACAGCAGGCGATCCGTGTCGATCGGGTGGAAGTGCCGCTCTTCGACGTTTGGGGTATCAGACAATGTGTCTCCTTTCGGGTCGGTCACCGACGTGCCGTCCTCTTTGACCATCGGGCCGGGTGGCACGCGGTCGAGAAGATCCAGCACGGCCTCGCTCGGACGGCAAAGCCGCACGCCCTTGGGCGAACAGACAATGGGGCGGTTGACCAGAACCGGGTGCTCCAGCATCGCGGCAAGCAGCGTCTCGTCATCGACGGAGGGATCGAGTAATCCCAGCTCCTCCGCCGGAGATTTCGTCGCCCGCAGGGCGGTGCGGGGCGTCAGACCGGCAGCGGCGAACAGCCCCAGCAGTTGCGGGCGGGTCCATCCGGTTTCCAGATAGGGAATGATTTCTGGCGTTTCACCGGCCGCCTCAATGATCGCCAGGACGGTGCGAGAGGTGCCGCAGTCGGGATTATGGTAGATGACGATGCTCATGGCGCACCCCCTTCCTTTGGAAACCAGTGCTGGGTGCGGTTGGCGAAGGCAACGAGCGACAGCATCACCGGCACCTCGACGAGGACGCCGACGACCGTTGCAAGCGCCGCGCCGGACCCCAGCCCGAACAGGCTGATCGCGACGGCGACGGCCAGCTCGAAGAAGTTGGACGTGCCGATCATGGCGCAGGGCGCGGCGACGTTGAACGGGATGCGCCATGCCCGCGCCGCGCCATAGGCCACAAAAAAGATACTGTAGGACTGGATCAGCAGCGGCACCGCGATCAGCACGATCACCAGCGGACGCTCAAGAATGACCTCGCCCTGAAAGCCAAACAGCAGCACCACCGTCATCAGCAGCCCGAAGATCGAGAATGGCTGCACGCGGGCCTTGAACGCGTCAACCGCCGCTTCGCCGCCTTTCGACATCAGGTTCCGGCGCGTTACATACCAGGCCAACAGTGGCAGCAGGACGTAGAGGCCGACCGACAGCAGCAGCGTGTCCCAAGGCACCACGATGTCCGTCACGCCCAGCAGAAAGGCCACAATGGGTGCAAAGGCGAAGACCATGATTACGTCGTTCACACTGACCTGCACCAGCGTATAGGTCGCATCGCCGCGCGTGAGGTTCGACCAGACGAACACCATCGCGGTGCAGGGCGCGGCCCCCAGCAGGATGACGCCCGCGAGATAGGCCTGCGCGTCGTCCGGCGGGATCAGGCCCGCAAAGACGTAGGTGAAGAACAGCACGCCGAGCGCCGCCATCGTGAAGGGCTTGATCAGCCAGTTCACCACCAAAGTCACGACCAGACCCTTGGGCTTGTCGCCCACCTGCCGCAGCGCGCGGAAATCCACGCCGACCATCATCGGATAAACCATCGCTCAGATCAGCACCGCCACAGGCAGATTGACGGAAGCGATCTCGAGCGATGCAAATGCAGAGAAGACACCCGGAAAGATGTTGCCAAGAAAAAGCCCCGCGCCGATGGCGAGCGCCACCCAGACGGAAAGCCAGCGCTCGAAGGGGCCTAAGCCTGCAGCAGCGG
>JAUNVT010000079.1 GCA_030540655.1 Rhodobacterales bacterium
CGGTGAAGGGGGTTCTAAGGCGACCAGACAAAACCCGCAACCCTAATTGTGAGGGTGAGGCACATATTTCCTAATTTTTCTGATTATGACCCGGATGCATAGGGTTACTGACATTTCCAACGTCATTTTCGATCTCCACGGCAACTTTGTAATCGCGACGTGACGAGTGAATGGTCTTCGCAAGCAGTTCGGGCTGCCCGGTAATGCCCAGTCCGTCCGGTAATGATGTCCAGCCTGAGAATCTTTGTAAGTCGTGCGCCCCATTTTCTCCTTCATATCGTTCCGATTCCCCCGATCCCCGGAACTCCATGACGTGTTCGGTATAGATGACACTGCCTACGGGAATCATCACACCACCCGCGTAGCGCAATGCTCCCAGGTCTGTTCCCAGGATTCTACGCATCAAGCGCGATCACATCACCAATGCTTGCCGCCCAGGAGGCGTCCGCGCCATTGCAACCTTGGCCGCGCGTTCTACCGTCCTCTCGCGACGCGAACACACAACCGACATCAGTAGAAAGGACCAGCATGCTCGACACGATCCGACGCGCGATGATCCCTGTCATCGCATTTGCCCTGTCGATTCTGGCGATCGGCCTTGCCTTTGTACATCCGGCCTGGCTGCTGCTGCTGCTCATCACGGTGCCGGTGGTGATCCTGGGCCTTTATGACCGCAACCAGAAAACATGGACGATCACGCGCAACTATCCTGTCGCCGGGCGGATCCGCTGGGTATTTTACAAGCTGCGCCCCTATCTGCGCGCCTACATTGTCGAGGATGATCTGTCGGGCACTCCCTACTCCTTTGATGCACGCAACCTCATTCAAGCCCGCGCACGCGGGGAAACCGATACCCATCCCTTTGGTACGGAACGCAACACGAGCGCTGACAACTACCACTGGCTGATGCATTCCATAACCCCCGAGGATAACCCTGAACCCGATCCGCGGGTGCATGTGGGCAATGATCAGACGTCGCAGCCCTATTCTGCCTCGGTCCTGAATATATCCGCGATGAGCTTTGGCTCACTTTCGGCCAATGCCATTCAGGCGCTTAACATCGGCGCGAAGCTCGGACGTTACTATCATGATACCGGCGAGGGCGGTGTGAGCGACCACCATACCAAACATGGCGGTGATCTGGTCTGGGAACTTGGCTCGGGTTATTTCGGCGCGCGCAAGAAGGATGGCACATTTGATCCGGCGGCATTTCGCGAGACCGCCCAGCGCGAGCAGGTGAAGATGACGGAAATCAAGCTGAGCCAAGGCGCCAAGCCCGGCCATGGAGGTATGCTGCCCGGCAGCAAGGTAACCGCAGAGATCGCCCGTGTACGCGGCATTGCCGAAGGCGAAGATTGCCTCTCGCCCCGCGGGCACAGCGCCTTTTCCACACCGATCCAGATGCTGGAATTTGCCGCGCAGATGCGCGACCTGTCGGGGGGCAAGCCTGTCGGCCTCAAACTCTGCATCGGCCAGCCTTACGAAGTGTTCGCCATCATGAAGGCGATCCTGCAAACCGGTATCAGGCCCGAATTCATCGTGGTCGATGGCGGCGAGGGTGGCACCGGCGCGGCACCACTCGAATTATCCGATTGGGTCGGCACACCCCTGACCGAAGGGTTGATCCTGATGCGCAATGCGTTGGTCGGTTGCGGGTTGAAGAATGACATCAAGCTGGTTGCCAGCGGCAAGATCTACTCCGGCATGGGGCTGGCGCATAACATGGCACTGGGAGCCGATTGGTGCAATGCGGCGCGGGCCTTCATGATGTCGGTCGGGTGCATCCAGTCCCAGCGCTGTCATCTGGATACCTGCCCCACGGGCGTTGCCACTCAAAACGTCGCCCGCCAGCGCGGCCTGATCCCCGAGGTTCAGGGCATCCGCTCGGCCCGGTTTCACCACAAGACGGTAGAGGCACTGATCGACATGGTCGCCGCGAGCGGTCTGAAACATCCCTGCGATTTGCAGCCACATCATCTGATGCACCGGGTCGGCCCCGAAGCTGCGCTGCCCATGGACCTGATCCACTCCTTCCTGCCGGAAAACATCCTGAACGAGACGCCCGAGGATACGCTCTATGCCGATTGGTGGGCCGCCGCACAGCCGGGCAGCTTCCAGCCCGCAACCGACCTGATCCGGCGCCGCGCGAAAGCGAACCAGAGCGTCGCCTTGTCGTGACGCTCTAGCCGCGCCCCTTCAATTCGCGGTCGTCCTGCATCTGATACCAGCGCACCAGCATACCCGCGCCCCACGGCGCAAACCTGCGAAACGGGACAGGTTTGAACGGCAGGCTGTCAAATGCTGTGTCCGCCTCTGGCTCGCCCAGCATCCGGCGGGCCAGCTTGGTTCCGAAATAAAGACTGCGCGTCACGCCGGAGCCGTTATAGCCCCCTGCCATCCAGACGCCGTCATGATGGCCCAGATGAGGCGAATGATCGACTGTCATGGCGATCAGGCCCGTCCACATATGCGAGATCGGCGAATCGGCAAGCTGCGGATAGACCCTGCAGATCGCCTGCCTGTAGGCAAGCTTCCGCGCATCGGGCGTCATTTTTCCCGCACCGAACCGCCCGCCAAAAATGAAGGACCGCCCATCGGGCGTCGGCCGATACCACATGAATACCCGACCGGATTCGCCGTGCATCCGCCCCTTGGGAGAAAGATCCGCCATCTGCGCAGGCGTCAGCGGCCCGACGGTGCAGGCCCCGGTCTCCAGCGGGACAACGCGGCGGTTCAACGCATGTGCGCGCCCGTCTGAATATCCATTGGTCGCCAAAACAACCTCGCGCGCCTGCACTTTGCCGCCCGTGGTGCTTAAAACCGTGCCCCTCGCCTCGCCCTGCATACCTGTCACCGCGCAGGGGGCAATGATCTGCGCGCCCGCCTCTGCCGCGCGGGCGGCCAGTCCCAGCAGCATCTTGCGCGGATGCACCCCGCCATCGCGCTGGTAGATCACGCCGCCCCGATAAAAATCGCTGCCAATCTCACTGCGCTGGTCCGCACGCGGCACCGGATGGCTTGGCAGTCCTATCCTGTCGCGCAGCCAGTCACATTCACGCAGGAGCGCCTCATATTGCGCGTCTGTCCGCGCGCCGCGAAAGCGGCCTACCAGCGCCAGATCACAATCAATCCCTTCGGCGGCGACAAACGCCTCCAGATGATCGACCGCATTCAGCCCCTCGCGCAGCAGCGCGACCGCGCGCTTTTCTCCATAGGCATTGATCAGCCCCGAGATGCCCAGCTTGTGCAGCCCGGGTCCCACCATCCCGCCGTTGCGGGACGATGCGCCAAAGCCCACTGCCCTGGCGTCGAATACCGCCACGCTGCGCCCCGCTCGCGCCAGATGCAGTGCCGCCGACAGCCCGGTATAACCCGCGCCGATAATGGCCACATCCACTCTGGCAGGCGGGGAGGTCGCCGTTTGCGGCGCAGGGCCGGCGCCCTCCAGCCAATAGACAGTCTCACCTGCAAACGACATCGGCATGCTCCGCATTGATTGCCTGCAATGTGCAGATATCCGGAGGCCGCGCCAATGGAAAAAGGCGACAATGAAAAAGGCCGCGCATGACATCATGCGCGGCCGGTTCTTAGTCTCAGGCATCAGCGGTCAGTGAACCACCGCATCTTCGGGCGGCTGACGCGTGGTGCTGCCCACCCGCTCACCGATGATCAGACCGTCAGGTCCGATTGTCACGGGTATGGTGCTGCCATCAGTCACATCCCCGGCCAGCAGCATTTCCGCAAGCGGGTCCTGAACGGCCCGTTGCAGCACCCGCTTCAGCGGCCGCGCACCGAACACCGGATCATAGCCCTCGTCAGCCAGCCACTTCTTGGCGCCTGCGTCCAGATCCAGCGTAATCTTGCGTCCTGCCAGACGTTTCTTAAGCCGCTCCAGTTGAACATCGACGATGCCGGTCATGTTATCGCGGCTGAGCCGGTCAAAGATGACGATCTCGTCCAGCCGGTTCAGGAACTCCGGCCGGAAGTGGGCACGTACCGCCTCGTTCACGCTGCGCTTGGCATCGGCGGCATCCGCACCTTCAGGAAGCTGGCTCAGTGCTTGCGAGCCAAGGTTGGATGTCAGCACGATCAGCGTCTGCTTGAAATCGACACGGTGCCCCTGGCCATCGGTCAGAACGCCGTCATCCAGAACCTGAAGCAGCACGTTGAAGACATCGGGATGCGCCTTTTCCACCTCGTCGAACAGCACCACCTGATAGGGGCGCCTGCGCACCGCCTCGGTCAGAACGCCGCCTTCGTCATAGCCGACATAGCCCGGAGGAGCACCGATCAGACGCGACACCGAATGTTTCTCCATGAATTCCGACATGTCGATACGCACCATCGCGTTGTCATCGTCAAAGAGAAACTCGGCCACCGCCTTGGTCAGCTCGGTCTTGCCCACACCTGTCGGTCCGAGGAAGAGGAAGCTGCCCAGGGGCCGGTTCTCATCGTTCAGACCGGCACGCGCCCGGCGCACCGCATTGGCCACGGCCCGCACGGCGGTATCCTGACCAATGACGCGCTTGTGCAGGCCCGCCTCCATACCCAGCAGCTTCTCGCGCTCGCCTTCCAGCATCTTGGCGACAGGGATGCCTGTCCAACGCTCGACCACCTGCGCGATCTGCTCGGGGCGCACCGCCTCCTCGACCATGACGCCGTCGGATTCAGACTGCTCGGCCTCGGCCAGTTGCTTTTCCAGCCCCGGAATGACGCCGTAGGACAACTCGCCAGCCTTGGCCAGATCACCCACGCGCTTGGCATGGTCCAGATCGATCCGGGCGCGGTCCAGCTTTTCCTTGATGTCGCGCGCACCGGCGAGCTTGTCGCGCTCGGCCTGCCACTTCGCGGTCATCTCGGCAGAGCGTTCCTGAATCTCGGCCAGTTCCTTCTCCAGCTTGACCAGCCTGTCCCTCGACGCTGTATCATCTTCCTTTTTCAACGCCTCCGCTTCGATCTGCTTTTGCAGGATCTCGCGGTCCAGCGCGTCCAGTTCCTCGGGCTTGCTATCGACCTCCATGCGCAGACGGCTGGCGGCCTCGTCCATCAGGTCGATCGCCTTGTCAGGCAGAAACCGGTCGGTGATATAGCGGTTCGACAGCGTCGCCGCCGCGACCAGCGCCGAATCCGAGATGCGCACGCCGTGGTGCAGCTCGTATTTTTCCTTGATCCCGCGCAGGATGCTGATGGTATCGGTGACGGTCGGCTCCTGCACGACCAATGGCTGGAACCTGCGGGCCAGCGCCGCGTCCTTCTCCACATGTTTACGATATTCGTCCAGCGTGGTCGCGCCGATGCAGTGCAGTTCACCGCGCGCCAATGCAGGCTTGATCAGGTTGGCCGCGTCCATCGCGCCATCGCCCTTGCCCGCGCCGACCAGCGTATGCATCTCGTCGATGAAAAGAATGATCTCGCCCGCGGCCGACGTGACCTCGTTCAAGACAGCTTTCAGGCGCTCCTCGAATTCACCGCGATATTTGGCGCCTGCAATCAACGCGCCCATATCGAGGCTCAGGAGGCGTTTGTTGGCCAGGCTTTCGGGCACATCGCCATTGACGATGCGCAATGCCAGACCCTCGGCAATGGCGGTCTTGCCAACACCGGGTTCCCCAATAAGAACGGGGTTGTTCTTTGTCCGGCGGCTGAGCACCTGCATCGCGCGCCGGATCTCGTCATCGCGGCCGATGATCGGGTCGATCTTGCCTTCTTCGGCGGCTGCGGTCAGGTCGGTGGTATATTTCTCGAGCGCCTCATAGCTGTCTTCGGCACTCGCCGAATCTGCGGTGCGGCCCTTGCGGATATCGTTAATTGCCTCGTTCAGGGTCTGTGCAGACACATTGCCCGCCTCCAGCGCCTCCCTGGCGGGCGACTTCACCATCGCCAGTGCCTGCAAGATCCGCTCCACCGGAACGAAACTGTCCTTGGCCTTGGTTGCCAGCTTCTCGGCCTCGGCCAGAACCTTGCCGGTCTGCTGATCCATATATGTCTGACCCGCGTCGCCCTGGACCTGCGGTATCTTTGCCACCGCGGCATCATTGGCTTGCGTGACGCGCGCCGGATCGCCCCCTGACCGCCTGATCAGGTTCGCAGCCAATCCTTCGCCGTCATCCATGAGGGCCTTCAGCAGATGTTCGGGCGCCAGCCTCTGGTGGCTTTCCCGCATCGCAATCGTCTGGGCCGCCTGAATGAATCCGCGCGCCCGTTCCGTGAACTTGTTCAAGTCCATACATCTTCTCCTTGTGCAAGCGTAAACCCGGTTGCGCACCCGGTAGAGGCATGCGCGGTCGGGAACCTCACACCCTATCTGGGCGGCGGGTCGATGCCCTTCAAGACACACAACCTCAAATCCCCCCTTGCGAACAAATTTTTCCAATATGTGGTGAAACCGTAACACTTCGTAAAGAGTTACTGCTACAATGGGGAGAGTTACCCACAGCCCCTCAACCGGACCCTGAGGCCGGATCACGCAAGGAGCAGTTCAATGAAGATCGACAAGATCAGCGTCGACGCCGTCCGCTACAATCCCGAATTCGGCGCGTTCGAGACATTGGTGAGAATCCATGATCGCGGCCACACCTATTCCTATCCCGCGCAGATTACAGCATCGCTGCATGTGGAGATGGACGTGATTTTGCGCAATCTGGCGCAGGCGGCCGTGCAGACCCACAAGGCTGGACGCAAAGCGCCTGCGGATGCAACTCGTATACACCACGCCGCGCCTACAACGCCTTATTCAGATGGCGCTGGATCGCAGTCCCTTCTGGGCCGCATATTCGGTCAGGCGGCAGCCTGACCTTCCGGCAGATATTGACGAGCGGGCGGGATGAGGGTCAAGAATGCGCACCCTCGTCTCCGGAGTTTCTCATGGCCGCCTTCCCCGATACCCGTCTTATCGTCGCACTGGACGTACCCAACGCTCTGCACGGTCTTGAACTGGCTGAAAAGCTGGGTGACCAGATCGGTTTTTACAAGATCGGGCTGGGCATGCTGACCGGGGGCGGGCTTGCTCTTGCAAATGAGTTGAAATCCGAACACGGCAAGCGCATTTTTCTTGACATGAAACTGTTTGATATTGGCGCGACGGTTGAGGCTGCCGTTCGCGGACTGGCGCAGTTCGATCTTGATTTCCTGACGGTTCACGGCGACCCTCATGTGGTCCGCGCCGCAGTAGAAGGCGCATCCGGCACAGGCACCAAAATTCTGGCCGTTACGGTGCTGACGTCACTGGATCGCGCGGATCTGGATGCGGGGATGATGGTCGCGGGCGATGTTGCCGATCTCGTCTGCACCCGCGCTGCGCGCGCATTGGAGGCAGGCGCAGACGGGGTCATCGCCTCGCCGCAAGAGGCCGCGTTGATTCGGGCCCTGCCCCAGGCGGAGGGAAAGCTTATTGTCACCCCCGGCGTCCGCCCCGCAGGCAGCAACCCCGGCGATCAAAAACGTGTCGCAACTCCGGCAGACGCCATCGCAGCGGGGGCTGACCATATCGTCGTTGGCCGCCCGATATGGGCCGCAAGCGATCCCTCCGCGGCTGCGGCGGACATTCTGGCAAGCCTGAGCTAAATCCCATTGCCTGCGCCTTCAGCGCGCGGGTGCGGACAGCGCACGTCTCTGAAACGCGCGCGAGTTCAGGATAAGCCGCGATAGTTTCTCCATTTTGCCCCGGGCCGCATCAAATTCTGTGTCGCAGATGGCTGCATCCGACAGGAGGTGGCGGCTGGCAAAATCCACCTCCGCGATTCCCTCGCTACCCTCCATTGGTGCGATCTGAAAACTGGCGCGCAGCCAGATGCCATCCATCACCGTGCAGATCTGAAACGCAATCCGCGGCGCATCCCTTGCACCGATCAGCGGGCGCAGCGCGCTCATCAGATTGCTGTGCGTGCGCGCATGTACAACAGTCTGGATCCGCTGGCTTTGCCGGTTATGCGGGACGTCGGAGCAAAGTGATATCCAGGCGTGACAGATTTCCTGCTGAAAAACCGGCGCCGCGAAATTTCCCGCGATGATCGCATAAAGTCGCTCCAGCGGCGTATCGGCATGATGCAGTAATTCGGTCACGCAATCGCGCAGAACGGAGTTCGCCTTGCGCTGAACCCCTTCAAACAGGGCATCCTTATCCTTGAAATGATGCAGCACAACGCCTTTGGACACGCCCGCGATTTTTGCCACCCGGTCAAGTGTGGTGCCGCGAATGCCGTGCAGCACCAGCGCATCGAACGCCGCCTGAGACAGTTCCGCCCGCCGGATATCTCCGATTGATTGCCGTGCCATTTACCTGCCGTCCTGTTGCGCCGTCACCCTATCCCGGGGCTCCGCCGCTCACAAGATTTACCTTTTGACAAAAAAACTGACCTTTGGTAAGTATATTGAACCAGCGGAAAGCGGAGGCGTCATCATGCAGGCGGATTTTGTCATCATCGGGTCGGGGTCCGCTGGCTCCGCCATGGCTTACAGGTTGTCCGAAGATGGAAAACACAGCGTGCTGGTGCTGGAATATGGCGGCAGCGATGCGGGGCCGCTGATCCAGATGCCTGCCGCGCTGAGCTATCCGATGAATATGAAGCGCTATGATTGGGGGTATATGTCCCAGCCCGAACCGCATCTGAACGGCCGCCGTCTGGTGGCGCCGCGCGGCAAGGTCATCGGCGGGTCATCCTCGATCAACGGCATGGTCTATGTGCGCGGCCACGCCTGTGATTTCGATCATTGGCAGGCGAGCGGTGCCGCCGGGTGGGGATTTGCCGATGTTCTGCCCTATTTCAAGCGGATGGAAACCAGTCATGGCGGCGATCCCGCGTGGCGCGGCACGGACGGACCGCTGCATGTTACGCGCGGGCCGCGCAAAAACCCGCTGTTCGATGCCTTTGTTCAGGCAGGCAGGCAGGCGGGGTATGAGTTGACGGATGATTATAACGGCGAAAAGCAAGAGGGTTTTGGCCCGATGGAGCAGACCGTCTACAAGGGGCGGCGCTGGTCTGCGGCCAATGCCTACCTGCGGCCTGCGCTGGCCCGGCCCAACTGCGCCATGCTACGCTGTTTCGTTCGCCGCGTCATGATCGAGGAGGGTCGCGCCACAGGCGTCGAGATCGAACGCGCCGGAAAGGTGGAAATCGTGCATGCCAATCGCGAGGTCATTCTCGCAGCCTCCACCTTCAACTCTCCCAAGATCCTGATGCTATCGGGCATCGGCCCGGCCGCGCAGCTGGCGGATCACGGCATCGATGTAGTGGCCGACCGGCCCGGCGTCGGCGGCAACCTTCAGGACCATCTGGAGCTCTATATCCAGCAGGCCTGCACCCAACCGATTACCCTTTTCAAGCATTGGAACCTGTGGTCCAAGGGGCTCATCGGCGCGCAATGGATGCTCTCGGGAGGGGGTCTGGGCGCATCCAACCAATTCGAAAGCGCCGCGTTTCTTCGCTCAAGACCCGGCATCGAATATCCCGACATCCAGTATCATTTCCTGCCCATGGCCGTGCGCTATGACGGACGCGCCGCCGTCGAGGGGCACGGGTTTCAGGCGCATGTCGGCCCGATGCGGTCTGCGTCGCGCGGACGGGTGACGCTCGCCTCCGGCGACCCAATGGCGCCGCCGCGTATCGCGTTCAATTACATGGCGCATGACTCCGACTGGCAGGATTTCCGCCGCTGCATCCGCCTGACGCGCGAAATTTTCGAACAGGCGGCCTTCGATCCTTATCGCGGCAAGGAAATTCAGCCCGGCAGCGATCTGCAAAGCGACGAGGCGCTGAACGCCTTCATCGCCGAAAACGCCGAGAGCGCCTTTCACCCCTGCGGCACCTGCAAGATGGGCGCAGCGAAGGATCCGGATGCGGTGGTCGATCCCGCCTGCCGTGTTATCGGGGTGGACGGGCTGCGCGTTGCCGACAGCTCGATCTTTCCGCGCATCACGAATGGCAATCTGAACGCTCCCAGCATCATGGTGGGCGAAAAAGCGTCTGATATGATTCTGGGGCGCGATCCTCTGCCTGCGTCGAATCAGCAACCCTGGATTCATCCCGCGTGGCGCGAATCGGTCAAGGCCGTAGTTCCGGCTTAACTCTTGCTGCTCTTTGGCCCGGCGCTGCGCGATTTACGAGCTGGTTTGGCAAAGGGTTTGCCACCCGGCTTCCCGACACCCGGTTTGCTGCTGTATCCCTCGGCTGCCTTGGCCGCCGCGCGCGCGCGGTTCTTCTTGCTGGAGGGCTTGCCGACGGGCGTCGCGCCTTGGGTATAATTGCCGGGCTTGCCCTTGAACCTGGGTCTGGATGCGGCATCCGTCACAGCGCCGTCGCGGGTGAAATCGGGCTTCAGACCCTTGCGGTGCGGGCTGGCGGCTGTCGCGGCTTTGGGCTTTTTATTCCGCGGGGCGGGCGCGTCATCATATTGCACCGGCGCATTGCTGTCTGAAGAAGCCGGCGCACTGCTGTCTGAAGAAGAATGCCCGGCACGGGGCAGGATGGCGGGCAGATCGTCCATCTGGCTGGCAGGTGGCGGCCCCTTGGGCGCAGGCTTCTTCCATTCCGGTTTCGGCCCGGTGTGTGGCTTGCCCTCCGGGCCACCCGGTTTTCCTGCGGATTTTCCACCGGGGCGCTGCGCGATGACGGGGGGCTGCGAAAGCTCGGTCACTTCGGCGCCATCCTCCACGCGCATATTGGCGCCGATGGACTCCCTGAACCCGGCCGCCGACGTCTTGCGCAGCTCCACATAGCTTTCCTTATCGCCGATGCGGATCGCCCCGATATCGTCGCGCGTAATGCCGCCCGCCTTGCACAGCATCGGCAGCAGACGGCGCGGCTCGGCCCCCGCCGCGCGCCCGCCCGAAACCGAAAACCATACCGAAGGGCCAAAGGCGGCACGCGGCGCGGGCTTATCTTCGGGATCGCCCAGATCCTCGGGCGCGGAATGGCGGCTGTGGTAAAGGCGCAAATAAGCGGCGGCGATTTGCTCCGCCGTGAACCCTGCAGTCAATTTTGCGACCGGCGCTGCCTCCCTCTCCGTGAGCGGCTCAGACCACGCCTCGTCGTTCATCATCCGCTCTTCATCCTTGGCCGATACCTCATCGGCCGAGGGCGCAGGGCTCCAGTCGGCGCGCAGCTTGGCCCAGGACAGGATACGCTCGGCCTTCTTGCGCGCGACCGGCGGCACGATCAGAACGCTGACCCCCTTGCGTCCCGCGCGCCCGGTGCGGCCCGAGCGGTGGAGCAGCGTCTCGTGACTGCCGGGCAGTTCGGCATGCACCACCAGATCGAGATTGGGCAAGTCGATGCCCCGCGCCGCCACATCAGTGGCCACGCAAACGCGCGCCCGCCCGTCGCGCATGGCCTGCAGCGCATGGGTGCGCTCGGTCTGGGTCAGCTCGCCCGACAGCGCCACCACGGCAAAGCCGCGATTGGACAGGCGGGTCGTCATTCGCGCGACCATCGCGCGCGTATTGCAAAATACGATGGCATTAGGCGATTCGTAATAGCGCAGGACGTTGATGATGGCGTTTTCACCATCGCGGGGCGACACGTTCATCGCACGATATTCTATATCGGCGTGCTGGCCTGCCTCGGCGGCGGCGGTGCTGACACGCACCGCATCCCTTTGGTATCCTTCGGCGAGTTTGGCGATGGCGACCGGAACGGTGGCGGAAAACAACAGCGTCTGACGCTCTTCCGGCGCCTCGCCCAGAATGAATTCCAGATCCTCTCGAAAGCCCAGATCCAGCATCTCATCCGCCTCGTCCAGCACCACCGCGCGCAAGGCCCCTAGATCGATCGAGCCGCGCATGATGTGATCGCGCAGGCGCCCCGGCGTCGCGACGACAATATGCGCGCCGCGCGACAGGGCGCGCCGTTCGTCACGCATGTCCATGCCGCCCACGCAGGAAGCCAGAACTGCCCCTGCCCCGGCATAGAGCCATGTCAACTCGCGTTTTACCTGCAGCGCAAGTTCGCGCGTGGGCGCGATCACCAGCGCGAGCGGCAATGCTGCATCCTCAAATGTTTCCGCCTCGCCCAGCAGTGTCGGCGCGATGGCGAGGCCAAAGCCCAGCGTCTTGCCCGACCCTGTCTGCGCGGATACCAGCATGTCGGCACCCACGAGATCCGGATTCGTCACCGCCTCCTGAACGGGGGTGAGGGTATCGTAACCACGGGCGGCAATGGCATCGGCGAGTGCTTTTTTCACGGATCTGATTTTTCTGCTGTTTCAAGGGCGCGCGCGAGGGCCGCGGTCGCAAGTTGCCGCCTCTATACCCTATATGCCGCGATGTATAGCCTCAGCGGTGCGGCACTTGCGCCCCTGTTTCGGCCAGCACGATATCCAGATAATGCAGAATTATGTCGATCCCTTCAGCATCGATGGTCAGCGGAGGACGGATCTTCAGGATATTGTCATCCGGCCCCTCGCGCCCGATCAGGACGCGGTATTCGCGCATGCGGTTCATCACATAGGCGGCGATCGCGGTGGCCGGGCTGCGCGCGCGGCGGTTGGTCACCAGTTCCACGCCGACGAAGAGACCCATTCCGCGTACGTCGCCAACCGCCTCGTGCCGCTCCATCAGGCCGTGCAGCCCGGTCATCAGCCTTGCGCCCATGGCCGCTGCGTTCTGCGCCAGCCCCTCGTCGTCAACAATATCCAAGACTGTCTTGCCCACGCGGCAGGACAGGACCGATCCCCCGAAGGTGGAGAAGAATTCAGGCCCTTCTGCAAACGCCCCGGCGATTTCCGGGGTCGTGACCACAACCCCCAAAGGGTGTCCGTTGCCGATGGGTTTGCCCAGCACCACCACGTCGGGGGATGCGCCCTGCGCCTCGAACGCAAAGTAATGGCGGCCCAGACGGCCCAGCCCCGTCTGCACCTCATCGGCGATGCATATGCCCCCGGCGGCGCGAATGCGCTTGTAGACCTCGTGCAAATAGCCGGGCGGCGGGATGATTTGCCCGCCGACAGAGGGAAACGTTTCGGAAATGAATCCGGCCAAACGGTGACCCCGCTTTTGCAACGCCACAACCGCGCCCTGTACCTGTGCCGCGTAAAGCCCGCCCGCCTGGCGGTTATCCCGCCGGTGCGCGCCACGATAATCATCTGGCAGATCGATCAGCGCGACGTGACCGGGACGGCCAATGCCGCCCTTGGCATTGAACTTATAGGCCGAAATGTCGATCGCCCCGGTGGTATTGCCATGATAGCCATGATCGGGCGTGACGATGCCGCGCCCACCCGTCGCGGCCCGGGCAAGGCGCAGGGCCAGCTCGTTCGCCTCGCTTCCGGAATTGACGAAATAGCAGACTGTCAGATGCGGAGGCATTTTCGACAGGATCTTTTCGGCAAATTCCGCCTGCACAGGATGCAGGTAGCGGGTATTGGAATTCAGCCGCATCAACTGATCCGCCACCACCGCCTGAATGCGCGGATGCGCGTGGCCCACATGCGGCACGTTGTTATAGGCGTCAAGATAGGGGCGTCCCCAATCGTCGAACACATGGTGCCGCCAGCCGCGCAGCAGCATGACGGGATCAGTATAGCTCAGCTTCAGATTGGCGCCGAAATGGGCATGGCGCATGTTCAGAATGGCGTCCTTGTCCGGGGGAACATAAGCCACGCCTGTATCCGCCAGATTCATCAGCGCGGCGGGGTTCGGGCAGATGGCGCGCCACAGGTCAGCTTCGTCCGGATCCGCCACGCCGGGCCAGTCATTGCCCATCCCGGCCAGCGTCAGCGCCAGCTGGAAATGAAGATGTGGCGCCCAGCCGCCATTGCAGGCGGCATCGCCAAGGGCGGCAAACGCCTCACCCGCCGCCAGCGTCTGCCCCTCGCGCAGATGTGCAAAACTCACGGGGTCCAGATGGCCGTAAAGCGTGTGGAACGTGTCGCCTTCCGGGGTCTCATGGGCCAGGATCACCATGCCGCCATAATCGAGCGGCGTATCGCGCTGCTCGGTAAAGTAGACTTTTGCGTCCAGCGGCGTGAAGACCTTGCGGCCGGCGGGCGCGAAAACGTCGAGGCCAATGTGGATGGTGCGGCGGTTCGAGGCCTTCCACGGCCCCTTGCGGAATGCGGGCGCGGTGTAGATCAGGCGCGGCTCGCCATAATAGCCGAGCCACAGATCCTGCGGACCAAAACGGTCGCTGCCAATCGTCGCCGCCTCGGACTGGCCCAGCTGAAAGGGATCGCGCGGTATCGCGCATGAAGCCACCGACAGGGCGCCCATGGGCGCGGCGGCCAGATCACCTTCCATGACGGGCGCAAAACTGCCACGCGCCTCCTCCAGCCACGTCATGACGCGCGCTGCGGCATCACTGATCGGCAGGCCGCAGGCGGCCCGCAGGCGGCAGGCCAGCAGATTGCCGCCGGGCTGCGGCCCTTCCAGAAACCGCCAGGCCGGCGCCTGACTGATCGTGACATAAGGATCATCCGGATTGGCTTGCGCCATCAGGGCCGAGTTCACGACGCTCACCGCCAGCCGCATCTGCAAAAGCGGCAGCATCATGTCCAGCTCCGGCCCCGTCAGAGGGTTGGCGCGGTGATAGCCGCGCACCAGCGCCTCCAGCGCGGATTCTGGTGCCGGGTGATCGAGCACCACATAAGCCGCCGCGATGGCCAGATCGCAGATGCGCGGCGCGGCGCACATATCTCCCATGTCGATCAGACCCGACACCATGGGGCGCGTGCCCTCCAGCGACACCAGAATATTGTAGTCGTTGATGTCATTATGGATGGCCTGCACCGGCAATTCAGCCAGATCCGGTGCCAGCGCTGCGTAGCGCTCCGCAACCTCGCGCAGAAGCGCTTGACGGGCGGTATCCGCGATTACATCAATCTGATCCGAGATCCAGCCCGCCTGCATCAGGTTCCATTTGAAATCGCGATGCAATTCAGCATGCGCAAACTCGTCGAGCGCCGCCGCCAGCGCGCCGACCTTCCCACCCAGATCTTCGATCAGGGGGCCGGAGTGAGGCCGAAACTCCGCGTAACATTGCCCCGGCAGCG
>JAUNVT010000316.1 GCA_030540655.1 Rhodobacterales bacterium
TCTTGCGGGCGCGGCTTTGGCCGAGCCGATAGCTGTCGCCGTTCATCTCGAGGATATTGACATGGTGGATCAGCCGATCGAGCAGAGCGCCGGTCAGGCGTGCGGTGCCGAAAGTTTCGGTCCATTCGTCAAATGGCAGGTTGCTGGTGATCATCGTGGAGCCGCGCTCATAGCGCTGCGAGATCACCTCGAACAGAAGCTCGGCGTCGATCTTGGACAGCGGCACGAAGCCCAACTCGTCGATGATCAGCAATTTGACGCCGGCCAGTTGCTTTTGCAGGCGCGGCAGGCGGCGTTCCTCGCGGGCCTCCATCAGCTCGTTGACCAGCGCGGCGGCGGTGGTGAAGCTGAGCGAGATGGGCCACGTCTTCTTCGTCGCGGACAACGGGGTGTGACTCACGGCCAGCGTCCCGATCGAATTCCTCGGCTTCTGGAATGGCCAGCCGTAACCCACCCGCGATCGAGCGAATTTGAATGATGTGGTGATGCCGCAACTGTGCACGCCGTCAGTGACGGCCAGCGGACTGTCGGAGCGAAGGCACTCGCATACGAGACTTGCCAACCGCACAAACCGGGCAGGGTAACCCTGCGAGTTCGACGAGCTTCCCGTCTGGGCGCCTGGCAGGCAGATGAATTCATAATAAAAATCAATGAGATGAAAAAAGGGGAAAAATTCTTCCGCATTTCTCAAAAAGGCCAACCTTCTCAGCAGTCCCGGTGGGCAGATGCGCCCAGGGTCCAGCAAATACGAGCGCCCCGGCGCCCCGTCGAGAGGGATTTTCAAATGTTGGAACTACCAGATGGAAGCATCTGCCTCCCGAGGCCATCGACTGTTGAACGAACGGTGGCAAAAGGCCGCCGAGAGCACTTTACCGGGCAGCTGAACGTCGGGCCAGACGAAGGCGCCTGCATGGACATCGAGAGCTATACTGAGTTCCGGGTTGTCTTGACGCTTCTGGCGCGGCCTGAAGTGGCACATGTGGAGAACCAGGTTCCGTTTCCGTATAAAAACGCTGAGGGAAAACCAGCAACGCATTTCTTCGACTTCCGGACCACCCATGTCGATGGCTCGCGCTATGCGATCATGGTCAAGTCCGCATATCGCTACAGCAGCCCGTCGGTGGCGGAAGAGCTACGTCTGATTGCCCGACAGGTGGATACTGACTTCGCAGACGACGTTTCTGTGATGACCGAGAAACATTTCGATGCCTCAGAGTTCTACAACGCAGAAATGATGCATGAGATGCGGTGGCCCGAGCCTGTCGTGGATGGGGTTGCACTTCGTGTCGTGCATCAACTCATTGGCGCAGTTCGAATTGCCGATCTGGTAGCCGCAATCGGGTGCGGAGGCCAAGGACTCCGGGCAATCGTTCGCCTGATCCGCGATCGTCATCTTCTTGTCCCGGACGGGACGAAAATCACCTACGACGCTTCAGTGACCAGGAACCAGAAAAATGGTTGATATTGTTCCGAGCCCTACGATGTCGCGTTACGCATTCGATATAGCAGACGACATCTACATCGATGGTCGCCAATACCAATACTTCGAAACACGCGGCAATGAGCACCTTTTTGCACCAGCGGATGGTAAAGGTATCATACAAGCTTTCAATAACAGCCAAATTGCCGGTGGGCTCGATAAGGGAAAGTTTGAGCATAAGCCGGCAAAAAAGATGGCGCAGGATGGTGTTGTCCCGGCTCAATTCCTGAGCTTGTTCAGTGCGAAGGAAAAAGAACGCGCAGAAACCCGCGAAGCCTTGGTGCTGGCATTCCAAGAGCTTCACGCCAAGAAGAAAGTAAAAAGGACCGATAGTTCGATAACTGATGAGATGGGTACGATCTGTTTGCGCGCGGCTGATATACTCGAAAATCTTCATCGTCCAAACTGCTTCAGAGAATTGAAATGCCCACGAAGGTTGGGGCGCGATCCCTCCGTCGTTGGCTGAAGGGCTATGAGTATCATGGAATAGCAGCTCTTTATGACAGTGTGTCAGATCGTGGTAATCGGAGATATGGGCAAAAGTTGGTGACGCTTGATCAGGCGGCATTGTG
>JAUNVT010000080.1 GCA_030540655.1 Rhodobacterales bacterium
AAGGATTATCATCCTGATTGACGCGCTGTTCTCACCCGGATTGTCGCGCTACAGAATGCGGCCTTATTAGCCTCCATCGTCTCTTGAGTAGCGGTGAGGGGCGCAAGCGCCTTCCGCAACGCGCGGCTACCGCCCGTCAGGGTCTCCGTTCGGTCCATCTGTTTACGTAAGCCCCCCGTCGCGCCTCCGCCGTCCACCAAGTTCGCCAGATCGACGTCCTTCTTCGGTGCATCCCCTCTATCGTCAGCCATCGTATATCCCTCGCACTCCGCACTTGCCGCGCACCCCAGCACAGCGGCCGGGTGAAACACCTCCGACGTAGCATATGGGCGGCCCCGGGCTTTCGGAACGCCACTGGATGCCGGTCTATAACCAAGTGGAACGCTATGTTGCAATCGCAGCACGATCCGTCGAAGCTGCCATCCGTTCATCGCGCAGCATCTGGAAAAGAGGGCTCAGAGCCGCCGATCGCCGCAGTAAGGACGAACGGCAGATCCTGCTTCAAGTCATTGTCCACTTGCATTTCAAGACAGATGCTTTCCTTTTCGGGCATCCCTCGGCCCGGCCCAGAGCGCCCAGAGCGCCAGCAGCGGTTTGGCATCGGACCGCATGGCATGCATGACGCCGGGAGAATTGTAGAACGTGCCTCCTATGCCCGGTTCGAACCAAGGATCTGATCCGTGCATGAATTCGCCGGGGCTGAGGACAAGATACGTTTCTTCGGGTGGATGGGTGTGATCCGGGTAGCGGGTATTCGGTGCAAGCAGGGACGCGCCGAGCCAGACATCGTTTCGCCGCTCCAGCCCTCCGGGGCCAACGATATAAGTGTTGCCATGATTTTCGGCAAAGCCGGGACTCGCATTTGTGCGATCACCGCTGGTTCGCCAGCGCAGGTCAGGCTCGAGCCGCAGAAAGCTCTCAGTTACAGGACGAAGGGAAGCATCGGCCAAGGCACCCTCGGCCCCTTCGTTCAGACATGCGCAGACCGGCAGGCGGCTGCCTGGTACGTCCGTTACTGCGCCGGGTGTGTCCAGAGCCGTGAAGATACGCCTGAGCGATTCTGTGGAGCGAGGATCGTCCACATGCGCAAAGAATGCGTCGCGGGCCACATCAAGGAAATTTTGCAGGGATTCGGATCGCATGGGAAGGCCTCCTCTGACTGAAACGGTATCGGCAGAACGGGCTTTACGCCAGTGTTTTCCGAAGGTTGTCGGGAGTTATCGCGCAACGCACGGTCCCATTCAGTTTTCTTAAATCTTTGGGTGTCTGATGCCTTCAACAGCGGATCGCCAGGCAAGGGATATCGGTCCGGCGCGAAACAGCAAGGAGTGACGGCAGATGATCATGGACTTCTTTCTTCGGCAGGGCAGGGCGCAGCCTGTGACGCCGGACGCCCGCGAGGTCAAGGCCAGTGCGGCGGGCCGGGTGATGGCATGGCATGGATCGAACAGGGTGGCGTGGAGCGCACGGGACACCGGCACGCTGACGCGTCAGGGCTTTGCCGCCAATCCGGTCGGGTTTCGCTGCGTCAAGATGATTGCGGAGGCGGCAGCGTCGCTGCCACTGGTTCTACAGGATACTGAGCAGCGCTATTCCGAACATCCCATGCTGACGCTGATGCGGCGCCCCAACCCGGCGCAGGGGCGGGCGGAGCTGCTCGAGGCGCTTTACGGTCAGCTGTTGCTGACCGGCGATGCCTATGTTGAAGCGGTGGGCGGGGTGGATGGCGCGCCGGTGGAGCTGCATGTCTTGCGGTCTGACCGGATGAGTGTGGTGCCGGGGAATGATGGCTGGCCGGTTGCGTATGAATATGCCGTGGCCGGGCGCAGGCATCAGTTCGACGTCAGCCAGGGACATCCTGCGATTTGCCATATCAGGAGCTTTCATCCGCAGGACGATCATTACGGCCTGTCGCCCATGCAGGCAGCGGCGCAGGCGGTGGATGTGCATAATTCGGCGTCCCGCTGGTCGAGGGCGCTGCTGGACAACGCCGCGCGTCCGTCGGGTGCCATTGTTTACAAGGGTGCCGAGGGGCAGGGCAGTCTGAGCACGGACCAGTATCAGCGTCTGGTGGATGAGATGGAGAGCCATCATCAGGGTGCCCGCAATGCAGGTCGGCCGATGTTGCTGGAAGGCGGGCTGGACTGGAAGCCGATGGGATTTTCGCCCTCGGACATGGAGTTTCAGAAGACCAAGGAAAGCGCCGCGCGCGAGATTGCGTTGGCTTTTGGGGTGCCACCGATGCTGTTGGGCGTCGCGGGGGATGCGACCTATGCCAATTATCAGGAGGCGAACCGTGCGTTCTTCCGGCTGACCGTTCTGCCGCTGGTCAGCCGCGTGGCAGCAAACCTTTCCGATTGGCTGAGCGGGTTCGAGGGAAGCTGTCTGGAGTTGAAACCTGATCTGGATCAGGTGCCGGCATTGGCTGCCGAGCGCGATGCGCAATGGGCACGCGTTGCCGGAGCCGATTTCCTGACCGAAGGAGAAAAGCGGGCGCTGCTGGGTTTGCCCGCCCTGCCCGAACCCGGGTGCGCGGATGGATGAGGATCGGCGGACAGACAGATACGGGTTTGAGGCGTTCGATTGCGCGCCCGCCCTGCGGCTGGAGGCCAATGAGCGCGTGGCGCTGCTGAAATTCCAAGCGGTCGCAGAGCGGCAAAAAAAGCTGGAAGAGGCGATGGAACGGCTGGAGCGCCGACTGTGGCTGGCGGTTTACGGAATTGCGGGTGCGATTGTGGCGCAGGCATTGCAGCCGCTGATATCGGCGCTGCCATGAGGGTGGAAAAGATGGGATGTATGGAAGTGGACACAGGGCTTGAGCGTAAGTTCGCGCGGTTCGACGCGGATCTGACCGTGAAGGACGGCGTGGGCATTGAAGGCTATGCCAGTTATTTCGGAGATACCGATCAGGGCGGCGATGTGGTGGTCGCGGGGGCCTACACGAACTCGCTGGCGCGGCTGAGCGCAGAAGCGCGGCAGGTCAAGATGCTGTGGCAACATGATCCGGCCCAGCCTATCGGCGTATGGGACGAAGTGCGGCAGGATGCGCGCGGGCTTTATGTGAAAGGGCGTCTGCTGGAGGCTGTAGGCCGGGGCCGCGAGGCTGCGGCGCTGATTGCCGCAGGTGCGATTGACGGGTTGAGCATCGGCTATCGTACGCTGCGAGCGACGAAGAATGACAAGGGCCAACGGCTTTTGCAGGAACTGGAGCTGTGGGAGGTGTCGCTGGTGACATTCCCCATGCTTCCCAGTGCGCGGGTGGCGTCCAAGGGCGATGCGCTGGATGGCGGCGATCTGCGCGAAGTAGCGGCAGCGTTCATTGCCGCAGCCCGGGAATTGGCGCGCAGGTAGCGCCGGGCAGACAGACACCAGAACAAGGAGCAGGTGATGAATGAAACCGGGAATTCTCGGGCCGGGGAAGGTGTGCCGCGCGCGCATGAACCGGCGGGTGAGGTGAAATCGGCCGTGGCGGGGTTTGTCCACGAGCTGAAGGGCTTTCGGGCCAACATCGAAGAGCGACTGAAGCAACAAGAAGAGAAAATAACCATGTTTGAACGTAAATCATTTGTTCCTGCGCGTCCCGTTCTGGCTGGTGGCCATGATGGCATCGCGCCCCACCGCAAGGCGTTCAACGCCTATCTGCGCTCGGGCGATGATGATGGGCTGCGCGGGCTGGAGCTGGAAGGCAAGGCACTGGGCACCAGCATCGCGGGTGATGGCGGCTATCTTGTCGATCCGCAGACCGCCAGCACCATCAAATCCACGCTGAGCGCGACCGCATCGATCCGCGCCATTGCCAATGTGGTCGCGGTCGAGGCGACGAGCTTTGACGTGCTGATCGACCATAGTGATGTCGGTCATGGATGGGCGACGGAAACGGCGGGTCTGGCCGAAACGGCAACCCCGGGTATCGACCGCATCACCATTCCGCTACACGAACTGAGCGCACTGCCCAAGGCATCGCAGCGTCTGCTGGACGACTCTGCCTTTGACATCGAAGGATGGCTGGCGGGGCGGATCGCGGACAAGTTTGCCCGCGCCGAGGCAGCGGCCTTTGTAAATGGCAATGGTGTGGACAAGCCGACCGGTTTTCTGACCAAGCCGAGCGTGGATAATGATGTCTGGACCTGGGGCAACCTTGGATATGTCCCTACCGGCGCGACAGGTGCGTTCGACGGCGCCGATTCTGTCATTGATCTGGTCTACGCGCTGGGCGCCGAATACCGCGCCAATGCCAGCTTTGTCATGAACTCGAAAACGGCGGGCGCACTGCGCAAGTTGAAGGATGCCGACGGCCGTTTCCTGTGGTCCGACAGCCTTGCTGCAGGCGAGCCTGCGCGCCTTCTTGGCTATCCGGTGCTGGTTGCCGAGGACATGCCGGACATGGCCGCGGGTGCGATGGCGGTGGCATTTGGTGATTTCGGCGCGGGCTACACCGTGGCCGAGCGTCCCGACCTGCGCGTTCTGCGTGATCCCTTCAGCGCCAAGCCGCACGTGCTGTTCTATGCGACGAAGCGCGTCGGCGGCGATGTCAGCGACTATGCGGCGATCAAGCTGCTGAAATTCGCGACCTCCTGATCGAGGCGCGGATCGGGCGGGGGAAATACGCCTCCGTCCGGGGCGCGCGCTGCCAATCTGTTATGCGTTGCCCAGCTGCTCCCCTCCGTCCGAGCAACGCAGGTGGCGCGCGCCTGAACCACCGGAGGGATCCGGGACTATCGGAGAAATTCAATGATGTTGAGTGAAGAAACCGTCGTGCCGGAAGAAGCGCTGCCGATTGCGCAATTCAAGGCACATTTGCGGCTGGGAACGGGATTTTCGGATGATGATGTGCAAGCTCCTGTCTTGTCCAGCTTCTTGCGCGCGGCCATCGCCTCGATTGAAGCGCGCACGGGCAAGGTGCTGATCGAGCGGCTATTTGCTTGGGAACTGGTCGCGTGGCGCACCGGATATGGACAGGCGTTGCCGATCGCGCCGGTAACAGCGATCGAGCAGGTTGTGCTGCGCCATATGACAGGGCGCGAAGATATAGCAGACCCCGCGTATTATCGGCTGGAGAAGGACACGCATCGCCCGCGCCTGATGCCGGTTGGAACCATTTTGCCGCCCGTACCGTCAGGGGGCGCCGCCGTGGTGCGGTTCCGCGCCGGGTTCGGGGCGACCTGGAGTGATCTGCCTGCAGATCTGGGGCAGGCGGTTCTGCTGCTGGCAGCGCATTTTTACGAATACCGCGCCGATACGGCGCTGGGTGGCGGGTGCATGCCCTTTGGTGTGACCAGCCTGATCGAGCGCTACCGCACGGTGCGCCTTCTGGGCGGGGGGATGAGGTGATGAGCCACGTGAACCTGAACCGTCATCTGGTTCTGGAGGCGCCGGAGCGTCTCCCCGATGGCGCCGGGGGCTATGTTCAGACATGGCGCTGCGTCGGCGAAATCTGGGGCGAGATCGTGGCGCGCACGGGGCGGGAGGTGTCGGGCGGCGAGGTCCAGCTTTCCAGCGCAGGCTACAGGATCATCGTCCGGGCGGCACCGGTTGGTGCGCCTTCGCGGCCACGGCCGGAACAACGGCTACGGGGAGCGGGACGTGTTTTCAGGATTGAAGCGGTTACGGATCGCGACCCTACGGGCCGCTATCTGACCTGCTATGCAACGGAGGAAGTGGCGGTATGAGTTACGGCGGATCCGCGGCGCTTCAGGCGGCGGTTTATGGGCAGTTGATCGGCGATGCGGATCTCTCGGCGTTGGTTGGAGAGGCGATTTATGATGCACCGCCCACGGGGCCGCTGCCGGCGCTTTATGTAACGCTTGGACCCGAGGATGTGCGGGATCGCTCGGATGCCACATCGGGGGGCGCATGGCACCGGTTTACTGTGTCGGTTCTCAGCGATGCTGCGGGGTTTGCTGCGGCAAAACAGGCGGCGGCGGCAGTGGGCGATGCGCTGACGGATGCGGAACTGGCGCTGGATCGTGGCCATCTGGCAGCGCTCAATTTTTATCGGGCGCGGGCGCGGCGTGACGGGGCGCTGCGGCGGATCGACCTGACATTTCGCGCGCGTATCGAGGACACGGTTTAACAACTTAAAACGGAGACGAAAGACATGGCAGTTCAAAACGGCAAGGACCTGTTGATCAAGATCGATCTGAACGGCGACGGCACCTTTGTTTCGGTGGCAGGGCTGCGCGCAACCCGCATCAGCTTTAACGCCGAAAGCGTGGATGTCACCAGCCTGGAGAGCGAAGGCGGCTGGCGCGAATTGCTGGCGGGCGCGGGAGTCAAATCGGCGGCAATCAGCGGATCAGGGATTTTTCGTGATGCACAATCCGACGAGCGGGCGCGGCAGGTATTTTTTGACGGCCTGACGCCGGACTTCCAAGTGGTGATCCCCGATTTCGGCATCATCGAAGGGCCGTTTCAGGTGACATCGATTGAATATTCCGGATCGCATGATGGTGAGGCGACCTATGAGCTGTCGATGGCGTCGGCTGGCCGCATGGTTTTCACGGCGATCTGAGATGGCAAATCCATGGGCAGGTGAGGTGGCGGTGGTCATCGATGGCGAACGGTGCGTGCTGAAGCTGACTCTGGGCGCTTTGGCCGAACTGGAGGCGGGGTTGGCTGCAGGATCGCTCGTGGATCTGGTCGAGCGGTTCGAGGCGGGCGGGTTTTCCACCCGCGATGTTCTGGCGTTGATCGTGGCCGGGTTGCGGGGTGGTGGATGGCAGGGCAGTGGGCGCGATCTGATTGCCGCCGAAATCGAGGGCGGGCCGCTCGCTGCGGCCCGCGCGGCGGCTGAACTGCTGGCGCGGGCCTTTATGCTGCCCGAGCCGCAATGAGCGGTTTTGACTGGCCCGCTTTGATGCAGGCGGGGCTGCGCGGACTGGGGTTGAAGCCAGCCGAGTTCTGGGCGCTGACCCCGGCAGAGCTTCGGTTGATGCTGGGCGAGGCACAGGGCGCAGCCCCGCTGGTGCGGGAGCGACTGGATGCGTTGATGCAGGCCTATCCCGATAGGCGAGGAGGGAATGATGAGTGACGGACAGGATTTCGGCGCACTGGATGCGCAGATCGAGGCGCTGGACGGCTCTCTGGGGGCGGCGGCCGACATGGCAGCGGCTTTCAACGCCGAGATGGGTCGCATGCGCGGCACGTTCGAGCGCACCGGGCAGGATGTGGCCACGCTGGACCGCGGCATGAGCCGGGGATTACGGCGCGCGATCCAAGGCGCTGTCGCGGATGGGGACAGCCTGTCGACATCGCTGCGCATGATGGCAAGCTCCATGATGAACAGCGCCTTCAATGCGGCGGTGAAGCCGGTGACGGACCATATGAGTGGGTTGTTGGCGACCGGCGTGAACAGTCTTGTGGGGGGGCTGTTGCCCTTTGCCAACGGCGCGAGCTTTGCCCAAGGCCGGGTGCAGCCCTTTGCCACCGGCGGTGTCGTCAGCGGGCCGGTGACATTTCCCATGCGCGGTGGCGCCGGCCTGATGGGCGAGGCGGGGCCCGAGGCGATCATGCCTCTGGCGCGCGGCGCAGATGGCAAGCTGGGGGTGCGCGGTGGCGGCGGTGGCGGCAATGTGAGCGTGGTGATGAATATCTCTACGCCGGACGCCGAAGGGTTCAGACGCAGTCAGGGCCAGATTGCCGCACAGATGAGCCGTGCCCTGGGGCGCGGGCAACGCAATCGGTAAGGGAGAGGCAAGATGGGTTTTCACGAAGTGAGATTTCCGGCGAACCTGAGCTTTGGCTCGATCGGGGGGCCGGAGCGGCTGACGGATGTCGTGACGCTGGCCAATGGGTTTGAGGAGCGGAACACGCCCTGGAAACATTCCCGGAGGCGCTATGATGCGGGCGTCGCGATGCGGAGCCTTGACGATATCGAGGCGCTGATCGCGTTTTTCGAGGCGCGTTCCGGGCAGATTCATGGGTTTCGTTGGAAAGATTGGGCCGATTACAAATCGGGCGGCGCATTGCTGGATCCTGCCCATAACGACCAGCTGATTGCCACTGGTGATAACGTCACGACCAGGTTTCAGTTGATCAAGACCTACAGATCGGGCCCGCATGAATATGCGCGGCCCATTGCCAAACCCGTGCGCGGCAGCGTCCGGATCGCGGTTGACGGCGATGAACGGCAGGAGGGTGGGGATTTCCAGGTCGACGCCTCGACCGGGACGATCACCTTTTTCAGCGCTCCCCCACCCGGACACCGTATTACAGCCGGATATGAATTTGACGTGCCGGTGCGGTTTGACACCGATCGGATCTTGGTCAGCGTGGCTACCTTCCATGCGGGGGATGCCCCGAATGTGCCGATTGTGGAGATCCGGGTATGAGCGGACTTGATGCAGGTCTGCACGCGCATTTGCAGACGGGTGTAACCACGACCTGCCGCGCCTGGGCATTGACCCGCAAGGACGGAACGGTTCTGGGGTTTACCGATCATGACGGGGTGTTGAGGTTTGACGGCATCACTTTTCGTGCGGATACGGGGCTGAGCGCGCTTGCGATTCAGCAGACGACCGGCCTGTCGGTCGACAACACCGAAGCGCTGGGCGCGTTGAGCGATACGTCGATCCGGGAGGAAGACATCGAGGCGGGGCGCTATGACGGGGCCGAGGTTGTCGCGTGGCTTGTAAACTGGCGAAACGTGGCGCAGCGGCATGTGCAGTTTCGCGGCACCATCGGTGAATTGCGGCGGTCTGGCGGAGCGTTCGAAGCTGAGATGCGCGGGCTGACGGAAGCCTTGAACCGCCCCCTTGGACGGGTCTATCAAAAGCCGTGCTCAGCCGTTTTGGGCGATAGCGACTGCATGTTCAACATCGCGGCCCCCGGCTATGCCACCGAGGTTGCCGCAACAGGGATCATTGATCGCCGTGTATTCAAACTTGGGCCAGTTGCTGCGTTCGAGGAGGGCTGGTTCAAGCACGGGCGCCTTATCGTTCTGAAAGGTTTGGGAAAGGGCCTGAGTGGCGTCATCAAGCGCGACGATATGGTGTCGGACCAGCGTGTCATCGAATTGTGGCATCCGTTGCGAGCGAATGTACGCGCGGGTGATGCGCTGCGGCTCGAAGCGGGCTGTGACAAGCGCGCCGCGACCTGCCGGACAAAATTCCGTAATTTTCTGAATTACCAGGGTTTTCCAGACATCCCGGGCGACGACTGGTCGATTTCTGATCCGTTTAAATCGGGGAGCTTGGACGGAGGTAGCCGCAGATGAGCGATATTCTGGAGGGACGGATCGTTGCGTCGGCGCGCGGCTGGATCGGGACGCCTTATCTGCATCAGGCCTCGTGCAAGGGGGCGGGTACGGACTGTCTGGGCCTGCTGCGCGGCGTCTGGCGCGAGGTTCTGGGGGCCGAGCCTGAAACGCCGCCGGCGTATTCGATGGACTGGTTGGAACCTGCCCGTATCGAGGCTCTCTGGGGCGCTGCGCGGCGCCATCTGATGCCAAAGGCATTGGAGGAGGAGGCCGCCGGTGACGTATTGTTGTTTCGCATGCGCGACGGTGCGGTAGCCAAGCATCTGGGAATCGCAGGACATACCGGTGCCAATGCGAGCTTCATCCATGCCTATTCAAGCCATGCGGTCATTGAAAGCCCTCTGAGCCTGCCATGGCGGCGCCGTATCGTGGCGCGTTTCACTTTTCCGAAGGAGCGTTTCTGATGGCGACTATTCTATTATCAGCTGCCGGTGCGGCGGTAGGCGGATCGATGGGCGGCACGGTTCTGGGTCTGTCCATGGCCGCTGCTGGTCGTTTTGCGGGCGGCGTAATCGGAAGATCCATTGATCAGCGGCTGATGGGGCAAGGCTCGGACGTGGTGGAGACGGGCCGTGCGAACCGTCTTCGCCTGACGGGGTCGGGTGAGGGAGATGCGATCACACAGGTTTATGGGCGTATGCGGGTGGCCGGACAGATCATCTGGGCCACGGAGTTCCGCGAGGAGGTGGCGACCCACAGCTCGGGCGGAGGTGGCAAGGGCGCTCCCAAAGGGCCGAAGGTGCGCGAGTTCAGCTATTCCGTCAGTCTGGCGCTGGCCTTGTGTGAGGGGCAGATCAGCCATGTCGGTCGTGTTTGGGCTGACGGTACCGAGATTGCGCGCGACAGCATCACGATGCGCGTCTACACCGGTGCGCGTGATCAGTTACCCGATCCCCGGATCGAGGCAGTGGAGGGTGCGGGCTCGGTCCCGGCCTATCGCGGCACAGCGTATGTCGTGATAGAAGATCTGGAGCTGGGTGTCTTTGGCAACCGCGTTCCGCAGTTCACGTTTGATGTCACCCGCCCAACGCAGGTGGAGCAGGATCCTGCAGGGCTGGATCCGGTGAGGTCCGTGCGCGGTGTCGCATTGTTGCCCGGTAGCGGGGAATATTCGCTGGCAACAACCCCGGTCACAATGAATTACGGACCGGGAGCGTCGCAACTGGCCAATGTCAACACGCCGTCAGGCAAGCCGGATTTCACAACCGCATTGGAGAACATGAGAGGAGAGCTTCCCAACTGCGGAGCGACCTCCTTGGTTGTCAGCTGGTTTGGGGGCGATCTGCGCTGCGGGAATTGCAATATTCGCCCGAAGGTCGAACAGAAAACATTTGATGCGCATGATATGCCGTGGGGAGTGGCGGGGCTGGGACGCCGCACGGTCCAGCAGGTACCGCATGTGTCTGGCAAGCCCGTCTATGGCGGGACGCCCACAGACGAGTCAGTGATCGAAGCGATCAATGCGTTGAAGGCTGCAGGGCAGGATGTCATGTTCTACCCCTTTATCCTGATGGACCAAATTGTGAGTAACGCCCTGCCGGATCCGTATGGGAGAGCAGATAACCAGCCGCCTCTGCCGTGGCGCGGCCGTATTACATTGTCAAAGGCGCCGGGAATTAATGGCAGCCCGGACGGGACGGTCAGCGCCGAAGCCGAGGTTGCCGCGTTCTTTGGCACCGCTGCAGCGCAGGATTTCCGTGCGCGAGGTACTTCGGCGGCGCCGGCGCGCCCATTCATGCCCGGGCAGGACCGCCCGCCCTTTCAGTGGCCTCCGGTTTCGGGCGGTGGCGGGTCAGGGCCGGTCGTGTACACTGGTCCGGATGAATGGAGCTACCGGCGGTTTATCCTTCATAATGCTGCGCTTTGCGCCGTCGCGGGCGGTGTCGAAAGTTTCTGCATAGGCTCGGAAATGCGCGGGCTGACACAGATCCGCGGGGCGGATGGCGGCTTTCCCGCAGTTTCTGCGCTGGTTGCGTTGGCCGCAGAGGTGCGTCTGCTGCTGGGGCCACAAGTCAAGATCGGCTATGCCGCTGACTGGTCGGAATATTTTGGATATCAGCCGCAGGATGGGACAGGGAACAGGTATTTTCATCTGGATCCGTTATGGGCCGATGCGAATATCGATTTTATCGGAATTGACAATTATATGCCGCTGTCCGACTGGCGTGACGGGCAGGACCATGCCGACGCGGCTTGGGGGTCGATTTATGATCTGGAATACCTGAAGGCGAATATCGACGGTGGTGAAGGCTATGACTGGTTCTATGAATCGCCAGAAGCGCGAAAGGCGCAGGTTCGTACGCCGATAACCGATGATGCCTATGGTGAGCCCTGGATCTGGCGGTACAAGGACATCCGGAACTGGTGGAAAAACCCACACCATAACCGGATCGGCGGCCTGCGCGCCGCAGAGCCAACCCCATGGGTGCCGGAATCGAAACCGATCCGATTTACCGAAATTGGCTGCGGCTCTGTCGACAAGGGCACGAACCAGCCCAACAAGTTCATTGACGTGAAATCGTCGGAATCGGCATTGCCACATTTCTCTGACGGTCGGCGTGATGATTTGATCCAGCGGCAATACCTGCGTGCAATGCGGGATTATTGGACAAAACCGACACATAATCCGCTTTCGGCACAGTATGGCGGGCGGATGATCGACATGGACCATGCCTATGTTTGGGCGTGGGATGCGAGACCGTTTCCGTTTTTCCCCAACAATCAAACCCTGTGGAATGACGGGATAAATTACTCCGTAGGTCACTGGATTACCGGACGGGCTTCGGCGCGGTCGCTGGCCTCGGTTGTCGAAGAAATTGCCGCCCGCGCGGGGCTGGTTCATGTCGATACCTCGCGGCTGCATGGTTATATCAGTGGTTATATCGTCGATCAGGTGGCGGACGCACGTTCGGCATTGCAGCCGTTGATGCTGCGTTTCGCGTTCGATGCTATCGAGCGCAACGGGGTTCTGGTTTTCCGCATGCGCGATGGGCTGGCCGATACGCGGATCACACTTGATAAGATGGTGCGTGATGGCGAAAGCGGCACCGTGCTGGAAGAGACGCGGGCGAGCGCGGCTGAGATTGTGGGCCGGGTACGCCTGCGTTTTATCGAAGCCGATGGCGATTTTGAGGTCATTGCAGAGGAGGCGGTGATGCCGGATAAGGCCACGCATTCCGTTTCAACCTCGGAAATTGCACTGGCGATGACCCGGGCCGAGGGACGCGCCGTCACCGAACGGTGGTTGTCCGAAGCGCGCATTTCAACTGATACGGTGCGGCTCACGCTGCCGCCATCGCAACTGGCGCTGGGTGCGGGGGACATTATCGGGCTGGATGAGGCGGCTGGCCGGGGGCTGTTTCGTATCGACCGGGTCGAGCAGATGGGTAATGCACAGCGTATTGACGGCGTGCGGATCGAAGCCGAAAGCTATCGGTCGATCCATATTGCACAGACCGCCCCACCCGTCCGTCCTTTCGTGCCACCGGTTCCCGTGCTGCCCCTCTTTCTCGATCTGCCACTGATGACAGGGGACGAGGCGCCGCATGCGCCGCATCTTGCAGTGACGGCACGACCATGGCCGGGACCTGTCGCGCTCTATGTTGGGGCAAGCGATTCGAACTATCGGCTGGACAGTCTGGTTGCAGGGCGTGCCACCGTTGGTCTGCTGGAAACCGCATTGGCGCCTGCGCCGGCAGGCGTGATTGATCGGGGGGCTGGCGTCACTGTTCGCCTGCTATCTGGCAGATTGGAAAGTGTGGAAGAAGATGCATTATTGGGCGGCTCGAATCTGTGCGCTATTGGCACTGGTAAAAGCGATGGGTGGGAATTGGTCCAGTTCCGCGATGCCATTCTGGTGGGGCCGGATACCTATCTGCTCAGCCACCGGTTGCGTGGCCAGTTGGGGACCGAGGCAGCAGGCGCGGAGGGATGGGAAAAGGGCAGCTTCGTCGTGATGCTGAACGGTATCCCCGCCCAGATCAATCTGACCGACACGATGCGGCGCCGACCGCAATATTACCGCATCGGTCCAGCCAGCCGACCGCTGGATGATCTATCGTACCTGCAGGATGTTCTGGCATTCGAAGGGGTTGGTTTGCGCCCCTACAGCCCGGTGCATCTGCGCGCCGTACGTGCATCCGGCGGGGCTGTTGATGTGAGTTGGATAAGGCGCACGCGGATCGACGGTGACCAGTGGGACACACGAGAAGTTCCATTGGGAGAAGAGACGGAAAGCTATGTTTTGCGTGTCATCAGGGACGGCAACATTCTGCGGGAGGTTATGCTTGCATCACCTGAATGGAGCTATGAACCGGAAGCTCAGGATGCCGATGGCGCGGGCATTTCATTCGAAGTGCATGTAGCACAAGTTTCCGCGAGGTTCGGAGCGGGCGTGTTTGCCAAACTCGTTGTGGCAACGACTCCTTAACTTTCACTTGTCTGCCGTCCCGACCGATTTCAGCCGCTTACCGATGGCGTGCGGATTTCGGCGTTGGGCGCGTGATGGATGGTGTTTTGGGCGAGGTGAAATTGGCAGCGCTGCCATGTAGCCTCGCCGAAGACCGCCCCGCGCGCGGCCCGCATGCCAGCCCGAGCATCGGAGAGGATGCATTTAACCCTATGCAGGCCGCGGGACTGGAGGCTCAGAAGGGAAGGCGCGCCAATGCAGTTTGGCCTCCGACAAGTGCTCGGCGTGGTCGAACCCGAACCCCTGGTCGATGATCCGTTTTGCCTGGGAGCCGTCAGGGATTTCATGCAGATGGACGGCCTCCTGCTTGAGGGATCACCGGAGCCGTTCAAGGAAGATATTGCCGGGCCCCCGCCCCTCCATCGATATCTCGATCCCGGTCCCGGGCGAAGCCATGGTCCCGCCCGCACCTGTGGAGTGGCTGCCTCGATGCGTCTTCGTTGTTTCCGGCTTTCCATGGTCTGCGACAGCCTGCTCCAGGGCCGGGACGCAGAAGCTGGCCTCCAGAGGAGTCGAGAGCCGCAAGGACAGCATCTTGCGCCTTGCCTGATCCATGATTGCCACCGGATAAGAAGCCCCGCTTGACCGATGCCGGTGATGTCGCTGCACCAGACCTGTTCGGGCCACGCGATTGCCAGCTTTCCCGGCAGGTATGGGTGGATGCGGTGTTGTGGAGGCTTCTTGCTGATGTCTGGCCCCTTGCATGCGGCCTGCAGTCCCATGATGCCCTTCTTCAAACCGGCGCGATGGCGCCCGGCCGGGACCCCAGATCGGGAAGGGCAGGCTGCACTCCGGCGGCTGCCAAAGAACAGGCATTTCGTGAAGACGCGGGCCTTCTCAGGCGTGAGACTGTCCGTTCTTCTGCGTAACCTGGCTTTGGTCCATGCTTTCTGAGAGGAGCAAGGATGATGACGATTTCCAGGGGATTGCTGGGCGAACTGCTGAAGGGCTGCGCGCGGCCTGAGGATCTGCTTGGTGATGCCGGGCTGATGAAAGAGCTCGAGATCAGGCTGATGGAGCGGATGCCCGGGGTGGAGCCGACGGCGCATTCGGGTCATGAAGATGGCAAGGATCGCCCGCGGGTCAGCCCAACCGGCGGAACGGCACATCAGCCAGGGCTGTATCCGAACGCTTGGTGTAACAGGCCGCGTGCGGAGCCCTCGGCGTAGC
>JAUNVT010000317.1 GCA_030540655.1 Rhodobacterales bacterium
ACACCTAGGCACCTGGAACTGTAATTCATATCATTGATACGTGCACATTTTCAGGATCTGCTCTGCGCGCCCGAACCAGACGCCGGCGGGCGTCAGGTTTCCAGGGCTCTCGTGATAGCGCTGGTTGTTGTAATATCCGACAAAGGTGCCGATCTGGCGCTCAAGATCCCGGGCAGGAAGTAACGCTCAGGCAGGACGCGGTTCTTCATGGTCTGGTGCCACCGCTCGATCTTGCCCTGGGTCTGCGGGTGGTATGGCGCACCGCGGACATGATCCATGCCCTTTTCGTCGATGTAATCCGCCAGATCGCCCGCGATGTAAGACGAACCATTGTCGCTGAGCAACCTGGGCCTGGCGATCCCGGCTGCGCTGTCACATCCCGCGGCTTCCAGCGCTAGGTCGAGCGTGGCGGTCACGTCCTCGGCCTTCATCGTTGTGCAGAGCTTCCAGGCAATGATATCGCGGCTGTAATCGTCTGGAATGGCCGACAGGTAGAACCAGCCCCAATCCAAAGACCTTGAGACAGGTGAATCTGTCTGCCAAAGTTCGTGGGGCAGGGTGGTTTTATCCCGGAACTCGTTGGCCGCCTTCATCACGAGATGCACCGGTGCCGTGACCAGGTCTTCCGTCTTCAGGATGCGACAGACCGAGGATTTTGAGACAAGATACTGCTTCTCGCCGGTATGTTTTACGGCCAATCCGCGGGGAGTCAGATCCTCATGCTCGAGCGCGAACCCAATGATGTCCGCCCGGATCTCATCCGGGAGGCGGTTCCATACAGAGCCCGGGCGGGGCGCCGTGTCCTCGAGCGCGTCACGCCCGCCGGCGGACCATCGATCATACCAGCGGTAACAGGTCGTGCGTGGGATGCCGAGCATGGCCGGTGTCTGACGGGCGGGCAGATGCGTGGCTTCGACGGTGCGGAGGATCTCCAGCTTTTCCGATGCCGGATACCTCATGCCTCGCACTCCCCCATCACCGATCATGCTGTTTTTGAGCAGACGGTTTTCAGAAGTCAGGTCGGCGCCGACTTCCTTCAGCGCGGCCGATTCCGAGCGCAGCTCCTTGCCCTCAGGCGTTGCTTGCCCGCTTCGAGGAATTCCTTCGACCACGTGTAATACAGGCTTTCGCTGATGCCCTCACGCCGGCACAGCGCGGCAATGCTTTCACGCCGCGCAGACCTGCCAGCACGATCCTGATCTTCTCGTCAGTCGAATACGGTTTGCGCGTCTTGCGCTTGATCCCTTTGACCAGCTTGTCAGCCGCGTCCTTCGATGTTCCGGATCTCTTGTTCATCTTCGCTCCTTGGGGCTTCGATGAACCAGAAATTCTCCGTTACGAAAACCTCAATTCTGTCCCATAGACGCTGACGTAAGGCAGTGTTCAAGGGAGCAGCATCGTCGATGCGGTTTTTCGGATGGCCGGCCGCGATCGCTTCGAGCGTTGATTTCAGGTAGGCGAATGGCTCCACGCCGTTGATCTTGCATGTTTCAATTAAGGAGGCGATGCGACCCGGCACGGCCGCCTTCGTCATGACCCGCGAATAACGCGTTCTTGCAATTGAGGGCTATTGGGCGCACGAGATTTTCGACGCTGTTGGAGTCGACCTCAACGCGCCCGTCCCTCAGGAAGGTCTGCAGCCCTTCCCAATGGCGGTGGTTGCAGGCGAGCTTTTCGCCGAGCCGTGCTCCGATTTCTTCTCTTCGATCCCGGCACGGGCAACCTCAAGATCTTCGAAAGCCAGTTGCCGGGCGTCCTCGTTCAGTTTCCCGGACTTCTTGCCGTAGAAGCGCATCATGCATCCCGGCGATCAGATGTTCCTGGCGCTGGCCCCTTCTCCTCCAGTTCTGCCACACATGCGGCCTGTGCCTTGCATACGGCGTGGCATTCCGGCGGCAGAACAGACAGATCGGGGTTTTTGGCGGCGGCGGTCATGGCCAGATTTTCATGCCAAAATAAAAGCCATCACCGCTGCATTCGACCCTTCTGGGTCACTCTGCCGCAGCTGGTGGGTGGGCCTCCAGCGCGTTGACCTTGCGCCACTCCA
>JAUNVT010000081.1 GCA_030540655.1 Rhodobacterales bacterium
CAATCCCTCGTGCAGCTTGGTATTACACTAATAATTCACCTTTGCGTGGGATTCATCGTTGCTATTGGAATTCAGGTGCGCGATGGGCTAGCGTCGCGGCAAACAGGGTCTGGATACATCCGGACCGATAAAAAAAGAGCAGGCAGATGGAAGCAGAAACCTTGGCGCTGGCGCAGGATATGGATATGTCCATGTGGGGCATGTTCGCGCAGGCAACCTTTATTGTGAAGATGGTGATGCTGATGCTGATCCTCGCGTCGTTCTGGGCGTGGTCGATCATCGTGCAAAAGCACATCATGTATCGCAAGGCGCGCACCGAGGCCGAGACATTTGATCGTAAATTCTGGTCGGGAGAGCCGCTGGACGAGTTGTTCGAACAGATCGGCACCGATCCTGACGGGCAGTCGCAGCGTATCTTTGCCTCAGGGATGATGGAATGGCGCCGCAGTCACCGCACCGATGGCGGCATGATCGCGGGCGCGACCGCGCGGATCGACCGCAGCATGGATGTGGCCATCGCCAAGGAAACCGAGGCGATGCAATCTGGCCTGCCTGTTCTGGCGACCGTGGGCAGCACCGCGCCCTTTGTCGGCCTTTTCGGCACGGTCTGGGGGATCATGCACGCGTTCATCGGCATCGCCGCGTCGCAGAACACAAGCCTTGCTGTTGTGGCGCCCGGCATTGCCGAAGCGCTTCTCGCTACCGCGCTGGGTCTTTTGGCCGCGATTCCCGCCGTTGTTTTCTATAACAAGCTGAGCGCGGACAGTGACCGTATCGTGGCGGGTTACGAAGCTTTCGCGGATGAATTCGCGACCATTCTCAGCCGCCAGTTGGACAGTTAGATCATGGGCGCAGCCGTCAACAATTCGGGTGGCAAACGCCGCAGGCGCAATCGCAGCCGTGCGCGCCCCATGTCGGAAATCAACGTCACGCCGTTTGTGGACGTGATGCTGGTGCTGCTGATCATCTTCATGGTCGCTGCGCCTCTGATGACTGTGGGCATCCCCATCGATCTGCCCAAAACCGCTGCCAATTCGCTCGCGGGCGAGCAGGAAGAGCCGTTGACGATCACTCTGGCGGCCGATGGCACAGTGTCGGTCCAGACCACCGAGGTGGACCGCTCCGATCTGGTCGGGCGCCTGCGCGCCATCGCCGCGGAGCGCGAGGGCAGCCGCGTATTCCTGCGCGCCGATGGCGCTGTGCCTTATGCGGACGTCGTGCAGATCATGGGCGCGCTGAACAAGGGCGGTTTCGACAATATCGGTCTGGTGACGGATACCGGTGGCCCGTCGCTGGACGAGCCCGAAGGCTGAGGCGCGCCGCGCGGTGGATACGGGTCAGATCATATCGGGGGCAGGCCATATCGGTCTGATCGCCTGGCTGCTGTTTGGCGGCTGGTCAGCCCCCGATCCGCTGGATTTCGAAGTGAATTCGGTGACGACAGTCAGCCTTGAGGAATATGCGGCAATCCTGTCGGGCACGCCGGTGCCGGAACAGCCCGCCGAAGTTTCGCCGGCCGCCCCGCAACCCCCTGAGGAGCCGCAGGAGGCACCCGATTTGACCAGCGCCTCAGATGCCGCGCCCGATGCGCCTCCTCCGGACCCTGCCTCCGAGGCCGCGCCGGATACCGTACCGCAGCCGCCCGCACCCCCCGCCCGCGCCGAGGTATCGGACGAGCCGCCGAGTTTTGAGCCGCCGGCCGAGGATATGGCGGCACTGGTGCCCGAAAGCGCGCTGCGCCCCAAGCAGCGTCCGGCCGAGCGTGTGGCCCCGGAGCAGGTCGCGCCACCCGAACCCGATACCAAAGTGGATGAAGTTGTGCGCGAAGAGGCCGTGCCTGACGAGGCCGCTGAAACTCCGAGTGAGGAGGTAGAGGCCACCGCCCCCGAGGCCGCCGCGACCGAAATCGTGACGGAGGCCCAGCAGCCCGCTCCCTCCAGATCCGTGCGCCCGAAATCGCGCCCGAACCGGCCGGCGCCCCCCCCGGAGTCCGAGAGGCAAACTGCCGAAGCCGCCCCCAGGCCCGAGCCGGAAGCTGCGCCCGATGGGCCCGCCGAAACCGGCGGCATTGAGGACGCGCTGGCAGCCGCCCTCGGCGCTGCGTCCGATACGCCTGCGCCAGCCGCGCCCTCGGCCGCATCTGACACTCCGGCCGGTCCGCCGCTGACTGCGGGCGAAAAGGACAGCATGCGAATTGCGGTGCAAAGCTGCTGGAACGTCGGATCGCTCAGCTCGGACGCACTGGCAACCACCGTCACCGTGGCCTTCGAGATGACCGAGGACGCGCGGCCGATCGATGGCACGATCCGTATGATCAGCTCCTCTGGCGGTACGGCTGGATCGGCCAATCAGGCCTATGACGCGGCCCGTCGGGCAATCATCCGCTGCGGCGCGCGCGGTTTTGCGCTGCCGGTTGAAAAATACGCGTCCTGGCGCAATGTGGAACTGGTATTCAACCCCGAAAACATGAGGATCAAATGATGCCACGATTTTTGGCTCCCCGATTTCTGGCCCTTCTGGCTCTCTGTGCCGGGGCGCTTGCTCTGCCTGCAACCGCGCAAAACGGCCCGCTTCGTCTGGAAATCACCGAAGGCGTGATCGAGCCGTTGCCTTTTGCTGTCCCGTCCTTCGTTTCCGGCAGCGGCGCATCGGGGCAGGCGGCGCAGGATATCTCGAGCCTGATTGCTGCCGATCTCAGTGGTACGGGGCTTTTCCGCGAAATTCCGGCCAGCGCGCATATCAGCCGGATCACCAGTTTCTCCAGCCCGGTGCAGTTTGCCGACTGGAAGGCCGTGAATGCGCAGGCGCTGGTGACAGGCTCGGTAGATGCCGACGCTTCGGGACGACTGACCGTCCAGTTCCGTGTCTGGGATGTGTTTTCCGGCCAGGAGATGGGCAGCGGCCAGCAATTTGTCGGCACCGCTGCGGGGTGGCGCCGCATTGCGCACAAGATCGCTGATCAGGTCTATAGCCGCATCACTGGCGAGGGAGCATATTTCGACAGCCGCGTGGTGTTCGTTTCGGAAACCGGCCCCAAGGATAATCGCGCCAAACGTCTGGCTATCATGGATTACGACGGCGCGAATGTCACCTACCTCACCGATTCCTCATCACTGGTGCTGGCACCGCGATTCTCGCCCACCGGGGACCGTATTCTTTATACCAGCTACGAAACCGGTTTTCCGCGGATTTATGTGCTGGACGTCGCCAGCGTGAACCGCCGGTCCCTGCCCGCCCAAGAGGGCACGATGAGCTTCGCTCCGCGTTTCGCCCCGAATGGCGAAACGGTGGTCTATTCAGTTGAAGCGGGCGGAAATACCGACATCTACACCATGGACATCAGCTCGGGCACCAGCCAGCGCCTGACCAGCGCGCCGTCCATCGAAACGGCTCCCAGCTACAGCCCCGATGGTCGCCAGATCGTGTTTGAATCCGACCGTACCGGGCGCAACCAGCTTTATATCATGAGCGCGGGCGGCGGCGAAGCGCGGCGCATTTCGAATGGCGAGGGAAATTACGGCACGCCGGTCTGGTCGCCGCGCGGCGATCTGATCGCCTTCACCAAGCAAAGCAAGAGCCGGTTCCACATTGGGGTCATGCGTACCGACGGCAGCGAGGAGCGTCTGTTGACCGCGTCCTTCCTGGATGAGGGGCCGACCTGGGCCCCCAATGGCCGCGTCATCATGTTTACCCGTGAAACCCAGGGCGCCAGCGGGCAGGCGGGGCTTTATTCCGTAGACATTACCGGGCGCAACCTGCGGGCCGTAACGACCGGCGCCGCCAGCGATCCATCGTGGTCGCCATTGCAATAGAATTCGGCAGGTGGGCGGCGCGGGATGTTTCCCTCGGCCTGCCCGCTGTGCTAACACTTGGCAAACCGGCGCAAACGCGCCTACTGAAACCTGAGCGAGGCAAGTCGATGACCTTTCTGAAGACCCTGACACTTCTCTGTGCCGCCTTGACCTTGGCTGCCTGCACCAATCCCAACCGGTTTGGCGAGGATGCCATGGGCGGCATGAACGGGGGCATGGGAGCCGGGATGGGCGCGGGCAGCATGGACGGCTCGGCCTCTGATCCCCGCTCGCCCGCCTATTTCCAGCAAACCGTGGGCGACCGGGTGCTTTTCATCATCGACACCTACACTCTGACCCCCGAGGGGCAGAACACGCTGAGGGGTCAGGCCCAATGGTTGCAGGCCAATCGCGACTATAACGCGGTAATCGAAGGCCACGCCGACGAACAGGGTACGCGCGAATACAACCTTGCGCTGGGCGCGCGCCGCGCCAACTCGGTTCAGGAGTATCTGATCGGGCAGGGTGTACCGGCAAGCCGTCTGCGCACCGTCAGCTATGGCAAGGAGCGTCCGATCGAGATTTGCAGCAATGAGGCGTGCTATGCCCAGAATCGCCGCGCTGTGACCGTGATTTCGGTCGGCGCCGGCAGTTAAGCCTTTCATTTAATCTGACCGGAGCCTGCCATGCGCCGCCTTGTCGCCGTGATCCTGACTGCAACATTTGCTCTGAGCGTTCCCGTCGCCGCGCAGGACAAATCCGCAACACTGGCCGACATAAGGCAGGAGATGTCGGTGCTCCATGTCGAGCTGCAAAAGCTGAAGCGCGAGCTGAGCACGACAGGCGCCAGCGGCCAGTTGAACACGTCCGGCTCGGTTCTTGATCGCGTGGGCGCGATCGAAGGAGAATTGCAGCGCCTGACGGCCCGCACCGAGGAGATGCAACAGCGCATCGACCGGGTGGTCAATGACGGGACCAACCGCCTCGGCGATCTTGAGTTTCGTCTGGTCGAACTTGAGGGGGGCGATACCTCCAAGCTGGGTGAAACCTCAACGTTGGGCGGCGGCGCCGCACCAAATGCAGGGAGCATCTCGCCTGCGCCCCAGCCTTCTGCCGCCGCGCCCGAGGAGCCGTCCGAGCCTCTCGCCGTCGGCGAGCGCGCGGATTTCGACGCGGCCGAGGCAGCCTTTACTTCCGGCGACAATGCGGCGGCGGCCGAGCAGTTCGCCACCTTTCTTCAGGCCTATCCCGGCAGCCCGCTGAGCGCTCGGGCCAATCTGATGCGAGGTCAGGCGCAAGAGGCGGCAGGTGATACCAAGGCGTCGGCAAAATCCTATCTCGATGCGTTTTCAGCAGACAAGGGCGGCCCCGAAGCGGCGTCCGCCCTGTTCCGTCTGGGCCGGGCCTTGGGTCGTCTGGGCCAGAAAGACGCGGCATGCCAGACGTTGTCCGAGGTGGAGACGCGGTTTCCGGGCAACGCGGCCGTGGGCGATGCGCGCGGCGAAATGCTGGCCCTTGGCTGCCAGTAAATTCCTGGACCGCGCGCTTCTGCTTGCGCTGATTGCACAGCATTTTCAAAGTGAGGATCGCCCGCTCGGCGTTGCCGTATCGGGCGGCAGCGATTCTGTTGCGTTGCTGCACCTGATGGCCGGCTGGGCGGGCGCGCCCTTGCGCTGCGTCACCGTCGATCATCGTCTGCGCGAGGCGTCCGCCGCCGAGGCGGCGCAGGTGTCGGCGTTCTGCGCGGATCTGGGGATCGCGCATGATACGCTGACATGGGAAGGGTGGGACGGCCACGGCAATTTGGCTGCCAGCGCGCGCCGCGCCCGCTACGAGCTTATGGCAGCCTGGGCGGCGCAGCATGAAATCTCGGGAGTTGTACTGGGCCACACACGCGACGATGTCGCCGAAACGCTGTTGATGCGGCTTGCCCGGAGTGCCGGGGTGGACGGGCTGGCGGCGATGTCTGCGCGCCGCACTATCCATGGCGTCACTCTGCACCGCCCGCTTCTGAAGGCGGGCAGAGCGGATTTGCGTGCTTATCTGACGGCGCAGGGCGCGGGATGGATTGATGATCCCAGCAACGTCGACACTCGCTACCGGCGCACTCAGGCGCGCATTGCGCTGGAGGCGTTGCAGCCGGTCGGAGTGACCCCGGAGGCGCTGGCCGATGTGGCGCATCACCTCGCCGATGCGCGGCGGACGCTGGGCCATTACGCCGCCGCCGAGGCCCGCGCGCTGGTGCAGATCCATTACGCCGATCTGGTAATGCCCACGGATGGCTTTGCCGCACTGCCCCCCGATATGGCGAGACGCATTCTGTCTGCGGGGCTGCGTTGGATTACCGGCGCAGGGTATGGTCCGCGTGGCCCTGATCTGGACAGGCTCCGGCTGCGGCTGGTGGCCGGGCAGGGCGGCACTCTGGCCGGGTGCCGTGCGACCTCACAGCGCGGCACCATCCGATTGGCGCGTGAATTCGCCGCAGTGCGCCGCGCAACAAGCAGCCCTGATACTCTGTGGGACGGGCGCTGGCGCTTGACTGGCCCTGATCTGCCGGACGCGCAGGTTCGTGCGCTGGGTCCAGATGGCCGCGCAGCCTGCCCCGATTGGCGCGAAACGGGTCTTCCGTTGCATTCTGTCGAGACTTTGCCCGCCATCTGGCAGGGCGACGACCTGATCGCTGCGCCACTTGCCGGATGCCCCTCTGGATGGTCCGCCGCGCTATGCCGCGGGTGGGATGATTTAAGCAGCTTGCTATTATCGCATTGAAGATGGGTCCATGATCTCTATTTAAAGGACACGCCCCGCGTGCTATGCGACGGGAGACGTAGATTGGGAGAATGTCCTTGGGCAACGCACGCAATATCGCCTTCTGGCTGGTTCTGTTCCTGCTGGTTCTGGCGCTGTTCAACCTTTTCAGCGGCTCGGGCGGCGCGATGCAGAGCCAGTCTGTCAAGTATTCCGAATTTGTCGCGGCGGTTAAGGATGATGCAGTCACCAATGTCACGCTGGATGGCGAAAACGTGACATTCCGCAAGGCGGATGGCAAGGATTACAGCGCGGTCAAACCCGCAGATGCCGATATTACCCAGACCCTGATCGACAAGGGCATTCCGGTCACCGCCAAACCGCAGCAGCAATCGGGGTTCCAGACCTTCCTTCTGTCGCTTCTGCCATTCCTCTTGCTGATCGGTGTGTGGATCTACTTCATGAATCGCATGCAGGGCGGCGGCAAGGGCGGCGCCATGGGTTTTGGGAAGTCCAAGGCCAAGATGCTGACCGAAAAATCGGGCAGGGTGACCTTTGATGACGTGGCCGGCATTGATGAAGCCAAGGAAGAGCTGGAGGAGATTGTCGAATTCCTGCGCAACCCGCAGAAGTTCAGCCGATTGGGCGGACAGATCCCCAAAGGCGCGCTTCTGGTTGGCCCTCCGGGCACCGGTAAGACGTTGCTCGCACGCGCGATCGCGGGCGAGGCGGGCGTGCCTTTCTTCACCATCTCGGGCTCGGATTTCGTTGAAATGTTCGTCGGGGTGGGTGCGTCCCGCGTGCGTGACATGTTTGAGCAGGCCAAGAAGAACGCACCTTGCATCGTCTTTATCGACGAGATCGACGCCGTGGGCCGTCATCGCGGCGCCGGATATGGCGGAGGCAATGACGAACGCGAGCAGACGCTGAACCAGCTTCTTGTGGAAATGGACGGGTTCGAGGCGAATGAGGGCGTGATCATCGTCGCCGCGACCAACCGCAAGGATGTTCTGGACCCCGCGCTGCTGCGTCCTGGCCGCTTCGACCGTCAGGTGACCGTGCCGAACCCCGATATCAAAGGCCGCGAAAAGATCCTTGGCGTCCATGCGCGCAAGACGCCGCTGGGTCCCGATGTGGACCTGCGTATCATCGCGCGCGGCTCGCCCGGGTTTTCAGGGGCCGACCTGGCCAATCTGGTGAACGAGGCCGCCTTGATGGCGGCGCGTCTGGGACGTCGATTCGTGACCATGGATGATTTCGAAATGGCCAAGGACAAGGTCATGATGGGTGCCGAGCGGCGCAGCATGGTGCTGACTCAGGACCAGAAGGAAAAGACTGCCTATCACGAGGCCGGCCACGCGATCGTCGGCCTTGCCTTGCCGAAATGCGACCCCGTCTACAAGGCCACGATCATTCCACGCGGCGGCGCGCTGGGCATGGTGGTCAGCCTGCCGGAGATCGATCGGCTAAACTGGCATAAATCGGAGTGCGAACAGAAACTGGCGATGACGATGGCCGGCAAGGCCGCTGAAATCATCAAATACGGGCCGGATGATGTGTCAAACGGCCCGGCTGGTGATATCCAGCAGGCCAGTGGTCTGGCGCGCGCGATGGTGCTTCGCTGGGGCATGTCGGAAAAGGTCGGCAATATCGATTATCAGCAGGCCCACGAAGGATATATGGGCAACGGCGCAGGCAGCTTCTCGATCTCGGCCTCGACCAAGGAGCTGATCGAAGCCGAAGTGAAGCGCATGATCGACGAGGCGTATGAGACGGCCCATCGCATCCTGACAGAAAAGAAGGATGAGTGGGAACGTCTTGCAGAGGGTCTTCTGGAATACGAAACCCTGACGGGCGAGGAAATCCAGCGCGTTGCACGTGGCGATCCGCCCAAGGCCGGTGACGATGACAGCGGGGCAGGCGATACACCCTCGCTCACTGCGATCCCCAAGACCAAGCCGAAAGCGCCGCGCGGCGAGGGCGGACTGGAGCCGGAACCTACAGCGTGACGGCCGCCACCCCCGGCCGTGGCGCAGACTGGAACCCGCGCGCCTATGCGCGGTTCCACGATCTGCGTCTGCGCCCCGCGATGGATCTTCTCAATGCCGTGGATCAGATCGGCCCGGGCGACGTGATCGACCTTGGTTGCGGAACAGGCCAGATGGGCGCGGCGCTCGCTCGGCTGGCCATGGGCCGGGATGTGATTGGCGTGGACGAGTCGCCTGCCATGTTGGAAAAGGCGCATGCAGCCAAGGGATATACCAGCCTTCAGCAGGCCGATATTCGCGATTGGCTTCCGCGCCGCGCGCCGGGTCTGATCTATTCCAACGCGGCTTTGCACTGGCTGGGGGATCACCGGCGCTTGATGCCCGGCCTTGCGGCGATGCTGCGCAAGGGCGGCACGCTCGCGGTTCAGATGCCTCATCAGAATAACGCGCCATCCCATCGGGTGTGGCAGACATTGGCAAACGACATGTTTCCCGGTCACGTCGATGCCAGTGGTGCTCCGGGTATCATGGCTCCACAGGAATATGATGCGATCCTGGCGCCGAGGGGCCGGTTCCGGATGTGGGATACAATGTATTACCAACGGCTGAGCGCCGAGGCAGACAGCCATCCCGTGCGCCGCTACACGGAAAGCACCTATGCGCGCCCCATTCTGGATGGGCTTGATCCGGGCGAGCGCGCCGCCATCATCGCGCGGTATGAGGAGGTCATGGCCAGCGCCTATCCGGTTCGCGCCGACGGCTCCGTCCTGTTTCCATTTCGTCGGCTGTTTTTCACGCTGACGGTATGATGGAATGCCGCTCGTGCCGACGAGGCCTTGTTCAGATCAAGCACCGCCAATTTCGAATGCGCTTTACCGAAGAGCATGAATGCCTGCCCTGATTGCCACGGAACATGTGTGCCGCATCACATGGCTGGGCCGCGTCGCCGGCAGTGCGGCCGATCTGCGATCCGCACCCGTGCAGCAGGCCATGCTGAGCCTGGACGGGATGACAGGGGACTGTCACGCGGGTAGAACGCGGCCTGCCTGCAGCCGTGTAACGGCGCTTTATTCCCGCGGCAGGGCAATCGCCAATACCAGACAGATTTCGATCGTTTCAGCCGAGGAGCTGCGGCAGATCGCCGGGAAGATGGGGCTGGCGGAGCTTGACCCTTCATGGATCGGCGCGTCGATGGTTGTCGAGGGGATTGCTGATTTCAGTCATTTGCCGCCTTCTTCGCGCTTGCAAGGGCGCGGAGGCGCCACGCTGGTGATCGACATGCAGAACCGGCCCTGCCAGCTTCCGGCCAAGGTGATCGAAGCCGAAAGACCCGGTCAGGGGCGCGCGTTCAAGCGCGCCGCCGCAGGCCGCCGGGGCGTGACGGCATGGGTGGAATGCGAAGGGATAATGGCAGTGGGTGAGATCCTGCGATTGTTCGTTCCTGACCAACGCGGATGGCGGCCACCTGCATGACAGGGGGGAGCCGAACTCTCCAACGTCACGAATGATCAGGTCGTCTAGATCGCCAGATAACCGATCGCGCTGAAGGTCAGCAGCACGCCCAGCCATTGCCCGCCAGTCATTCGCTCGCGCAGGATGGCCCAGGCCAGGATGATCGTGATCATGCCAAAGGTGGATGCGGCGACAGAGGCAAATTCCGGTCGGGCCATGCCCGCGGCGGCGATGACAATACCCAGAGCAACGCAATCCAGCACGCCCATCAGGCCCAGCAGTGGCAGCGTGCCGCGCCCGGGAAGGCGCAGCCCCCCCGAGGCCATCATCGCCGCAAGAGCAACCAACGCCGCCGTCAGACGCGAGAGCAGGATGACGGGCATTTCCGCACCCGCAAATGCTGCAGCCTGACCCAGTGCAAAGGTCGATGCGAACGAGGCGCCGCCCAGGATGGCCCAGAGGATCGCCGAACGTTTGGACCCGCCGCTGTCACCGGAGCCGGTCAGAAGGCCCACAATGGCGACGCCGGCAATCACGGCTCCCAGCGCCAGCCATTGATCCAGCGTGACCGGCTGCCCGGAAACGGCCGCCCAGCCTACCGACAGAACCGGATAGGCGCCTATGATCGGGGCCACCAGACGAACCGGACCGATTTCGAACGCGTGATACAGGCCGATATAGGCCAGAAAGAACGCGATCCCTGCTCCGGCTGCCAGGGCGGTGGCGTGCAGGGTCATCGAATCCCAGCCGCCGATGAGGATCGCGCCCGGCAGAAGAAGACAGGTTCCGATGATGAGAACCGTCGTCAGCGCCGGCAGGATACCGCTGCGCTGCGACACGTAGCGAACGCAAATATCATGGAAGCCCCAGCAGAGCGCAGCGACCAGCCCGAACCCAAGCGACATCATCTCGTGACGCCGTCGGACATGGGCCAATGGGCTCGGTGCGGGAAAATTTTCAACGCGAAGTTGCCGGGCAAGTCACGGCTGGCAGCGGCGTGGCATGGGGCATTTTGGATCCCCGGGACCATATGTAAACTCCGGATCATGACAATCTTTCAATACTATTCACAATCTTGCAAACTGGCACAATTTGACATTGCTATTCAATCTGTTCTCGGGGTTAAATAATATTCCACAGATGCAAAATGTGCATGCCAGCGCGAGGTTTTGAGATGCTCGACGATATCTACGCCAAGGTCCAGCCCGGTCCGCCCAAACCAAGTAAAATCATCGAGCCAAGGGCATTTTCGATGCCCCCCGGCGTCGAGCGCTACGTTGTGGAAGGCGGCGGTGCGATCCTGATTCGGATTGACGCGGGCGACCGTTTCACCATCACCAATGATGAGGGCGGTCAGCCTTGTGAACTGGTCGCAGCCGACGAGACGGGCCGGATCGATCCCGACATGATCGGCGGCGCGCCCAACAGTGATGCGGCCGGTCTGAAGGCGCTGCTTTCCAGCAGCAATCAGTCCCTGCGGGGCCTGCGCATGGGGCTGGAGGCGCGTGGGCTGGATCTTTCGCGCGCGCGCGCGCATCGGTTCTGGGACGGCCAGACGCCTGCGAAATCCGAGGAAAGCTTTGCGGCTGAGCGGGACGGGGTGCTCATCGTCTCGGCGCCCGGCGGCGCGATGGAGACAGAAAGCCAAGATACGCTGACCCCTCTGACGGTGATGGTGACGCGCGCGGTAATCAAGCGGCTGACAAAGTTCGAGCTGCCCGATCCGCTGGCCGATCCCTTGCAAAGCATACGCGTGCACAGCGCGACCGCCGAGGCATATTTTGTAAAGGCCGGCGATTACATCCAGATCCAGGACGTTGATGGACGTCAATGCACGGATTTCGAATGTTTCTCCGCCTCCAAGCTGGACAAGGGGATCGAACATGCGCTGGACGTGACAACGACGCGCACCTTGCAGATGCATTCCTACCCGATGCCCGGCCTGCACGCGAAATATTACGATCAGGAATTGCTGCCGCTGGTCGAGGTTGTTCAGGACACATGCGGGCGCCATGACGCCTTTGCCATGGCCTGCTCGGAGAAGTACTATAATGACATCGGTTATCCGGGTCATGTGAACTGCTCGACCAACTTCAACAATGCCCTCAGCGCCTACAACGTCGGCGGGCGTCCGGGCTGGATGGCGATCAATTTCTTCTTCAACACCAATATCGACGGTCATGGTGTCATGTATATCGACGAGCCGTGGTCGCGCCCGGGTGATTACGTGCTGCTGCGCGCGCTTACGGACATCGTCTGTGTCAGTTCCGCCTGCCCCGACGATACCACGGCTGCCAATGGCTGGAATCCGACCGATATTCACATCCGCACCTATAGCGGCACAGAAAAATTCTCGCGGGCGATTGCGTTTCGCCCGACACCCAATTCAGAGGCGAAGATGACTAAAGAAACCGGATTTCACGATAACTTCGCCAAGCTCACGCGGAATTTCATCGAGTATAACGGCTATTGGCTGGCCAGTTGCTATGGCGAAACCGGCCCGATCGAGGAATACTGGGCCTGCCGCAAGCAGGTCGCGATCATGGACCTGAGCCCGCTGCGCAAGTTCGAGATCACCGGCCCAGATGCGGAAAAGCTGTGCCAGTATGTATTCACCCGCAACATGAAGACGCTGGCGGTGGGCGGTGTGGTTTACACTGCAATGTGCTATGAACATGGCGGAATGATTGATGACGGAACGGTGTTCCGGCTGGGTCAGGATAATTTCCGGTGGATCGGCGGCACAGATTATGGCGGAGAGTGGATCCGCGAAGTAGCAGAAAAGCTGGGCCTGAAGGTGCTGATCCGCTCCTCCACCGATCAGCTTCAGAACGTCGCCATTCAGGGGCCGAACAGCCGCGACCTGCTGCGCAAGCTGGTCTGGACCGCGCCGCATAACCCCGAATTCGATCAGCTGGGCTGGTTCCGGTTCACGCCCGCCCGCCTGCATAACGAGACGGGGACGGCCTTTGTCGTGTCGCGCACAGGCTATACCGGCGAGCTGGGTTATGAGGTGATGTGCCACCCCAAGGATTGCCACGAAATCTTTACTGCCATCTGGGAGGCTGGTCAGGAATTCGGGATCAAGCCGATGGGTCTGGAAGCGCTGGACATGGTGCGTATCGAGGCGGGTCTGATCTTTGCCGGATACGATTTTTCGGACCAGACCGATCCGTTCGAGGCCGGTATCGGCTTTACCGTACCGTTGAAATCCAAGGAAGATGATTTCATCGGACGTGACGCGCTGATCCGCCGCAAGGAGCATCCGGTGCGCAAGATGGTCGGTCTGGAAATCGACAGCCAGGTTCAGGTCGGCCACGGCGATTGCATCCATATCGGGCGCGCGCAGATCGGCGAGGTGACATCCTCGATGATTTCCCCTCTGCTGGGCAAGAATATCGCACTGGCCCGCGTAGATGTGACCCATGCGGAATTTGGAACAGAGGTTGAGGTGGGCAAGCTGGACGGCCATCAGAAGCGCCTGCCGGCGAAGATCGTTCCCTTTGCCGCCTATGATCCCAAGAAGGAGAAGCCACGTTCATGACGCAGACAGTGCTCGACAAGCTGGGCGGAGAAGAGGCGCTGAGGGAACTTGTCGAACATTTCTACGATCTCGTCGAGGCGCGCCGCGAAGGCGCGCGGATTGTCCGGCTGCATATGGACGGTCATGGAATTGCTGCGACGCGCGCGCAGCAATTCAACTTCCTGTCCGGTTTCTTTGGCGGGCGTCAGTACTACAAGGAAAAGCACGGCCATATGAACGTGAAGCTTATTCATGAGCATATACCGATACTGGAAAAGGCACCGAAGATCGGCTGGGCCTGATGGACAAGGCAATGGATGATCTGGGGTCATTCAGGCAGGGAGGTGGACCGGGTACGCGCCACGCTGCGCCGCGTGGTGATAATTCTGGTCAATGATGGCGCGGTTGTAGGCGCAAAGAGCAAGCAAGCGTCAGGCGAGGCTTTGACCGCCGTTTGATGTGGCCTTGCCCGCGACATGTTTAACTTTTGCGCGCCGCCAGCCGGATGTTTGGCGGCGCGATCCGTTGCACCTATCCAACGCTTCGAGAGCTGAGCTCGTAGTACTTTCCGATAATCAGGAGGTCGTGCGCGGTAATTCCAGTGGCGCTGGCCGCCTCCTTCAATTTTGAAGACGACGGCGGCATGCGCGGGCGTCGGATCTCCAGAGGGGTGGATGGATCAGAATGAGCGCCGGCGCGTTTAGTTCCGAGGCGCGTTTGACAACTTGGTACGGGTAAACAGACATGTGACCTCCCGTGCCTGTAGCTTGTTTTTCATCCGCGATCAAAACGTTTTGATATCAAGGAAAAACAGCCGGAACTGCTCAGTATCGCGGTGCGCCATGGTGGTGTGGCAAATCCGGCAGCGCATTTTCAAAAGGACAAGCACTTGCCGCCGCATCACCCGCGCCCACCAGACATTCGCTCGACACCTTGATGCTTTTCAATTTGACAATGCTGCCTCGCTTATATGCAATACCGATTGCAGCTGAAACGCTGGGACAGTTTTAAGAACGTTCAAGTCACCAAACTGATCCAGAAGGGCCCGCGCGCACGTGATTTGACATTGGGGCGTGGGATGGCGCGGAAAGCCCGGCTCAAGAAGTTAGTAGTTCGTCCTCAATATCCTTGT
>JAUNVT010000318.1 GCA_030540655.1 Rhodobacterales bacterium
AAAACAGTATTCGACTGACGAGAAGATCAGGATCGTACTGGCAGGTCTGCGCGGCGAGGAGAGCATTGCCGCGCTGTGCCGGCGTGAGGGCATCAGCGAAAGCCTGTATTACACGTGGTCGAAGGAATTCCTCGAAGCGGGCAAGCGCCAGGCGACATCGCCTGAGGGCAAGGAGTTGCGCTCGGAATCGGCCGCGCTGAAGGAAGTCGGCGCCGACATGACTTATGAAAAACCGTCTGCTCAAAAAAGGCATGATCGGGGATGGGGACTGCGAGGCATGAGGTATCCGGCATGGAAAAGCTGGAGATCCTGGCGCGGCTGACCCGGAGCCTTTCAGTATGATCGCGGTTCCGGTGAACACGCGGGTGTGGCTGGCGGCGGGCGTGACCGACATGCAGTGTGGGGTCACGACGCTGACTGCCCAGGCGGAGCAGACGCTGAAGCAGGACCCGTTCGCGGGCAACATGTTTATCTTTCGTGGCCGTCGCGGCGATCTGGTCAAGATCATCTGGTGGGATGGCCTAGGGGCATGCCTGTTCAGCAAGCGCCTTGAGAAAGGCCGGTTCGTCTGGCCATCTGCGAAAAAGGGCAGGATTGCCCTGACAGCTGCCCAGTTGGCGATGCTCCTGAAAGGAATTGACTCGTCTGCCGCAGCGCGGTTGGAAGTCGCTCGGAGCAGGATAGAACGACCAAGATTGCCCGGTGGGGAGTCCCGTTGCGCCGTTGTCTTGCCAGGATCCGTCCATGCCGAACGTCGCCAGATCCTTGCCGGAAGCCCCCGATGACCTAAGACAGTTCACAGCGCTTTTGCTGGCTGAGGTGAAGTCGCAAGCGGTTTTGATCGAGAAGCTTCGGCTGGCACTGGAGACCAGCGGGATCGCGATCGTCAGGATGGCGGCAAAGCCTCGCCTTCCCGACGAGGAGCCAAAAGACAAGCCAAAGCGCCCCCGATCCCGGATCACATCCCGCGCATGGAAGTCGAAATGACAACTGGTAACGATCATTGCGCCCGATGCGGTGGCGGACTGCGTCGTCTGTGGGATGATGTAACCGAAGAACTGGAGTATGTGCCGGGCCGATTTATCGTGAACCGGATCGTGCGGCCACGCTTTGCATGTTCAGGCTGCGAGGGCTTCACCCGAGCCGCATTACCCTCACGCCCTGTCGAGCGGGGGCCGCCCCGGTCCGGGTCTGCCGGCGCATGTTCTTGTCAACAAATATGCCGATCACCTGCCGCCTTACCGCCAAATCGGGATCTTCGAATGTGACGGGATCGATATTGACCGCTCAGCGCTGGCCGGCCGGATGGGCAAATCCACAGCGCTTCTGGAACCGTTGGCGAATGCCATTGGCCGGCATGTGCTGGATGCACAGGCCATTTTTGCTGACGACACCCCGGTGAAGATGCTGGTCCCTGGGACCGGCAAGACGGCAACGGCGCGCTTTTGCCCATGGGCGAGATCAGAGGCCCTTGGGGTAGCGAGGGGCCGCCTGCCTGCTGGTGCCAGTTCTCTCCAGATCGCACAGACAACACCCCAAGGGATCACTTCGCAAAGTATCAAGGCTGGATGCACGCGGACGGCTACGCCGGGTTCGAAGACCTCCATCGTTCCAGCGATATTCGCGAGGTTGCCTGCATGGCGCATGTCAGGCGTAAGTTCGTCGACGTCCACAAGGCCCAAGGCTCGGCCATCGCCGATGAGGCGATCAGGCGCATTGCGCAACTTTTTTCCGTCGAGAAGGAAGCGCGTAGATCGCCACCGGACTGCTACGTCGAACTCCGACAGTTGAAGGCAAAGCCGATCTTCGATGATATGAAAGTCTGGCTGCACGCCCAGTTTCCCGGTATCTCCGGAAAATCGCCGTTGGCGGGCGTAATCCGGTATGCCCTGACGCGCATGGCGCGGCTCCGGCCATACCTCGATCACGGCCTTCTGGAGTTGGACACGGATGATGTTAAGAAGCCCCTATTTTCCAAGTTTTCCAAGCTTTCAGGTTTTC
>JAUNVT010000319.1 GCA_030540655.1 Rhodobacterales bacterium
CGCTACGCCAAGGGCTCCGCGCGCGGCCTGTTACATCAAGAGTTGGGACATAGCCGATATGGCCTCACCCCCCACGTAGAAGACACCTCCCGCCGTAAAGCATGCTGTAATAAGCTTCATGTGCCATCCATGTGTGTCTTGATAAATGCTCCTGCTCCACACATTTTATGCCGAATGGAGCGCACCATTGCCGCCAACGGGGTTTGACCCTGACAATTCGCAACAGGACCCGAGGCCCACCCCATACATGACCAAGCCATTTGACGAAGACCATAGCCGGCCACACCGCACCGGTATATTTGCGCGGCTGCGCGCCCGGTTTCTGACCGGGCTGGTCGTCATCCTGCCGGTCGCACTGACTGTCTGGCTGATCTGGACGATGATTGGCTGGGTGGACAGCGTTGTGCTGCCGCTGATCCCCTACGATCTGACGCCATCGCATTACCTTGGGATCAATCTGCGCGGCGTCGGCGTCATCGTATTTCTGGTCTTCACCATTCTGGTCGGCTCGGTTGCCAAGGGTCTGATCGGGCGTACCCTGATCCGGCTCGGCGAAGATCTGGTCAATCGGATGCCCGTCGTTCGTTCGATTTATTCGGGGGTCAAACAGATTGCCGAAACAGTCTTCGCTCAGACCGAGCGCAGTTTTGAGACTGCTTGTCTTGTCCAATATCCGCGCAAGGGGATCTGGGCCATCGGTTTCATTTCGACCATGGCCAAGGGAGAAATCGCGGACCGGGCAGAAACCGGCAGTACACTGGTCAGCGTTTTCCTGCCCACCACGCCTAACCCCACCTCCGGTTTCCTGTTGTTCCTTGCCAAGGAAGACGTGATCGAGTTGGACATGACCGTTGAAGATGCGGCCAAACTCATAATATCCGCCGGGCTTGTCTACCCTTCCAAGGTCACCCCTGAAGACCTGCCCGCCAAAAAGGACAGATCTGCGGCGTTGGTGCCCTAAATCTTTGATCCCATGTATTAATGGTGCGGATTCTTTCTCACGACTGAAAGGGAGCAATAGGAAAGAGTTCGTTACGAGAGCGCCATGACAACGCACGCCGTCCGAAATGCAATACAGCGCTCCCCTCTCCGATTAAGCATTGCAGTGCAATGCTCCCGAGAGGGGCAAGCTTAGCTCACGCAGGGGAGCAAGGAGCCGGCCATCAACCGCCGAAACGGTCGATATCGGTCAAAAACCCGGCCCGCCAGATGTTGTGGTTTGACGGTTGGCGCCTTTCTTGCCTCCGCCTGAATTGCGGGCTTTGCGGGTGGCTGTGATATTCCGAAATCTTCATGTCGGCACAAGCTTCACATGACGTTTAACGTTCGGGGCCGTTGCTGCGAGGAGGAATTCTTCTTTGGCTCCTGATAACCTTCGAAGGTAGTGTTTAGGACGTGGTGTAATTTGTTCTCCGGCTGGATGTTGAGCCGGTTTACAGGGCGGCGGTTTCTGCCGGGTCCATGGTGTTATCCTCGCAGATGGCGGCGACGGTCTCCGGCGTCATGTAACATCGTGTGATCGCCCGTTCATCATCTTGCTCCAGCATCAGCGCGCCGACGAGACGCCTGATCGCGGGTTCGTTGGGAAAGATGTCGACGACATTGGTGCGTCGCTTGATCTCTTGGTTCAGGCGCTCAAGCGAATTGGTAGAGCGGATTTGTCGCCAGTGAGCCTGCGGGAAAGTCTTGTGGGCCAACACGTCGTCTTCAGCCCGGAGCGTCAGGTCAGCGAGCTTGGAATGGCGTGGACGGAAGGCCTCGATCAGCTCGGTCCCAAGGCCTTTCAAGTCTGCCAGCATGTCTTGGTCCAAGGCTGTTCCGAGCGCCGCGGTGACAATGGGCCGGTCCTTTCTGGCGACGCCGGCCAAGGCATTGCGCATGAAATGCACGCAGCAGCGCTGGATCGTGGCACCCAGCACCTTGGCAGCTGCGGCCTTCATGCCTTTGTGTTCATCCCTTGCCTGGCAGGGCCTTGCAGTTCC
>JAUNVT010000082.1 GCA_030540655.1 Rhodobacterales bacterium
CGCAGAGATCGCACGGGATCAAGGAGTTCAAGTCGACAAACTGGCAGCCTGACAACGATCTTGAGGTAGGTTATGGTGGGGAAGAAAGGGCTGAAGAAGCGGGTCTGTTCTGACGACGAGAGGCGCACGATTTGCGCGCAGACGTTAACGCCGGGCGTTTTGGGTGCACAGGTGGCGCGGCGCGGTGCGTGCCCCATGATACGACGACGGATTGCATCGGAGCCGTTGTCACTCATCAGGAAATTGTTGGCCGTTGTGCGGAATGCGTGGAAGTCGAGACTCGGCCAGTAAACATCGTTCGTTCGACGGTAGTAATTGAATTTATTGCTGAAATTGTCCGAGAGGGTGCCTTTCCACTTGCCGCGAGTGAGATCGGGAAAGAGCCGGATCTTCCCCTGCTTCTTCCGCAAAGCAATCAGTTTCTCGAGACCCAGTTCGATCAGGTTCAGATGGACCGGAACCCAGCGTTGACTTGACTCGGTTTTCGTCGCGTTGATCACGAAATTGGTGACGTTCATGTAGAGAATGCCGTCTTCACGTCCGAAAGCGTCCGGGCCAAGCTGGAGGCATTCCTCCTCACGCAGTCCATGGTGGACTGCGATCAGGGGCGCCCAGAAGAGGGGTTCCCCGACATCGTCCAGCTCATCCTGAAAGACGGGAGAGTCGAACAGGTCATAGAGCCTGTCATCCTAGGCAACCCGGGCTTTGATCTCTTCACGGTTGCGCATCTTCTTCACCTCCTTGTTGGTCCAGACGCAAAGTGCAAACGGGTTTACGTCGATGACCTGCATGTCCATAAGCATCTGGCCGACGGCGCCAAGGACGCGCGCGTGCTTCAAATATGTGTCGACCTTGAAGCGGCCGATCTGCTTTTCCTTGCGCGTGCGATCGATTTCCTCGTCAGAGGCGCCATCGGCCTTCATCCGATCCAGTTTCGCCTGGAGCTCGGCCACCATCCCGTCGCAGCGCTCGATCAGGTCCTGATACGCGTTCGTCGGGAGGATGGGGGCAAATTTCCAATGGTAAACCGGTAGCCGCCAGAGACGCTCGAGTGCATCGTTGACAGCTTCCGGATCGATCTTCCTCGACCGGACCGATCCCGAGTTCTTCAGGCCAATATCCTGTCGCCAACCTGCGCTTGCTGACATTCTCCTTCTCGTATTTTTCGCCGACGACGCTATCCCTTTTCTGCGGGCGCGCGAAATCGTTCTGATAGCCGAGGTTCTTCAGATCGAAGAGCAGGTTGATGGCTTCGGGAAGGGTGATGCCCCGAGCCTTGGCAAGAGCCCTCTGCGAAGCCTCCGGGAGCTTGTCGACTGCGACATGGATGTTCGGTGAACGCATGGAAATGCGCGCCAGCTGGGCTTGGCCGGCCGACATTCCGGCCGTAACCTTCACGCCGAACGGAAAGAGGATCGGCAACTCCACTCCCTCATACATGACCGTGTCGGTCGCGCTCACCTCGTCGGAGACGGTCGTGGCTTGTGCCGGGGCCACTGAAGTTTGTGCCGTGTATTCGGCTGGACGTGGCTTCGGAACATGCGCCGTTCCCGATGGGGATGTGGGCGGGTTTTGCGCTGGCTGAGGCCGCGCAGGCACCGGATCAACGCTGAAGCAGACGAAAGAAGCCGGCGCAACAGCCGCGTCGGTCGATGGGAGGGGGAGCTCTGCTGCGCGCGTTCCGGACGTTGCTATGGCGCGGCGGAAGAACACGGTCGGCTGGTCATAATGGCCTTGCTGGCGACGGGCACGCTCCTGGCTCACGTCGAGCAGGACCTTCGTCGCCTCGTAGGACAGCGCCGCCCAATCCTCTTCGGAGTCGTCGACTTCGATCCCGAGTTGCGCCGCGACATGACGCAACGGATGGCGCGCGACTTCCCGATCGCGGAGCCAGAGCGCCTGGCGCAGGGTCGCTTGGAGCACTTCCTCGCGCTGGAACTCTACCGCGGCGGCTTCGGATCTGCGAGGGCCAGCGATGGCGCGCGCACGCTCGAAGGCCTCGATCTCGAACCGAGCGAGGCTTTCCAGCATCCAGATCTGTGTTTCGGGCGCAATTGCCATCATCGTCTCCGCATCCGCGGCGAAGACCAAGTCGCTCATCTCGGTGAGGCGGCGGGCCAGCGTCTTCGCGTTGGCGGGGACATGGGTGCGGAGCGATAAACACAGGAACGACTTTTTCGATGGGGTGCAGGTCGCCTTTCCCGAACCGGCATCGGAAGGTCCGCCCCGGTCCCGTAGGGACCGGGGTAGCCGTCTGTGCCAGCAGTAGCCGTTTCGGCGGATCTCGAGGTGGGGCGGCAAGCTCCGATTCCGGGGCATAAGTTTGCCCTCCTGTGCACTCAGGTATGCACCGCCGTGTGCACCTGGATACTCACCTCGTCGTCGAGCTCCGACTCCAGATCTCAGAGATGTTTAGATTTCAGGGGCTTGCTGGATTTTTGGCTCCGGCGGTAGGGATCGGAGCCATCTTCAAAGACTCTGTAAGTCATTGAAAGTATAGATATGACCGCAACGTAACCGTTGGTGATGCCGCAGTATGATGTAGCACTTTCATAGCGGATACCAGAGGATCGCGCAACATAGACAGGCGAGGTCTGAGAGCGTTTTTAGGCACTTCTGAAAGGGCTATGGCTTGGCTTAATTTGAGCGCAGTTTGGCAGTCGGTCAGGCTTCGCTACGACAAATCTAACTCAATGAAAAACATTCAATTTCAGGTCAGTCTTATGGGCTAAAGCCATCGTCAGGTTCACGCGACCGTTCTACTTCTCTCGTAGCTGCTTCAGAGTTTGGATAGTGTTCGAGAGCAATATTGATTTCGTGCGCAGTCATGGGGTGGAGATTAAGTTCTTTGATCCATTGCCGCCGCTTTTCTTTTTCGTCCTCTTTCATGCTATCTTGGCCTTTTAGGCAAAGTTCAAGCTCTTGTAGTGTTTCTTCAGTTTCAGTACCTTCCGCTGTTTCAGAATCTTCCGTAGATTTAGTGTTTTCTGTGGCTTCCGTACCATTGGAAACTTTGTCATCTGCCAATTCCGCAGTTTCGTCACTTCGAAGTTTATCGGTCATTCATTTTTCATCCTATTTAAGCCCATTAAAGCTTAATGGACGTTGCTCCGTTGACAAATCTTCATTCTTGTTGAAGGCCAAGTCAACCTATGAGGTCCTTTATCTTGGTAATAGGCAGAGCGTTTAATCTGCCCTATTTAATTAGTATTTGTGGCGGAACTTGGCCTCGTTTTACGTAGATGCGTGAGGTACGGAAGCAATCAAAATGGCCCAATCCTCAACGTTATTAAGCTACTCGCTTTGAATGAGCTTACTCCGTCAGAACACCGCAGGTTTATTGGATGGTCGCCTTGAAGGCTGCGAATGTAAATTTCTTGAGGCCAAGTATTCAGCCTTTGATACCAACCTGTCTGGCTTTGCGGCAACAAATACGTTTAAAGATAGGAATGGTTTGATTTAGCGGAGCAACATCTTGGAACGCATTGGAAATTTGGAACGTCGCTTGTGGTCTTCGGCGGATGTTTTGCGCTCTACGTCGAACTTTGCAAGCAACGAGTACTTCATGCCCGTGATGGGCGTGATTTTTCTACGGCATGCCTGCTCTCGCTTCCTGAAAGTCCGCGATGAAATCCTGCCAACTTTGCCCAGTCGGGGTGGCAAGGCCCGTGATCTGACCAAGGCTGATTTTTCAAGTCGTAGCGCAATTTTCCTGCGGGAAGAGGCGCAGTTTGACTACCTCGTGGGCTTGCCAGAAGATCAAAGCCCGTCTGCCGCAGTCATCCATGCCATGGAGACAATCGAGGAAGACTATGAAAGCCTCAAGGGTCTGTTGCCAAAGCAGGAATATGAGGAGCTGGATGACGATGCCTTGCGCCAGGTGCTGCGCATCTTCAACGACCCGGCACTGCAAAAGGCTGACGGCGATGTCTTTGGTCGCATATATGAATATTTCCTCACCCAGTTTGCCGACCAAAAGGCACATGACAACGGTGAATTCTTCACGCCTATCAGTATTGTAGAGACCATTGTTAATGTCATAGAGCCGACGCGCGGCAAGATCATCGATCCTGCTTGTGGTTCTGGCGGGATGTTTGTGCAATCGGCGCATTTCGTCGAAGCGATGAAGGCAAACCCCAACGAACAGCTGACCTTCTACGGGATGGAGAAAAACCCGACGACTTTGCGGCTGGCCAAGATGAACCTCGTGGTGCATGGGCTGGATGGTGATATCCAAAAGGCGATCAGCTATTACGAAGACCCGCACAAGGATCAGGGACCGTTTGACTACGTCATGGCCAATCCGCCCTTCAACGTGGATGAGATTGACGCCGAAAAGATGAAGGACGATCCGCGTCTGACATTTGGCCTGCCCGGTGTGAACAAGGGTGGCAAGGTGTCCAACGGCAACTATGTCTGGATGTCCTTCTTCCATTCTTACCTGTCGGATCGGGGCCGGGCCGGCATCGTCATGTCGTCACAGGCGTCCTCGGCCGGTGGGCAGGAGGCCAAGGTGCGCGAGGCGATGGTCAAGACCGGCGATATCGACATCATGTGCGCGATCCGGGGCAATTTCTTTTACACCCGCACGGTGCCCTGTGAGATCTGGTTCATGGACAAGGGCAAGTCGGATCACCTGCGCGACAAGGTGCTGATGCTGGATGCGCGGCATGTGTTCCGCAAGGTGACGCGCAAGATCTTTGATTTCTCGCCCGAGCAGATGAAGAACCTGACCTCCATCGTCTGGCTTTATCGCGGGCAGGAGGATCGTTTTGCCGGACTGGTGCAGGAGTATCAGAACACCGCGCGGGCCGAGGCGCAGGCGGCGGATTTTGCCGATCTTTTGGCAAGCTTTGAGGCGGCGAACCGCTATTTTGCCAAACACACCGACACCGCAGACCTCAAGGCCGGGATCGCCAGGCTTCGCACCGATGCCGAGGGCTTCACCGCGACTGCCGGTGCCCTCCCCGAGGCGGCGGCGGATATCACCGCGCTGACAGCGGCGCAGGCGGCAATGCAGCCCATTGCGGAGCAGGCCAAGGCGCTGATCCGGGAAATCGACCATTTGGCGAAGCTGGCGCAAAAGGCGCAGGAGGTATCGGTTGCGGGGGGTGAAAAGGCGGCGGAGGGCAAGAAACTGCTGGCAGCCATCGCCGAGGCCCGCGAGGCGCTGACCGGCGATCCGGAGGTGCATCTGACCGTGACCGGAGCCTTGAAACTCGCGCGGTATTTCGAGGCGCAGGCAGAGTGGCTGCTGTCGCGCTTTCCGGATGGCGTGCTGCGCGATGTGGAGGGGCTGGTCAAACTGGTGGACATGGAGGAACTGGCCGCCAATGACTACTCCCTGACACCGGGGCGCTATGTCGGCGTGGCGCCGGAAGTGGAGGATGAGGATTTCGATTTCGACGCGACGATCAAGGACATCCATCTGGAGTTGGAGACGCTGAACGCCGAGGCGGCAGACCTGGCCGAGGTGATCGCGGCGAATTTTGAAGAGTTGATTGTATGAGTTGGCCAAGAAAGAACTTGGCTGAGGTCGCGGTTTTCAGTCTTGGAAAGATGCTTGATCAGCGTAAAAACAGAGGCGATAGCCTCCCATACTTGGCGAATAAAAATGTCAGATGGGGTGAATTTGATCTCACAGAACTTCGAGAGATGCGCTTTGAGGAAAGAGAGCTTGAGCGATTTTCGGTAAAAAATGGTGACATCGTCATGTGCGAAGGCGGCGAGCCTGGCCGTTGCGCTATTTGGCGTGAGCAGTTGCCGAAGATGATGTACCAAAAAGCGCTGCACCGAATTCGTCCCCATGAAGGAATGAATGAAGTTTTTCTCTATTACAATCTGTCCCACCGAGCGAAAGCAGGGCATCTTAGCGGCCTCTTTACGGGGGCAACAATTAAGCACCTGCCAAAAGAAAAGCTCGCGCTTGTCGAGGTGGATGTCCCCGACATCCCCATCCAAGAGCGGATTGCGGCGATCCTCTCGGCCTATGACGACCTGATCGAGAACAACCGGCGGCGGATTGCACTGTTGGAGCAGGCGGCGCGGCTGCTCTACCGCGAATGGTTCGTCCACTTTCGCTTCCCCGGCCATGAGACGGCGACGTTCATGGATGGGCTGCCGGAGGGGTGGTTGTCGACGAGAGTAGGCAACCTTGGAAGTGTAATAACTGGCAAGACCCCTCCCAAAAAGGTCGCAGAGAACTTTGGTGGCCCAATTCCATTTATTAAGACGCCTGACATGCATGGGAACATTTTTGTCATCTCGACGGATGAGACTCTGACCGAACAAGGCGCAAAGACTCAAGCAAAAAAGACCCTTCCTCCTGGAAGCATCCTCGTTTCCTGTATCGGAACGGTTGGTGTGGTCACGTTGAATGCGACGGAGGCTCAGTTTAATCAGCAGATTAACGCAGTAGTACCGGATCCAGAAAATTCGAATTTCTATGTCTATTTTGCCCTTGAGAACATTAAGCCCAAACTTGAAGCTCTCGGGGGCGGCGTAACAATGGCAAACGTCAGCAAATCCAAATTTGAAAGTGTGCCTGTTCCGCTACCGCATCCAACTGTCCAACAAGAATTCCATGAAACCGTAGCGCCGATGTTTGATCAAGTCCTGCAACTGGCACGGCTGAACGCTCAACTCACCCGCGCCCGCGATCTTCTCCTCCCCCGTCTCATGGATGGACGTATTCCTGTTTCCGTGTAGCCTTGCCCCCATGAGTGCAGACCGATGAATGATTATACCGAAGACAATCTTGTCCAGAAAACCATGGCCGATTACCTTACCGATACCCACGGCTGGCGCTCGATCATGGCGTGGAACCGCGAAAGTTTCGGCCCCGAGGGCACGCTGGGCCGCCGCTCGGACAAGGAGGTGGTGCTGACGCGCTATCTGGGCGAGGCGCTGATCCGGCTCAACCCCGGTCTGCCGGATGTGGCCTATGCTCAAGCGCTGCGCGAAATCACTGACATCTTTGGGTCGCAATCCCTGATCCGTATCAATCAGGACAAATACGCCCTGATCCGCGACGGGGTGAAGGTGAAATTCCGCCAGAACGGCGAGCAAAAGATCGAGCGACTGCGGGTGTTTGATTATGACACGCCCGAAAACAACGATTTCCTCTGTGTGCGGGAAATGTGGATCCGCGGCTATGCCCACCGGCGGCGGGCCGATATCATCGGTTTCGTCAATGGCCTGCCGCTGATGTTCTGCGAGCTCAAGCGCCCCGACCGCGACCTGCGCCGCGCCTATAACGAGAACCTGTCAGATTACAATGACACGGTGCCGCATCTGTTCCACTTCAACGCCTTCGTCATTCTGGGCAATGGCGAGCAGGCCAAAATGGGGTCGATCACCGCCGATTACGAGCATTTTGCCGACTGGCTGAAGCTGAATGAGGGCGACAGGCGCGACGCCATGCTGCCGATGGAGGCGCTGCTGAAGATCGTCTGCGACAAGCGGCGGTTTCTGGACCTGTTCGAGAATTTCATCCTGTTCGCAGATACGGCGGAAGGGCCGGCAAAGATCCTCGCCAAGAACCACCAATACCTGGGCGTGAACCGGGCCATCGATGCCGTGGAGCGGCGCGAAAGCCTGAATGGCAAGCTGGGCGTGTTCTGGCACACCCAAGGGTCGGGCAAGTCGTTCTCGATGGCGCTGTTCACCCAGAAAGTGCATCGCAAGCTGGGGGGCGATTTTACCTTCCTCGTGATGACCGACCGCACTGATCTGGACAACCAGATTTACAAGACGTTTGCCTCTGTCGGCTTGGCGAATAACGACAAAGACCCTTGCCGTGCCGGATCAGCGGCGGGATTGCGTGATCTGCTTGGCAAGCAGAAGAAGGTCGTCTTTGGGATGATCCAGAAGTTCACCGATACAGAAGCCGAGAATGGCGTGTATTCGGACCGCGACAATGTGATTGTCATGACCGACGAAGCGCACCGCACGCAATACGGCACACTGGCGCTGAACATGCGCAAGGCGCTGCCCAACGCCAGCTTCATCGGCTTCACCGGCACGCCGTTGTTCGGCAATGATGAAATCACCCGTCAGGTGTTTGGTGGCTATCTGTCCACTTATGATTTCCAAGACGCCATTCTGGATGGCGCAACCTTGCCGCTGTACTATGACGCACGGGGCGACAAGTTGCAGGTCACCGGTGACGGGCTTAACGAAAAACTGGCTGAGGCAATTGCAGAGGCCGAGATTGACGACGCGGACGTGGCCGCCAAGCTTTCGGACGATCTCAAGCGGGAATACCATGTGGTGACGGCCGAGCCGCGATTGCGCCACGTCGCGAAGGATTTCGCATGGCATTTCTCCACCAATTGGGAAAGCGGCAAGGCCATGTATGTGGCTATCGACAAGATCACTGCTGTGCGGATGCACGACTATATCAAAGCAGCCTGGGAGGCGCGGATTGAAGCGCTTGAGGTCGGTCTAAAAACGGTTGGTGACGATCAGGAAAGGGTCATCCGCAGTCAGCAAATCGCATGGATGCGCGAGACCGAGATCGCAGTGGTCGTCAGTGATGAGCAAGGCGAGGTGAAGCGGTTCAACGATTGGGGATTGGACATACTGCCCCATCGCAAGCTGATGAAGGATGGCTTTACTGTAAAAGAGATTGTCGGTGGTCGAGAGATCGAAAAACGACTTGATGTAGAGACGGCCTTCAAACGTGAAGACCATCCTTTCCGCATTGTGATCGTCTGTGCCATGTGGCTGACCGGCTTTGATGTGCCGTCACTGTCGACGCTCTACCTCGACAAGCCCTTACAAGCGCACACGTTGATGCAAGCGATTGCCCGCGCCAATCGTGTAAAAGAAGGCAAGAACAACGGGTTGATCGTGGATTATTGCGGCATCCTGAAAAACCTACGCAAAGCGCTTGCTACCTTTGCCGGGCATACCGGCGAAAGCCCAGTTGGCGGGGGTGAGGACGGTCCCGAGGTTGATCCACTGAACCCCGATGACAAGCTGCTTGGCGAACTTGCTGAGGCAATTGGGTTGGTCCGTGAACGGCTTACCGCTGAAGGGTATGATCTTGAGCGCATGAAGACCGCCACGGGCTTTGACAAGCTTAAGGCCCTCAAGGATGCCAAAGAGCTGATCAATACCAATGATGAAACCCGCAAAGGCTTTGAGATTGCTTGCCGGGCTGTCTTCCGGAAGTATAAGGCTTGCCTGACTTTTGCTCGCGTAGAGATTTTTAAACCTGAGTATCAGGCGATCAACTACATCTACAGCTCCTTGCAAGAAGATAAGGCAGCCGCAGATACCGCAGCGATTATTCAACGGCTCAACGCGATTGTTGCCGAGGCTATCGAAATCAAGGCCGATGCCGTCGAGGATCGAATATTCGATATTTCAAAGGTCAACTTTGATTTGCTTCGTAAGGAGTTTGCCAAAAGCGAACGCAAAGCGAGCGATGTTCAAGACCTACGATCGGTATTGCAAAAACGCCTCGCCAAAATGTTGGCGGCCAATCCTACGCTGGTAGATTTTCAGGAACGTTTCGATAAGATTATTTCCGAGTACAACACTGAAAAAGACAAGAACACGATTGAGGCCACGTTCGAAGCCTTGATGCGTTTGACGGCAGAGATGGAAGCCGAAGCCAAGGCCCATGTCGGATTGGGGTTGTCCGCAAAACAAAAGCCCATCTTTGATCTACTCATACAAGACGATCTATCGAAAGAAGAAATCCAGCAAATAAAATCGGCGTCGGTTGTGCTTCTGAAGGCCATCCAACAAAAGATTGAGGATGTGCAGGACGTCTTTCAAAAGCAGAGCACGCGCGATGGTTTGCGTCAGGAAATCTATGACCTCCTATATGATGAGGGGACAGGTTTGCCGGCATCGAAGTATGATGAAAGCGCGTTGGATATGAAGACGAATGCCCTTTTCCAGTTTTTCGAAAGCACCCACACCTCATTTCCGAATAAGTATGGGCAACATGCTTGAGGCGATGGGTACTTGGCCGCGATGGATGCAAGCGGGCAAACATCATTTGATGCTCAACATGCGAATCTGCGCTCACCACATCAACGAAAAACAATTTCGCATAACGCTACGGGTCCAGCAGGCTGCTGGTCGCAGGAGGATCAGGTAGGGCTCGGCCCGGACGGATCTGACGAGAAGGGGTCTCGGGGGTATCCCCTGAGTGAACGTCATGTTGTGGAGAGGGCTTGCCCGGACCGCAACATGTCTAGTGAGTAGCGCAGCGGCGATTTTCACGGGTTTGTGATGCGCAGTCCACAGAAAACCGCAGCAGCCTGTGCCGGGATTTTCGGGGCTGTCGGGTATTCTTGGGGAAAGCAGATAACCCGAGGTTCACCATGTCCGTTCATGCCAAGTTTGACAATCCCCAACCGTTAGCGTTCCAAAGCCGCCGATTGTTCTGCGATTCCAAGGGTTGCATCCGGACAACTTGGGCCGCTTTGATATGCATGATCATCGTAGCGGTGGTGATCTCTCCCATGTTGATCTGGAGGCGTCGGGTCTGAATGAGGTTCTGCATTGCGAACCAAATTGGCAGGAAACGATTAAGGCAGAAGTCGCCGGGGCAAAGCGCAACAATTTTCGTGAACGGATGGAGGCTTTGCGCAAGAAGGGCCGTAAAGCTGAACGCACAGCTCTTATCGTTCAAGGGGAAAGCGACCCTTGGCGACGGTGTTCCGGTGGACCCTTGCGCGAGGGCATTTTGACGGTCAACAAGGAGTGGTTTGGCGGGACGGGGCAAGCCGAATGGGATGCGGAGAAGGTCGCGGCGTTCAAGAAAACGGCGATGGACTTTCTGCGGAAGCACTTCCCTGACGGTCAGCTGCGCTATGCCAATGCGCACCACGACGAGGAGGCCTTTCACATCCATTTCGTTGCAGTGGTCTGGGCAGAGAAAGTCACTGTGAATCGCGGACAGCAGAGAGTGTTGCAGGCCTCGGTGAACCCGCTTCTGAAGAACTATGAATATGCGCAGGATTTGGCAGGAAAGGCCTTTGCGCCCCTTGGTATCGCACGCGGGGAGCGTAGGGCTGAGGCGCGGCGGGTTGCAAAAGAGGCTGGCGAGGAGGTCCCGAAAAAGCGCCGCCACATCCCGCCCTCCGAATGGCGGGCGGATCAGCAGGCAGCGGGCCGTGAGGTGGCCAAAGAGATTGTTGATGCAGCGCATGTTGAAGCCAAAGAGATGATCGATGATGGACGGACCACGGGCAAGGCCGCGATCCGGAAATCGCGCAAACGCGCGGTAAAGGAGGCGCGTCGTAGGAACGCGGCAGCGACGCGCGAAGTGGCGGCGGCAGAGCGCCACCGCAAAGAAGAGGAACGGGCAGCGGATGCTGCCCGCAAAGAGAGGGCTGATGCCGAGACTGCGCTCGTCACCATAGAAGAAGAGTCAGCAAAAGGTGTTGAGGCAGCGCAGGTGGCGAAGGAAAAGCTTCAGAAAGTGAAGGTGGAGACGGGTGTTGAGGCTGGAAAATTACAGGAAGTGAAAGCGGAGACAGAAGAGGCAGAGAAGCAGCTAGATTCTGTGCAGGCAGAGGTCGAAGGCCTTTCTGCGAAAAGAGATCATGTAAAAGATGAGGTGGCGGCGGTAACGGTTGAGCTGGCTGACGTTGAGGCCAAAGTTGTGACCGCAGAGGCCAAGCTTTCAAAGGCGGTGTCTTTGATAAAGAGGCTGGTTGAAGGTATCGATATGCTTGGCGGTGCCGTCTTGCGCTGGGTATCAGCACCCGAAACAAGCGAGGGAAAGTTCGGTTGGGGACCAAATGCGCCAAAACCCAAAGAAGAGCGCAGGCGGATTGTAGAGCGCATGCGACCCGTAATGCCGAAATTGACCCCGCTGGCTCAATCGATCAGCCGCACAATTGACTGTATTTTGGCCGAGGAACGCGAAGAGATCGCAGCAGATGCCGCCTATGTTCTCGAACAGCGCGAGAACATGGAGGCAGATCAGCGGGCGGAGTTGACCCGCATCCTCAACGAAAATGCGCCAACTGACCCGACGTCTGACGGGCCGGGGACATGATCAGATCACGGCTGGCAACCTCTCGATGGCCACCTGCATCACAGCGGGCGGCGTAGGCTTGCTATACGTGCGTTCATGGGTGTCTTTGCCCTCATGGCCGACAATATCGCGCAGCATCTTGTCTGTGACTTCAGGCACATGCTCCAACGTGCCTTGCACGTAGTGACGCAGGCTGTGGAACGACAAGCCAACCCCCTCGACGCCAAAGGTCTTGTCGACGATCTGGCGCATCCGACGGCCCAGTTTGCGGCCATGCTTGCCCGTTGCAGGCTCTCGCAGATCGGGGAATAGGTCGGCTTGTCCCTTGGCGCGGGCGTCTTCCACGAAATCCAGAAAACCCAGTTCGATCAAACGACTGTGGATCGGCACGACCCGCTTCGACGAGATGTTCTTGATCCGCCGCAACTCGGAATCCTCGATGTTGAGGCAAGAGATGCCATCGACTTCGACAATATCAGCAGGGGCCAATCCTGCGACCTCTTCGCGGCGCGCGCCCGTGAACGCGCCCAGCAAAGGCGTCCAATAGGTGCCGTTTTAATAGATGTCGAGGCCGGGGTCGGTTTGATGGTATTCAGACTTCGATCCAGACCAAACCGGAGATTTGAACAGACGATGCAGCTCTGCCTCGGTGAACGCCTGTTTCTTGTCGCAGTCGCGGACGGTGTCCTTGCGGCGCAATTTTCCGGGTTTGAGCTTGGGATTGACCGCAATGCCCTCATCAGAGGCCCACTCAACAATCTGGCCCAGATGCTCAAGGTGGCGATTTATCGCGCCGATGGATAGCCCGACCTTCTCCGGTGGCAGTTTGGCGGCGCGGGCCATGATTTCATCGCGGGAGGCATTGCGGTCAGCAGGGCTTTTGCCCCAGCTTTTCGGCAGCTTGTAAAGCGCTGCACGAAAGGCGGTGGCATCGGTCTGCCGGATTAGCCGCACGTCGCTGATGCCTGTCAGTGTGGTAAAGAGGCTAACAAAGCTCTCATATTGGCGCAGGGTCTTTTCCTCGATACCTTCGTTGCGCTTCATCTCGTTCATGCGTGACACAACGGCCAGCATGTTGGGATCGAGATTGTCAGCGTCTACCTCGGGAGCAGGGGCCGACTGCGGAGATGAGGCAGGTGTCCTTGTTTCTGTTGAAAGCAATTGAGAGGCACTGTCCCAAAGATCATCTGCCGCCGTGTCGACATCAGCCAAGGCCTCATCATGCCGGTTCCATGCGGCGGCTTTTCCGGCGATCAGCAAAGATATCAGCTTTGAGCGATCAAAGGCCGAAAGATGAGGATGACCCGTTAACGCATTGAAATCACGTATGATGATGTTCTGGCGAGCCTCGCTGGTGAGGTCATCGCGGATGATGTCCAGATTCAAAGATACCAATGGATGATCAGACGTCGCGCCGTGCAGGCCCTCCGCATTCACCTTTGCCCAAGCGTCCGCCGTTGCCTGATCGTGGCGATTGTCATCGACGGGATCGCGGGAATCAAAGCGGTGCAACAGTTTGAGCTTTTCGATCTTCGCCCGCTCTTTGGCGATGACACTGGCAAGCCAGCGCCGTGCCATGTCTGACGTGATCTGTTGATGGGTGAGTTGTTCCATGACGATATCGCTTTCCGCACTGATCCTGCGGGATAAGATATGTGCGCAGCGCAGGTCTGTCGTCCCCAGCGAGAGCTTGATATCGACGATTCCTGTGGATTGTCGGCGCAAACGACGCCGCCACTGATACACGTTGCCGCGTTTTGAAAGGTGGGGTTGGTTCAACATTCGTTTCAGGTCCGATTGGGACGGGTACGAAACGGTCATGCCATCTGGCCGCAGGGGGATGTAACACCCTGATGCCGCACCTACGAAGCCACGCTGTGACTTCGTGACGTATTTCAACAACTTACGTTGTAAATGGCTCCGGCGGTAGGGATCGAACCTACGACCAATTGATTAACAGTCAACTGCTCTACCGCTGAGCTACGCCGGAACACGAGACGTCCTATAGCAACCACGTGTAGGGACGTCCAGTGGGTTCATCAGATAATTTGGAACCATCTTGGTCTTGTCACGCTTACGTTCCGGTCTCTCAACTCATTCATGCGGCCCGTCGT
>JAUNVT010000320.1 GCA_030540655.1 Rhodobacterales bacterium
ATCACCGAAGACCTTGACCGACAGGACCTTTGTATCCGCCCTCTTATCTTTCCTGTGAGACGTTTCGGCATGCGGAACGTCTCCCTGAGGGAATCGAACTGTGAGACCTTCGGGCGGGGATCGGGCCGTTGCCGCCTGGGCTTTTCAGGGCCGTAGGAAAGCAGGGCCGGTCTCCGACTGATGTTTTGGCCTGAACAGATGGAGGGGAATCCTTGATGTCCCGCATAAGAGGGAAGGCGCAGCCGAAGGGCTGCCAATCAGCCGCCGTGTTTATCGGTATCGACGTCTGCAAGGGGTGGCTGGATGTGTTTCTGCACCCCGATGGGGGGCGGTTCCGCGTCACGAATGACGCAACGGGGATCGATCTCCTTCGAAAGCAATGCCTGAAACTTTCCGCTGAGTTGGTCGTGATGGAAGCGACCGGACGCTACCACCGCGCTGCCCATGCTTGCTTGCACGAGGCCGGGCTTCCGGTGGCGGTGGTCAATCCATATCGATCCCGACGCTTCGCAGATGTTCTCGGGCGTCTCGCAAAGACCGACAGGATCGACGCCGAGACCCTGGCGCGGTTCGGCGCGACGATGCGACCCGCAATCAGCGACCCCCCAACAAGGATCATGGCGCAGATTGCGGAGGCAACCGTGGCCCGGCGGCAGGTTGTCGAAGCACGCATCGCACTGGAGCAGCAGCATTCGGAGTCAGCCTTGGCGGCGATCAGAGCCCAGATCGCCGAGCGGATCGAGATGTGCCGACGGCATCTCGAAGAACTCGATGGAATGCTGCTGGATCTCGTGAAGTCCGAACCGATGACCTCGCGGCGCTTCGAGATCCTCACGTCCGTTCCGGGCATCGGTCCCGTCACTGCGACCACGCTCCTCGTGGAGATGAGGGAGCTGGGAGCGGCGAACGCTGCCGAGATCGCTGCCCTTGCGGGATTGGCGCCGATGAACCGGGACTCGGGTCAGTTCCGGGGTCGGAAGATGATCCGCGGCGGAAGAACAGCCGCGCGTAACGTCCTCTACATGGCCGCGACCGTTGCGATACGCTGGAACCGCGATCTTGCTGCATTCTACAACCGCCTTCGCGAGAGCGGAAAACCGTTCAAGATCGCGATCACGGCCACCATGCGAAAGCTGATCGTGCTGGTCAACACGTTGCTGACGGAGGATCGAATGTGGTCGCTGACGCCGCCTTAGACCGGCCATCCGCTGCGAGATGCTCGAACTCACGCAATCGGACGAAGTGTGAGTTCGCTGTACCATACACGAAGGTCTGTTTTAGCTGGACATAGTGCAGGAGACGCCAATACCCTAGCAGTCAAAGTGAACCATCCGATAGGGCCGATCAGAGGCCTCTTCTTGCCTGTTCCCTTGTTCCGTCAATGTGTCGGCAATCTCGCGCAGGATTCCAGCTATGGCTGCGTCAGCGTCCCGCTCTTCTTCGCTCGCCTCTTCCTGTGTTGAGCGCATTCTCTCTAGCTGGTCTGCTAGCGCATCGTACGATCCGCGCATTTGTTCTAGCGTTCGGGTGTTCTCTTCGATGGCGGCGGCATTTGCCAGCGTAGCAGCATCACCGCCTGCCGAGTGCTCGTCGAGCATCACGTATACGAAAAGCATGATGAAAAGAATTGCGACGATCGCATTGATGATCGTAAGCTGCTCCGCAATCAGCGTTTGCCGACGTGGCAGGGTCTCAACAACTACTTGACGCTGCTGTTCTAAAAGTGCCTCTTGTTGCGCCAATGCGCGCTCCAAAAGGCTACCAATTCCGCCAACCAAATCAGGTTGTAGCGCGAATGCTTCTGCCGCCGATCCAAACCCGGCGAATGCACCGATGCTTTCGTTTACTGCGCTGGTGATGGATCGGAACTGTTCTGCATAATGGGGCGTCAGCCCAGCAATCTTGAAAGCACGAGAAACGGGCGAATGTTGGTGATGCCCTGAGGGGCGGCATATCATGGCGGTGTC
>JAUNVT010000321.1 GCA_030540655.1 Rhodobacterales bacterium
GCACACCATTCAGATATCAGCACAAACCAGAAACAAGGCGGTTTCGGACATGGCCTCGCGGAAGCGATGATGTAGGGGCATGTGGTCGCGGATCGTGGAGTGCTGGCGATTGCCCGAGGTTCTGGCGTGGGAGGCGACGCGCTGCCCTTTAAAATATACCTCAACCGTGCGCGCAGTGATCCTTGCCCACAGTTTTTGCTTCAGTAACTGGTGTGGCACCGAGTAATAGTGACGTTCAATATCAACATGATAATCAAGGCCTGCATGGCACTGTTTCCATTCGGCGTAAACGTATGAGGCCACAGGTAGCGCCTTCAGCGTGGGACGATCCAAACGCTCAAACAGATCACGGCGGCTGGCGCCGAGATGACGGGAGACCTTGCCATTGAGCTGATCCAGCAGAGGCCGGATCGCCGCGTTCACTTCATCAAGGCCAAAGAAGCGCTGATTGCGCAGCCGCGCCAAAATCCAACGCTCAGCCAGCAAAACAGCACCTTCGACCTTTGCCTTGTCTTTGGGCTTTTGGGGGCGCTGGAACAATGTCCGTGTCGTAATGCGCCGCCATGTCACCATAGGTGCGATTGATGGCGGGGCCGTAAAAGCAAGCCTTGGTGACGCCTGCCTTGAGATTGTCCGGGACCAGCTGCGCGGCCACGCCGCCGAAGAACTCAAAGGCACGCACATGGCCGGATATCCAGTCCGGCAGGCTCTGCGTCCAGCTGGCCTCGACATAGGTGCAATTGGACGCCCCCAACGTCGCGACGAAGATCATATCCTTTCCTGGCAAAGCCTTCTGAGCATCGACCGAATTGATGCCCATCGTAGAAACGCCAGCGCTTTTCGGTTCAGACATTCCCAATCTTTGGCCGGGCGGCGGCAGCGATTGAGCCACCCGGTGGCCCGCCCGGCCCCCCATCGCTTGGGCAGGACGACGAATTTGCCGACCTCCGTTCGCTTGACGATCCCGACATTTATCTTGCGGCAAACCTTCTTCACTCCCTCCTGAAACTTCGGCCCCCCGGTAGCCGCTGTCGGCGTAAAGTTTCAGCAATGACGGATAACGTCCAAACAGGGCGCCCATCAGCAGAACGCCACCGTCGCGGTCTTGGATGTCGGCAGAATGCACGATGGCCTGCATCATGAAACCCTGGGTATCGACGAGAATGTGGCGCTTCTTGCCCTTGATCTTCTTGCCCGCATCAAAGCCGGGCGGATCGATCAAGACCCCCCTTTTTCTGCGCTTTTGACGCTTTGGCTGTCCGTTGCCCGACAGTTGAATGCAAGGCATTCAACGACGGGAGGATCGCGGAAGCTGATAGTGTCCCACCGGATGGTGTAATATCGCCGACCTTCGGAAAGGCCCGGATTTGATCAGGAGGCCACAGCTGGCAACCTGACGTTGGGATTGTCGTTCACGCGCGCGAGGGTTTCAAGGCTCATGTATCGCCGCGCGAGCGTCCATTCGTCGTTGGTCTCGAGCATGATCGCTCCGACGAGCCGGATGATGGCATCATCTTCGGGAAGATCCCGATGACGTCGGTGCGTCGCCTGATTTCGCGGTTCACGCGTTCCAGCGGAGTCGTCGAGGCGATCCGGGATCCAATGCTCGCGCGGGAAGTCGATGCAGGCGAGGCTCTGATGATGTGACCGCCCCCCCGACGGCATCATTGTGCCAGGGTGGGTCTGAACGATCCACATGGGAGAGCGGTCATGTCGGAGATTATCACGGTCGGGCTCGATCTGGCGAAGAATGTGTTCCAGGTGCATGGGGCCGACGGCACTGGTCGTGCGGTCCTGCGCAAGAAGTTGCGGCGCGCTCGGGTGCTGGAGTTTTTCGGCCAGCTCCCGGCCTGCGTCGTGGCGATGGAAGCCTGCGGCGGCGCTCATTTCCGGGGTCGTGAGATCGGCAAGCCGGGCCATGACGTTCGGCTGATCCCACCCGCCTACGTCAAGCCGTTCGTGA
>JAUNVT010000322.1 GCA_030540655.1 Rhodobacterales bacterium
AGTTTTCACACAGTCTGGATCCCCTATCGGACATGGTCTGGATCGGGGTGTATTGCGGAGAGGCGGGCAATGGATGAAGCCATGCGGCGTTTTCAGGTCTCAAACCTCACATGGAAGATGGCGTTTCTCTCGTCATCGCCGCGCGCGCAGCCTCATTGGCATGCCACGTCTCGAACAAAATTGGAGCGCTATCCGGAATTCTGCAGCCGCATTGGTTTTGCCATCATTACTGCACGTTGAAAGGCGGCGAGTTGTTCTTCGTTCTCCCCTGCCACTGGCGCAAGCTGGGGCTGCAGCCGGATGATGTGGATTTTACCAACCACCAGGCAATCGCATCCATCGTTCAGATCACAGGCTGTGTTTCAGGCGCTCTCCATTTCCATGTAGCCGAGCGTCAGGTGCAGCAGGGTGCGCACGCCGATTGCGAGGCTGTCTTCGTCGATCAGGAAGTCGGGTGAGTGGTTCGGAGCCGCATCTGCGGGATCGGTGTCAGGCGGTGTTGCTCCAATGAAGACAAAAAGGCCCGGCACTTCCTGCGCGAAGAAGGAGAAGTCCTCCGAAGGTGTGGCCTTCGGCACAAGCTCGGCGGCAGCACCGGGGATGGCCTCAAGCACGGGGACCATCCTGGCCGTCAGCGCGGGATCATTGATGGTGGCGGGATAGGCGTCCTCATTGAAACTCACCTCGGCGCTGCCGCCACCGGACCGAGCGATCAACGCGGCGGTTTCCTGCATTCGATCTTTAATAAGGCTGCGCATCTCCTCGTCGTAGGTGCGCAGCGTCCCGGTCATCCTGGCCTCTCCGGGGATGATGTTGGAGCGGTTGCCGGCATTGAACGTCCCGACGGTGAGCACCGAGGGCTGATTGGTCACGTTGACCTGTCTGCTCTGGATGGTCTGGAAGCCCAGCACGATCTGTGAGCCAAGCACGATCGGATCAACCCCGTTCCATGGCATCGCGCCATGCGTTTGCGTGCCGGTTATCACGACATCGAAACTGTCGGAGGACGCAAGGATCGGGCCGGGACGGTAGCCGACCTGGCCGGTATTCATCGAAGCCATCAAGTGCAGGCCGAAAATCACGTCTGGCTTTGGATCATCGAAGGCACCTTCGGCCAGCATCCGCTGCGCACCGCCGGTTTCGCCGGCCGGCGCGCCTTCTTCTGCCGGTTGGAAGATGACCTTCACGGTACCCTGCATCTGATCCTGTATCGAGGCGAGGGCGTCGGCGACGCCCATCAGAATTGCCGTGTGCCCGTCATGACCGCAGGCGTGCATCACGCCAACCTCTTCGCCAGCCCATGTGGTGGTGACCTTGGACGCGAAGGGGACATCCGCCGTTTCGGTGATGGGCAGCGCGTCCATGTCCGCGCGCAGGGCGACGACCGGCCCGGGCTTGCCGCCTTTGAGCACGCCGACCACACCGGTGACGCCGACGTTTTCCTGCACTGCGTAGCCAAGGGCGCGCAAATGATCCGCAACAAGGGCCGCGGTGCGGATCTCGTTGTTGCCAAGCTCGGGATTGGCGTGAATGTCCCGGCGCCACTCGATGACCTGAGGCTCGACGGCCGCGGCCGCGTCGTCGATTGCATCCGCAAGCCCGGGAAGCGGGACGCAAAAGGCAAGGGCCAAACCCAGGGCCGCTCCGCAGGAGGTCCCTTCAAATAAGGTCCGCATCAGATTTTCTCCGTCGATGTGACTTGGCAGGCAGTGTCGATCAGCTTGCACGGAACAGGTGCATCTGGTCAACCTGAAGGCAGAGGCGCTCCGGCGGATAGAGGATGGCGGTTGAAGAGAGTTCAGACAGCTTAAAAGGGGGTTTTCTGCACTCCGCCGGACTTGGCCCCAGTTACGGCCAGGAAATCAGTATTTCTGCTTCGCAGGAAGGACGCCACGCACTCCCCCGCGAGCTATGCTCGGAAATGGGTGACGGGGTCTGAGAAGGCGGCGTATCGTGGCG
>JAUNVT010000083.1 GCA_030540655.1 Rhodobacterales bacterium
CCCTAGGCCCTGTGGATCGACATGTGCGTATTGCGGGGCGATCCGGCCACCCATACTGATTTGATCCGGCCGGGAATTCCGGGGCATCCGGCCACCCCCTTTAACAGGCCGCTGAAAAAGGCTTTCGGAGCGTGATTTTCGTCAAGCTGCTTGATGCCCATCGCGAGGCATTATCATCAATTCGACGAGAGAGCCCGAAAAGGAGTCCGGATCAAGGTCAACATGGACGTTATCGGACTTCTTCAGCAGCCTGTTAAGCGACTGTTCGCGTCTTCGAGCGCCTTCAGCCGACGCATCCCGTCCGGCAGCAACCCGGCATACCGCTTCTTCCAGTTGAAGCAGGTCGCCTAGCTAATCTCTGCCTTCAGGCAGATCTCCGCAACCGGCGTGCCCTCTTCACCCTGCTTCAGGATGAACGCCTTCTGCGCCTTTGTGAACCTCGATGCCTTTCTGTAATTCCGCTCCTCTCCCAGCCACGGAAACCTGGCGGAAAACTCCAGCTGCAAACGCTCCAGCTTTCAGGGGGCAGAGCACGCTCGCTTCAGCTTATTTGCCGATATATATTTTTTCCGGGTCGAGACGTCGCAGGATGTTCAACTCCTCTTCGGTGGGCGGTGCGTTCTGAGTCAAATTGTCCGAGAATTCGGGCCGGAAGCCCATGTTGTCCAAGACGTCCTTACAGCTGACGCCGGGATTCAGAGCTGTCACTGTCAGTACGTTTTCTGGCGCGTTACACTCGAACGTACACAGGTTGGTAATCACACTTTTGACGCCACCCGCGATTAGCCCGCTGTCACGGCGTGAGGTGCCGCCGTCGCAATAGCCGGGGCTGGTGATGAAATCTACCTTTTCTACAAATCGTTGCTTGGTATGGGGCATGATGATGATCGTGTCAGACAGGCTGGCAATGTCGTTGCCACCGCCGGTACCGGGCAGGCGCGTCTTGGGCGCGGAATAGGGACCAATGTAGGAGCTGTTAACATTCGCAAACTGATCGATCTGCGCGCCGCCGATAAACCCTATATCGACATAGCCGCGCTGTAATAGCGCCAGCACATCAGTCGGACTGAGCAGCATGTTCGCCTTTTCTGCGGTGCGCATTTCATTGGTGGATGAGGGTAAACGACCCGGACGGATAAACGGCCCTATGATCCCTCCCTCGAACAGGATGGTCAGTGACGGCGCATGCATCTGCTGTGCTACAGTTGCGCCAAGTAGCGGCACGCCCACACCCGCAAAAATTATTTGCTCGTCGGACATGGCCCGTGCGCACATCACTGACAAAAGTTCGGTCGTGCTATAAGCGGGCATCTCGGTCTGGCTATGCATGGTCATCAGGCGTTCCCCCCGGTTGACTTGTCCATTTTCATCATGCGCAGAAAATCATTCCAGTCGTCTGGGCCATAGACAGCGCGCTCCATGAATGCGGCAGCACCTGTCACCCCGTCGGCGCGGGTCTGGGCGGCGTAGTCGTCCATCATGGAATAGAAGGGCTCGTAATGACCGGCACATTCATGAGGAGCTGCGCCACGCGGCACTTCGACCACAGCATCGACCGTCATAAACGGAATTCTGGTATGATCCGAAGCCAAGCGAATCTCGTCGTTGTCGATGATCCTTTCGGTAGTCAAGATTACCTTGTCAGCCGCCATCGCCAGATCGTTATCCATGAACGGCAGCCCATCATATTGCGCGTTGCCGAACCGGTCGGCGCGCTGCACATGGATCAGTGCCACGTTGGGGTTGATCGCAGGCAAGAGCAGCATCTTATCGCCGGAATAGGGACAGACCATCGTTTCGAGCTTTGATTGCAAGGCGTCGGGAATGGTCGAGCCCATCATCACTCGGGTCGGCATGAAGGGCAGGCCCATGGCGCCGGCACGATACATCATGCCAAGGCTCATATGGCTCCACTCTTCGTAGATCACGCGGTTATTCTCAACGTGATCGCGCAGAACGCGCGAGAGACCCCAGACGATGCCCTGACCAAACCAGCTGGTCATGTATTTATCGACGCACCCGCCCGCGAGGAACAAATCCCCCTCGGTCGAGGTAATGCTGCGCGATACCGTCAGGTTCTTGGGCTTTTGGCGGATCAATTCCCAGCAGGCGGCGAAAGGTGTGCGCGAAAAGGTATTTCCGCCGATGGCGACATGATCGCCATCCTGCACCAGAGTCATGGCCTCGGGCAGCGACATCACCTTGTCGCGCAGCCCGCGGTTGCGCTGTGCCAGTCGGTCGCGCAATTCCAGATATCCGGGAACGCGGGTTTCGGTCTGCGTGTGATCAGACGACATTCACAAACTCCTCACTTTTGGGCGTCAGCCCTGATCCATGGTGATAGCGATGTTACCCCGCCCATCGAGTACGGCTTTTGCATCGGGCGGCACTACGCACGTCGTGTCGTATTCCTCGATGATGAAAGGCCCGCGTCGCTCGAATGTAAGATCCTGGCGCGCCACGATAGGGGTTTCCCGCCAGCCATGCTCGGCGCCAAAATAGGCCTGACGACTGCGAGGCTTGGTGTCTGTCGACGTTACGCGCTCAGGAATACCGGGCAGGGCCTTGCCGGTCTCGGCGGCCGAGCCCGACAGTTTGAACGCGCACATCTGAAGCGGCTCTTCCAGAGATGCGCGGTGGCCATAGGTCAGCTCATGTTCGTCTCCGAACGCAGCCTCGATCGCTTCAATGGCGGCCATTTTAAGCGGGCCATCGGCGATGGGAATCTCGATCTCGAAGGTTTGGCCTTTGTAGCGCATGCTGGCATGGCGGTTGAGGTCCACGATCGAGCCGTCAAACCCATCCTCATTCAGTTGTCGCAACGCCTTGTCTTCCAAGGTTTTCCAACGGCTGTTCCATTCATCGCTCGGAATGTCGCGCAAAAGCGACGTGGACGTTTCGGTGTAAGTATGTTCAACATCGGCATAAAGCAGCCCATAGGCTGAAAAGAGCCCGGCAGAGGGTGGTACCAAAATATTAGTGATGCCCAACTCGCGTGCCATGTCGCACGAGAACAGCGCACCATTGCCGCCAAGCGCAAACAGCGTGAAGCGGCGCGGATCGCGGCCACGTTCCGAGGAGACGGCCTTGATCGCGCGGATCATATTGGAAATGGCGATATGGCGCGCGCCATATGCGGCGGTGGTCACGTCTGTTCCCATCGGTTTGGCCAGCAGCCGCTCAAAATATCCGCGGCTGCGCTCGGCGTCGAGCTTAAGCTCGCCTCCGACTAAAAATTCGGGGTTGATATACCCCAGAAGAACGTTGGCATCCGTAATTGTGGGGCGTTCGCCGCCCCGATTATAGCAGAGCGGGCCGGGGTCTGCGCCCGCGCTTTCGGGGCCGATCTGCATGGAGCCACCTTTGTCAATCCAGATAATCGATCCGCCGCCCGCGCCCACTTCGGCTACGTCGATGGCCGGAACGCCCAGAAGGTATCCGCCACCGGTCAGAAGGCGTGACGAGATCATAATACCACCACCGACGGAATACTGCTGTGACAGGACGAACTTGCTGTCCTCGGCCACGGCGGCCTTGGCAGTAGTGCCGCCCATGTCGAAACTGATGAGGTTCACATGCCCGCTGTCGGCGGCATGGCGCACTGCGCCGACGACACCCGCTGCGGGGCCGGATTCGACGATGCTCACCGGACGTCGTGACGCATCCTCAGCAGTGGTAAGGCCGCCATTCGACTGCATCAGACGGATCGGCGCTGACATTCCGCCGGCGCCCAGATCGTCGCTCAGAGATTTGAGATAGGATGCGACTATGGGCTGGATGTAGGCGTTGATAACAGTAGTCGACGTGCGCTCGTATTCCTTTATCTGAGGAAGAACGTCGACACTCAGGCTGACAGGCAAACCAGGGGCCAGTTCTTCGATGATCTCACCTATCATACGCTCATGCTCGGGGTTGACGTATGAGTTGATGAGGCAGACCGCGATACCCTCGACTTTGTCATCGAGCAGACCGCGCACGACCTTTTCTACGTCGGCCCGCTCCAGCGCTGTGCTGACCTTGCCCTGTGCGTCAATCCGTTCATTGACGGTGCGCCGCATGTAGCGTTCGACTAGCGGGATAGGCTTGTCCCAATGCAGATCATAAAGCTTCGGCATGCGCAGGTTACGAATTTCAAGAATGTCACGAAAGCCCTGCGTGGTGATCAGACCGACATGCGCACCCTTGAACTCGAGAATAGTGTTCGATCCGACGGTCGTGCCGTGCAAAAATTCTTCGATATCGCTTAATGCTAGGCCCGAGTCATCGAGGAATTTTGTAAGGCCATCAGTGATTGCTTTAGCGTAATTGTCTGGGGTGGATGATACCTTGCGGGTAAGCGTACGCCCGTCTCCTGTGACAAGCACGAGGTCGGTGAATGTTCCACCGATGTCGATCCCGACGCGGCAGCTGGCTTTCGAGGCTTTGTCTAGCATGAAATTAGTCCTGATGTTCGAGGCGTGGTCTTCAGTCACCCCAGGCGACGGTTTCGTTCTTCGTAGTCTTTGCTAGGTTTTTTCGTTGTCGGGCGGTCGCATCGTATTCTACAGAAAGCGGGCTGCCGGTGAGGATAACGCCATAGACATCGCGGGCCTGGCCCTTTGAAACCAGCTCGTTGCGTACATCGCGCAGCACGGCATCCGGTTCGCGCTCCAGAGGGCTGCCCCATCCGCCACCGCCCGGCAAGACGTAGCTAAAGCGATTATGCTCGGTGATGCCTTCAGTCACCTTTGAGCCGATGTGCCGATTTACGCCGTTGGTCATCATCTGGACGGAACCGGGCTGACCTGCTTTTCCGCCATAGAGGCCGTAGGGGCGGACCGTGTGACGGTCGGCGCGAAACTGCAAAATAGCTTCGGGCACTTTAATGCGGTATTCCCGGTAGAAGGGGGCGCCACCCCGATACTTCCCCGCACCGCAGCGGTCCTGCGCGAATTCATAGGCCATGATTTCGATTGGATGCTCAGATTCGATCTGCTCGACCGACTGCGAAGCCATGTTCACAAAGATGTTCGAGATACCGTCGATACCGTCGGCCCAAGGGCGCCCGCCCCAAGTTCCACAAGAGAAGTCGACATATACAAAGCGATCGCCCTCAGATTTGAACCCGGCGATGGTGACGCCCACGTTGCCGCCATCTGAAGCGGCGAACACCCGATCTGGCACCATCATTGCCAACGCGCCGAAGGCGCAGTCGACCATACGAAACCCTGTTAGGGCGCGCGCCGCGCAAGCGCCAGGCAGGGCTACATTAGCAATCGTGCCTTTCGGGGCAGTAGTGGTCAAAACACGAAACACGCCGTCGTTGTTGGGAATACCGGACGGGATGATCGAACGCAGCGCGGTATAGGACGCAGCCTCGGTCACGGACAGTGTGGCGTTAATCGCGCCCTTGACCTGTGCTGACGAGCCGGTCCAGTCGAATTCGATGTGCTCGCCCTTCTTGCGCACGGTCACGAAGAGGCGGATCGGCTGACCGATATCCACGCCGTCGTCGTCGATCCAGTCCTCAAAGGAAAACTCGCCGTCAGGCAGGTCGGCTAGGGCAGCCCGAGCAAGACGTTCAGTATAATCCGTCACGCGTTGCATGAACTTTTGCGATGCATCCGTGCCATAGCGATTGAACAGCTCGATCACCTTCCGATTAGCTATCCGACAGGCTGCCAGCTGTGCGCGCAAATCACCCAACAACTGAACTGGGAGGCGCACGTTCGCGCGCAGAAGCTCCCAGATCGTTTCATTGCGGATGCCAACGTCAAATAGCTTGAGCGGCGGAATGCGAAGCCCCTCGGCATAAATTTCAGTTGAATTAACAGCGTTAGAGCCTGGGACATGTCCCCCCACATCGACATGATGAGCGGTAGAGGCGGCAAAAGCTATACGCTTGCCATCTTGAAAAATCGGCTCGAGGATGAAGATATCGGGCAAATGCATGCCGCCTTCAAACGGATCGTTAAGGATAAAGACGTCACCCTCACGGATATCGCCGCCGAATTTATTGATCACTGCCTCAAGCGCGGTACGGATCGATCCAAGATGCACCGGCAGCGTCAGACCCTGCGCGACAAGCCGCCCGTCTGCATCCGCGATCCCCGTCGAAAAATCCATATTGTCGCGCAACACACCTGAATAAGTCGTGCGGCAGATGGTGACGGCCATTTCGTCAGCGATCGCAAATAGTTCGTTCTTGAACAGCTCAAAATCGATAAATGAATGCGCATCTGTACTGATATCACTTTGATCGGCGAGCGACTGCTGTGTGGTTTTCATGGTGCGACCCCAGATGATGACCTTATTAAGTTGTAATTATCTTCTTACTTACCACACGTCAATAAAAAACTTGGACGCTTGAGGCTGACGCGACGCGCCTCTAGGCCGCTAATGCATCATAGGTTGTGCAGAGGTCGGACTTACTTTTTTGTCAGCTAAAAACTGATGGCAGTTAGGAACATGAAAGACCCGTTTTTGCGCTTATAAAGTGTATTTGTAACTTTTCATGGAACTGATGACGTCATGAGAGCTAGGCTCCAGGATACGTCGCTTAGCTGACAACAAAAAATGCACAAAGTTTGTAAACGTACTTTTTGTAGAGAAGCAAACAGTCAAAGAGCAATAAAAACCGTTGACATACTCAAGTAAGTAAGCGTTTTATGACATATTCCATCGGAGAGTGGAAGGTAAATTTGGCCGATTACGCCGCGCAAATTTTCGGAGATTTCGGCTCTACAGACAGGTGACGGGAATTCAGATGAATGCAGAGTTACAGACAGGCGACGCACCAGTAATCATACGGACAATCAATACGGTGAACCATGGGATTGGAGTTTTGGCCGCTTGGCTGATGCTCCCGATTGTTCTGATCTGTTTTTCAGTGGTGATTCTACGCTATGGATTCGGAATTGGATATATTTGGCTGCAAGAGTTGTTCGTCTGGGGGCACGGCGTCGCGTTTCTGTCGGCTGCAGCGTACACGTTCCAGAATAATGCGCATGTCCGGGTCGACGTCTTCTATAGCCGGGCGAGCGAACGCGGTAAGGCACGCATCAACATCATTGGCGTCGTCTTTCTACTTTTCGTGACCTGCGGGGGATTGTTCTACCTGAGCTTGCCGCAAGTTATCACCTCATGGCGATTGGGCGAGCGATCCACCAGCATTTCGGGTCTTGATTATGCATATGTGTTAAAGGGTTTTATCCTTGTTTTTTGCGTGACGTGCATCTTGCATGGAATTGTTTTGATCTGGGAAAGCTGGAAGGTGCTCATTACTCCTCGGACAGAGGACACAGCATGAACGGTCTTGGTCTGGGTGAGATTCTTTCTATCCTAATGGTGATTTCTACGTTTGCCGCTCTTCTTCTTGGCTTTCCTGTAGCCTTCACCTTAGGCGGTGTGGCCACCATTTTTGCCTTTGTCGCGTCATACTTTGATGTTTTCTACTGGCCCTTGATGTCCAGTCTCCTGAGCCGAATTTACGGGATTGCGACAAGCGACACTTTAGTCGCAATACCATTATTCATATTTATGGGCGTGACGCTGGAAAAGTCTAAGATTGCCCAAGAGCTTCTGGAAACCATGGGGCAGCTGTTCGGAAAGCGGCCTGGGGGCTTGGGTATATCAGTTATCATCGTTGGAACGTTGCTGGCAGCGTCGACGGGTATCGTTGGAGCAACGGTGGTGACAATGGGATTGATTAGTGTTCCCACGATGTTGCGTGCGGGCTATGATAAGAAGCTGACTTCAGGAATCGTCTGCGCATCGGGCGCCCTCGCGCAAATTATACCGCCCTCGACGGTGCTAATCGTACTCGCGCATCAGCTGCAAGGCACTTACATGGAAGCGAGTATGGCGATGGGTAATTTCGCCGCTTCGCCTGTATCTACTTCGGATCTATTTGCTGGCGCAATGGTTCCGGGGATTTTGCTCGCGCTTTGCTATATCATTTTTGTGTGGGTTTATTCGCTGGTACGGCCTGAAACCTGTCCGCCGGTTCCAAACGATTTAGCAGAGCAGGGGTTGATGACGAAGGCTTTGAAGAGCCTCTTTCCTCCGCTTCTTTTGATTGTTCTGGTTCTGGGGTCGATCCTCGGCGGCTTTGCTACTGCATCGGAATCGGCCTCGGTCGGTGCGGTTGGCGCCCTGCTTCTCGCAGCATGCCGCGGCCGCCTGAACCTTCCGATTATGCGTCAGGTCTCCACATCGACAGTGCTGATCAGTACTATGATTTTTATTATTCTAATTGGGGCAACTTTCTTTTCGCTGGTATTCCGAGGTCTTGGTGGCGAGCAACTGGCGCAGGACAGTCTGTCTCTAGTGCCGGGCGGTCTGATGGGAGCAACCATGACTGTCCTCCTAATCTTGTTTGTTCTGGGATTCTTTCTGGACACATTTGAGATCATCTTCATCACAGTGCCGATATTTGCCCCAGTTCTGTTCATGTTAGGAGCCGATCCGCTGGTGGTTGGTGTCACCATGGCTTTGACCTTACAGGCAGCTTATCTTACGCCGCCTTTCGGGTTTGCTATCTTCTACCTCCAAGGCACGACTGATCAATTGGAAACAACGACGATCTATCGTGGTGTGCTGCCATTTATCATGATCCAAGTCGCATTCATCATTTTTATTGTTCTTGTTCCTGACGTGATCACATGGCTTCCCGATCTCATAAAGTAACTGGTTTTCCACTGAGACAATCCCCAAATAACAACATGAGGAAATACTAAATATGGAACGAAGAGCTTTTTTGACCCGAGGTACGTTGGGCGCAGTAACAGCAGGAGTTGCTTCTACCCTTGCAGCGCCGGCCCTATCGCAGGACCGTAAAAAGTGGCGCATGATCACGACATGGCCCAAAGGCTCTCCTGGGTTGATGACGGGTGCCAAGGTTGTGGCCGACTTTGTAAGCAAGGCGTCCAACGGACGGTTGACTGTTGATCTCTATGGTGCCGGAGAAATTGTTCCGGCGTTTGAGGCACTTAACGCTGTCGCAAGTGGCGCTGTCGAAATGGGACACGGCTATCCGTCCTATTGGTCTGGAGTGCATCCTGCGATGAACTTTCTCGCACCTGTGCCGTTTGGCTTGACCCCGCAAGAGCAGTATGCGTGGTTTCGCTATGGCGGCGGCAACGAACTGTCCGAGGAACTTTATAACGAACTCGGCCTCAAGTTCTTTGTCAGCGGCAACGTCATGGCCCAAGGTCATGGCTGGTTTAACCGCGAGATAAACTCGATTGAGGACTATAAAGGTTTGAAAATGCGGATCGGTGGCTTAGGTGGCAGGGTGGTCGCTGCAGCCGGCGCGACAGTAATAAGCATTCCACTAGGCGAAGTGCAGCAAGCCCTGCAGACAAGTAATATCGATGCGGCTGAGTTTGTCGGCCCCTTGAACGATCTCGCTTTCGGACTCTACCAAGCAGCCAAATACTACTATTGGCCAGGCTGGCAGGAGCCGAGCGGCATCATGGATTGCTTCATCAACATGAAGGAATGGGAGTCATTGGACGATGATCTAAAAGAAATCGTGCGCGGCGCAAACGGGTTGGCGAATGAAGTCGTGATGAGCGAATATGTGGCACGCAATGCCGATGCACTACAGGTTTTGACCAACGATCATAACGTGAGCGTAAAATATCTCAGTAGCGACACGCTTGAGTCTTTGGCAAAGATTTCTACGGAGGTAGTCACCGACGAGGCGAGTAAATCACCGATGAGCGGACGCATCCATGAAAGCATGACAACCTTCCTCACCAAGGTTGCGCCCTATACCAAAGCGGCCGACACGACCTTCCTTAACGCTCGCGAGAAATTTATTTCCTGACGTTAGCATATCAAATCTCCAGATCCGGACATAAGCATGATACGGGTGCAGCAGTAAACAGCTGCGCCCGTATCATGCTAATTAAAAGGGCAACGGTCGAACTTAGATAACCATTCTCCAAGCAATTAGCACAGCAAATAGGTCAAGAGCACATCTTCAATATGAAGTTTAGTTTGCTCCTTCCAGACACTGTCTTGCAAATTTGTTTGCAAAGTCCACGACATAGTAAACCTGTTTGAAACCGGTACCCAACACAGCGAAAACATCGTGAACCAGAATTGCTGTGGATCGATATCCTTACGAAACTGGTCATTCTCCTGCCCGCGTTTCAGGGTAGAGGCGACTACGCCCCGCAGACGGTCGGTTAATTGCGGCACCATTTGAGACTGCTTGAGGTAGCGCGCCTGTAACATGTTCTCGCCCATCACCAAGCTGACCAGATCAGTGTTATTCTGAAAGTGATCAAAGGTGAAACGTATCAAGGTACGAAACGCCATCTCAGGGCGCAAATTTTCGATATCGAGACTAGTCTCGGCGTGGCGGACATCGGAATAGACACGTTCCAGTGAAGCAATGTAAAGATTCTCTTTATTTTCGTAATAGTGGTAAATCATTCGCATATTAACTTCAGCCTTCTTGGCAATCTGTTCAACACGCGCACCATCTAAACCTTTGCCACTAAATTCTTGGATGGCAACTTGAAGAATGCGTTCCTTGGTTCGTGTCCGGTCTCTATTTCTCGGCGGAATCTTGGGCGCAGGTACATTGTTATCAGAGACCACTATTCACTTCCTAACTTCGACAACTTGGTCAAAATGACGCAACCTTTCCCGCAACAAGAATTTCTGAATCTTGCCGGTCTCAGTTTTTGGAAGAACCCCGAAAATGATAGATTTTGGAATTTTGAACCCGGCCAAGTGCCCACGGCAAAATTCGATAAGCTCAACTTCAGTGATTTTTTCCGCACCCGGTTTCAACTCTATGAATGCGCAAGGGTGTTCACCCCATTTCTCATCTTGACGAGCGACAACGGCTACGTGCTGGACATCAATGTGTAGATGAAGCACCTCTTCGATTTCCAAACACGAAATATTCTCGCCGCCAGAAATTATGATATCTTTAGCTCGATCCTTGATTTCGAAGCTTCCATCCGGATGACGTACAGCTAGATCGCCGGTATGAAACCATCCACCACGCAGTGCTACGTTTGTTGCATCGGGATCGTTCAGATAGCCCATCATCACTGAATTGCCGCGTAGCATCAATTCTCCCATTGATGTGCCATCGCGCGGCAGTTCTTGAAGGGTTTCAGGGTTCGCTACGATTGCCCCCTCGACCGTGACATGGCGATGACCTTGGCGAGTTTTCAGACGTGCGCGATCCTGAATGGATAGCATCTCATGGTCGGGGGATTCCTCCCAAATCAGGCTTGGACCAGTGGTTTCTGTTTGGCCAAAAATCTGGATTACTTGGAATCCGATTTCTTCCATCTCAATTATTGTGCGACTGGCGGGCGGCGCCCCACCCGTCAGAATCCGCACCGGCTGGGATAAACGATAATTGTGAGCCTCAGCCCAATGCAGCATCATTTTCATAACAACCGGTGCGGCACACATGTGGGTGATGCCCTCACCTTCGATTAATTGCATGATGTACTCAGGATCTATCCGTGGCAGACAAACATGTGTGCCACCAACGGCCGTCACGCCCCAAGTATGACTCCAACCGTTGCAATGAAACATTGGCAACGTCCACAGATAATTTGTACGATCATCCATTCGGGCTGCAAGGACATTCCCGAGACTGTTGATGTAGGCCCCACGATGGTGGCACAAAACGCCTTTTGGCTTTCCCGTTGTGCCTGAGGTGTAGCCAAGGCTGATAGGCGACCATTCATCTTCTAATACAGTAGGGCAACTATTGCCGGAGCAAGTGGCTAAAAACTCTTCGTAATCAACCAATTCTTTGGGGCAATCAGCCATCCCAGTGATAATGATCTTTATCTTGTGATCCACCAAAGCGACCGCTTCACACGCGACACCTACGGATTCGGCATCCACAAGAAGAAAGCGCGCAGTACTGTGGTCAAGAATATACCCAACACTCTTACTATCCAGCCTTGTGTTGATCGCATTTATAATCCCCCCTGCAAGAGGAACGCTATAATGAGCCTCCAGAACATGATGGGTGTTACGCATCATCACTGAAACAATATCCCCTGGTCGCAATCCAGCGTTTATCAATGCGCTCGCAAACGCACAGCATCGCTGCTGCAGGTCGTTGTATGTTAGCACAGTTTTGCCGTCCTTGACTGCCGCCTTGTGTCGAAAAGCGTCTGCGGATCGTTGTAAAAACGATAACGGAGACAGCGGCACATAATTAGCCTGTCGGACTTGCAGATGAGATAGATTAGATGAATTAGACATATTAACCTCAGGCTAACTCAGCCGTACTTCACCTATCAACGTAGATAAAATCAACTTCCTTAGTAAGAGCCTATTTCATAGAAATTGTGCTTTTATCAAACTGAATGGTTTTGCCCCTGTTTCACCGGACGCTCCCGCGCCAGCGCGTCCGTCACTCCAGCCGCTCAGCGATCCACATCTTGATCAGCGCCTGACGGGTGATGCCGAGCTTCTGGGCCTGCCGGTCCAGACCGGCAACCATCCAGGTCGGAAAATCCACATTCACCCGCTTGGCCTCTACATTGAGGCGGCGCGCCTTTGTCCAATCGACATGGGCAGACATGTCTTCGCCCGCGTCGAAGCGTTTGTCGAATTCAGTCGCCTTCATAGTGGTCAACCTCCTGCTTGCGAGCGCGGCGCACGGAGATGATCCGCACCCAGTCGCTCCGGTATGTGTAGACCGCCGTCCAGTGCCTGGCCCCGATCATGCCAACCGCCAGAAAGCGCGGCTCATCCGTGACGTTGGCGGGAGCCTCGATCAGATAAGGATCCTTCCAGAGGGCTTGGGCCTCCTCGAAGTCGATCCCGTGCTTTTCGCGGTTCGCGGCGCTCTTGTCAGGGTCATACTCGAACTTCATGAGAAGCAATATATGCTTAAAATAGTATAGTTTCTATACTTCCATCTAACAAGAAATCCGCCCATTCCACCTAGCCATGGCGTTGTTGCACAAAGGCTGCTTGGGATTCACCATGGGAATCCGATGTGGTAGCTGGCCCCCTGTGATGCTCCTATATTTGTCAAGCGGTGCCGCTTGCTGCAGGCTGCACACAAGGATGCCGGTAGATTTCACGAACGATGTATCGCTTCTGGCATCGAATGATCTCGCGCTTGCCCTTTCCGTCAGCAGTTCGTTTGGCCACGCAAGCCCGTGTCGGCTGGTGATCGCGCATTCGGACGATGGCTACCCGATGGAGGGCCGCATTGGCCTGGCGATTGCCACCGCGGTTCAGGCGCATGCGGTTCGTCTTGCCGCTTGACGCTGGGATCGGGCAGACACCGCAGAGCTTTGCCAAGGCAGCCTCGGATTTGATCCGTTCGGGGTTGTCGCCGACGAGGATCAGCATGTCCGCCACCGTCATCGTCGAGATGCCATGCGCATTCATGCGTTCTGGCGCACGGTCGCGAACAAGGCTTTCCAGGTGTTGGTCAAGCTGTTGAACCTCTTCGTGCAAGGAGAGCCAGCGCCTTGCAATCGCGCGCATGGCCGCCTTGGCCGAGGCTGTCGGAGACGTCATTTCTCCTGGTCGCAGGGCTGCGACATGACGAACCGACGTGATCTTTCCGCTGCCTTGATCAAGACTGTCTCGCAACTGGGTGGGTGCGTTGATGAGCAGTGTTTTCAGCGTAATCATGGCGTGTGATCTGCTTTTGACAGCGCTGTCGCGGGCGATTTTCAGATGTCGGGTCATCTCAGCCGATCCAATCCCGTGTCTTGGCACGCCCGGTCGCTTGGCCGCTCAGACCAGACCGCGCGGCACCCTCGGCATCGGGGTTGTCAGATGTGCCATGAAGATAACGAAGCTGGCGATTGGGGCGCATCACCTCAATGACTGTGTGGCCTTTGGCTTGCGGCACTTTGGAAAGACCTGCGCCATACGATCCGGTTCCTTCGATCCCGAACGCTTTGACAGGGCCCGGGGCTTGTGCCCATCGTTCGGGATCACCATACCCTTGCGACGTTGTCGGGATGGTCAGGCCTCCCAGC